>JBKJML010000091.1:0-8491 GCA_046596415.1 Gaiellaceae bacterium | reverse complement strand
CTTCGCGTGCGCTGCCATCTCCGCCTCCATCGTCACCGAACAGTCACGACGAGGCAATTCGCGAGCGAACACCACGCATCCTGCAAACGGCAGCCATCTTGCCGGAGAGACCACTAGAGGGGAAACGATGGAGCACAAGGACCATTCAGACGCCTCGCCGACCAAGCAGGCCGTCATCTACCTCCGGGTCTCCACCAGCTCGCAGGCGGACACCGACTACACCAGCGAGGGGTATTCGATCCCCGCGCAGCGCGAGGCCTGCGTGCGCGCGGCCGAGAAGGCCGGCGCCGTCGTGATCGACGAGTACATGGATCGGGGAGAGAGCGCAAAGAGCGCCGACCGACCACAACTCCAGGCCATGCTCCGTTACCTGCGGACGAACAGAGACGTCGACTTCGTGATAGTCCACAAGGTCGATCGGCTCGCACGAAACCGAGCAGACGACGTGGAGATCCTCGCGGCGATCCAGAAGGCCGGCGCGAAGCTGATCTCGGCCACTGAGAACATCGACGACACGCCGAGCGGCAAGCTCCTGCACGGCATCATGGCCACCATTGCTGAGTTCTATTCCCAGAATCTCGGCGCGGAAGCCATGAAAGGCCTCCGCCAGAAGGCGAAGCTCGGCGGGACTCCGAGCAGAGCGCCTCTCGGATACTTGAATGTCGGCGAGCGCATCGCTGGTCGCGAAATTCGAACGGTGATGATCGACCCTGAGCGGGCGCAGCACATCCGCTGGGCGTTCGAGACGTACGCCACGGGGGACAGGTCGGCGATGCCGCTGACTTCGAGCTTGATCGGCCGGGCGCCGCCGGGGAGGCTGATCGACACCGATCCGCCCGGCCAGACGCCGAGCGCGTCCGCTGCCTCGGGGCTGAGCACCGCGGCGTGCCGCTCGAACGATCCGGCAGCGAGCCTGATCGCCGGATGGTGGACGGCATAGGCGGCCGTGAACCCGAACACCCGGATCGGGCGGTCGACGCGCACCGCACCGGCGCTCAACGAGCCGGGCGGGAGGCTCGCGAACGCCAGCTCGTCCGCGGCGGCGACGCCCGGGATCGCGGCAATCCGCTTCCGCAAGGCGTCCTGGGCGACGAGACGGGGCTGGTTTGCCGGCAGCGGAACGAGGTTCTCCCGGCTCGAGACGCTGCCGCGGAACCGGACGGCGGCGGTGGACGGCACCGCCTGGCGTGCCCGGGCGCGGTAGGTCAACTCGACCGTCTCCCCGGCCGCGATGGTGCCGGCGTTGTATCCGATCGCCGCGAAGCCGTGCCCGAACGGGCTCTCGCCGTTGACATCCGGGAGCGGTACACGGCCGAGGATCGCCGATCCCGGCACGTACGCGAAGCCGTCCGGGGTCGTGTCGCGAACGACGACCTCGTTGACCGGCGCCGCGCTCTTGTTCCGGACGGTCAGCTTGACGAGCGTCTCGGCGCCTGCACCGAGCGGGCCCCGCGGCGTCAACGACTCCTCCAACATGAGCCGCTCGCCGTACGGGGCGGTGATGACGCGTTGCATGTCGAGCGTCACCGGGGCGACCGCGCGCTTCGTCATCGAAGCGCCCGACCCGTCGATGAAGAACAGGACGCTCGAGAACAGGCCGACGCCGAGCACGACGCCGACCAGCGCCGCGAGCGTCCGGCGCGGATTCCGCAACAGGTCGCGCCGCGCGTACCTAAACACGCCCGCCCTCGCAGTCCTGGCGCGCCGCAGCAAGCTCGGGGACGATCACCTCGCCATCTCGCAGCCGGAGCTCATTGTCCAGCCGTTCGGCGACGGTCGGGTCGTGGGTGATCACGATCAGGGTCGCGCCGAGCGCCAGCTGCGCGGCTTGGAGCACGTCCAGCACGGCGACCGAGTTGTCGGCGTCGAGGGAGCCGGTCGGCTCGTCGGCGAGGATCACGCTCGGCCGGTGGACGAGCGCCCTGGCGACCGCCACGCGCTGTCGCTCGCCCCCGGAGAGCTGATCGGGGAAGCGGTCCGCGGCGCCGGCGAGCCCGAGCCCAGCGAGCAGCTCGAGTGATCGCTCGTATCGCTCGACCTCCCCGCTCAGAGCCAGCGGCAGGCTGACGTTCTCGACCGCGGTGAGGAACGGCTGCAGGTTGTGGCATTGGAAGATGAACCCGATCCGCTCGCGCCGCAGCCGCGCCCGCTCACGCTCCGGCATCGTCGAGACGACGTCGCCGTCGATGATGACTAGCCCCTCGTCAGGGGCTTCGAGGCCGCCGATCAGCGACAGCAGCGTCGACTTGCCGCAGCCGCTGGGACCCGTGATCGCAAGGCTGCAACCGGCGTCGACGCGGAGACTGACGCCGTTCACGGCGCGGACCGGTCCGGCCGACGTCGCGAAGTGCTTCCAGACGGCGTTCACGTCGATCCGAGCTGCGCCGCTCATCCGTCGATCACCGACCCTCCGACGACCCGCAGCCGGCGGTCGGTCTGCTCCGCGAGCTCCGCGCTGTGGGTCACCATCAACACCGTCAACCCCTGCACTCGCGCAGCGTCGAGCATGACGTCCAGCACGCAGGCTGCGCTCTCCGAGTCCAGCTCGGCGGTGACCTCGTCCGTCAGCAGCAGCTCCGGGCGGTTGGCGAGAGCTACCGCCAGTGACGCCCGCTGCGACTCGCCGCCGGAGAGCCGGCGCGGCAGGTCATGCAGGCGATCGCCGAGGCCGAGTTCGGTGAGCAGCGACTCGGCGCGACCGTCGCGGAGGTCGCCGCCGGCAAGCTCGATCGCGAGCTCCACGTTCTCGCGCGCCGTCAGGAACGGGAGCAGGTTGTCGTTCTGCAGCACGACACCGATCCGGCTGGCACGGAGCGAGGCGCGTGATCGCTCGTCCATGCACGCGACGTCCTCGCCGTCGAACCACAGCGCGCCGGAATCGGGAAGCATCAGGCCCGCCAGCAGCACCAGGAGCGTGGACTTGCCGGAGCCGGAAGTGCCGACCAGGCTGACGGTCTCGCCGCGCGCGAGGGAGAACTCGACGTCGTCGAATGCCGACCGTTTTTACTGCGAGCCGCCGAGCCGCTCCATGGGGTCAGCGCTCGACCGCCGCGCTCCGGGTCTCGGCCGCGTGCAGCTGCTCGTCCGCGCGGTAGCTCGAGCGGACGAGCGGGCCCGAGAAGACGGAGCCGAAGCCGAGCGCGTCGCCCTGCTCGCGCAGCCAGCGGAACTCGTCGGGATGCACCCAGCGGTCGATCGGCGCGTGCTTCGCCGAGGGCTGGAGGTACTGGCCGATCGTGACGGCGTCGATGCCGTGCGCGCGCAGGTCGCGCATCGTCTCGACCGCCTCGTTGTTCGTCTCGCCGAGGCCGACGATGATCCCCGACTTCGTCAGCACGGGGTAGTCGGCCAGCTCCTTCGCGCGGCGGAGCAGCCAGAGCGCCTTGTCGTAGGAGGCCTTGGCGCCGCGCATGCGGCGGTGGAGCCGGCGCACGGTCTCGATGTTGTGGTTGAAGACCTCCGGCCGCGCCGCGAGCACGGTCGCGAGCGCGTCCTCCTCGACGCCGAGGAAGTCGGGCGTCAGCACCTCGACGCTCGCGTCCGGCAGGTAGCGCTTGAGCGCGCGGATCGTGGCCGCGAAGTGGCCGGCGCCCCTGTCGGGCAGGTCGTCGCGGTCGACCGAGGTGACGACGACGTGCTTGAGGCCCATCTGCTTCGCGGTCTGCGCGAGCCGCAGCGGCTCGAGCGGGTCGGGCGGGCCGTCGGGCGTGCCGGAGTGGACGTAGCAGTAGCGGCAGGCGCGGGTGCAGGTGTCGCCGAGGATCTGGAAGGTCGCCGTGCCGCGGCCCCAGCACTCGGCGATGTTGGGGCAGCGTGCCTCCTCGCAGATCGTGTGCAGCGACGCGCCGTGGATCAGCTTCTTGACGTCGAGGTAGCGAGAGTCCGCGCTCGGCGCGCGGACCTTCATCCACTCGGGCCGGCGCGGCCGCTCGGCGACGGGCAGCGACTTAATGCGTGGCATCGTCGACCAGCTTTCGCTGGCAGACGGCGGCGAGGCCGCGTCCGACCTCCCTAACACGCCTGAAGTTGGATTCCCGGCTTCCACGGGTTCTTCTATCGTGCTCGTGCTTCGGCATTGTCCGCGCAGATCGGGCAGGGGCATAGCTCCCGCAGATGCTCGAACGTGTAGATGCCGGTCGAGTGCCCGTCGCTCCAGTGGAAGCGGATCGCATACCGGCCCACCGGGTCGATCGAGAGCGGCCGGACATCCTTGCTGATCGATTCCTCGCGAAGCCGCGTGTTCCCTGAGATCTCGTCGGCGCAGAGCGCGCACCTACAGCCCACGTGCAGGGCATAGCCGGTGTAGATGCTCTCGTGCCCGTCCTGCCAGAGAATCTGCACCTCGTTCTCGGATGGCTGCGTGATCTCCGCGATCTCCGGTCGATCGCTGGAGGCTCCACCCATGTTGAGGGTGCTGACCTGCGCCGCGAGGTTCTCGGCGACCCGAAGGAAGGCGCGGGCACTCAGCGACTCGGGCATGGACTGGACGATGGGGGTTCCCTCGTCTGAGGTCGTGCGAATATCCGTGGAGAGGGGGATCTCGCCCAAGAAGGGGACCCCGCTCGCCGCCGCGAACCGCCGGGCGCCGCCGCTGCCGAAGATCTCCTCACGGTGGCCGCAGTGGCGGCACTCGAAGCCGCTCATGTTCTCGACCAACCCGAGGACCGGGGTGCGGAGCTTGGTGAACTGAAGATGGCCTTTTCGGCCACGTTAGACGAGAGCACTGGTCTCGGTGGCGAGGACGTCACCTTCCTGGAACTCGGCGCTCCATCGGAGTGAAGCAGGATGTGAGGTGCGCCTACCATGATCTAATCGCCCCTTCGAACGCCCGCACCTTCGTCCGCCTGCTGCAATTCCTGCGGCCGTACCGGTCGTCTCTCGCCATCTCGACGGTTCTCGCGATCCTCTCGCAGGCTGCCGCGATCGCGGTCCTCGTGCTGACGGGGTTCGTCATCGACGAGCTCCGCGGCGGGCAGGACGGCCATCAGCTCGCCCTCCTGATCGGCGCGATCCTCGCCGTCGGCCTGCTCAGGGCGGTTCTGATGCTCGGTCGCAGGTTCATCTCCGGCAAGCAGGCCCTCGCCGTCGAATGGGACATGCGTGACGCCCTCTACGCGCGTCTGCTGCGCCTCTCGTTCGGCTACTACGACCGGCACCAGACCGGACAGCTGATGTCGCGGGCGACCGTCGACCTCCAGACGATCCGCTTCTTCCTCGGCTACGGCCTCATCTTCTTCGCCCAGCACGTGATCACGATCGGCTCCGTCACCGCCGTCCTCTTCTTCTACGAGTGGCGCCTCGCGCTACTCGCCCTGGCAATCACGCCGCTGCTCGTCGGCGTCGCGTATCGCTACAGCCACGTCTCCCACCCCGTCCTACGCGACGTGCAGCAGAAGCTCGGGGACGTCGCGACGGTTGCAGAGGAGTCGATCGTGGGCATTCACGTCGTCAAGTCGTTCGCCCAGGAGGGGCAGGTAGAGGAGCAGTTTCGGCGCGCGTCCGACGGCGTCTTCGAAGCGGCCGTGCGCGCGAACACCCAGCGCTCCCTGTACGTGCCGTTGCTCACGTTTCTGCCGACGCTCGCGCAGGCGGGCGTGCTTCTTGCGGCGGGTCACTTCGTCGTTCAGGGCGATCTCACAATCGGCGGCTTCTTCGCCTTCAACCTTCTCCTCACGATGCTCGTCGTACCGCTGCGCAGCCTCGGTCTGTGGATCGGCCAGGCGCAGCGCGCCACCGCCTCGGGAGAGCGGTTCTTCGAGGTGATCGACGAGCCCGAGGAAGTCGCGGATGGATCCGGTGCCGGTGAGTTGCCTGCAGGCCCCGGCCGCGTCGTCTTCGCCGGCATCGACTTCGGCTACGACCCGGGCCGGCTCGTGCTCGAGGGAATCGATCTCGAGATCGAGGCCGGAACCACGATTGCCCTGATCGGCGCCTCCGGTTCGGGCAAGACGACGCTTGCCTCGCTCGTGCCACGCTTCTACGACGTGAGCGCCGGGAGCGTGCTCATCGACGGTGCCGACGTGCGCGACGTCACGAGGCGGTCGCTACGGCGCGAGGTCGGGGTCATCTCACAGGATCCGTTCCTCTTCTCCGCGAGCGTCCGCGACAACATCGCCTTCGGTGTGCCCGATGTGACGCAGGAGCTCGTCGAGGCGGCCGCGCGTGCTGCGCAAGCCCACCCCTTCATCGAGCAGCTTCCCGACGGCTACGACACGGTGATCGGCGAGCGGGGGGTGACGCTCTCCGGCGGCCAGCGGCAGCGGCTTGCGATCGCCCGTGCGCTCGTGATCGACCCGCGGATCCTCATCCTCGACGACGCGACCGCCTCCGTCGATGCGACCACGGAGTCGCTGATTCGTGCGGGCCTCACCGAAGCGATGCGGGGTCGAACGACGATCGTGATCGCGCACCGACTCTCGACGATCGCGCTCGCCGACACTGTCATCGTGCTGGAGCACGGTCGCATCGTCGCGCGGGGCACGGAGAGCGAGCTCCTCGAGACGAGCCCGGTCTACCGCGAGATCCATGACTACGGGCTGCTCCAGGAGATCGGGGTGTCCGCGTGAAGGTCTGGCAGGCGGGCGCCCATCTCTCGGAGGAGCGGGGCGGCACGGTCGGCGACTGGACGTGGCGACAGACGCGGCGCCGCATCGCCACCCTCGTCGGGCTTGCGCTGCCCTACCGCGCACGCACAGCGGGCGCGATCGTGTCTCTGTTTGCCTTCACGCTCGTCGCGCTGGTACCTCCGCTTCTCGCCAAGCTCGCGGTCGACCAGGGCATCAAGACGGGCGACCTGCAGACCCTCGCGTGGATCGTCGTCGCGTTCGTCGCGACCGGGCTCGTCGCTTTCGGTCTCTCCTCGCTCCAGACGTACCTGACCGGTTGGGTCGGCGAACGGGCACTCGCAGACCTGAGGATCCGGCTCTTTGCGCATCTGCAGCGGCTCTCGCTCGGCTACTTCGAGCGCAATCGCACGGGGGTGATCGTCAGCCGCATCACGAACGACGTCGAGGCACTGGACACGCTCATCACCGACGGCGTCACATCGCTCGTGCAGAACCTCATGCTCCTCGTCGGCACGGCCGTCGTGCTGTTCGTGCTCGACTGGCGTCTCGCGCTCGCGACGCTCTCGGTCTTGCCGCTGATGGCGCTCGCCACGATCTGGTTCCGCATCCGCTCGAACCGCGCCTACCGCCGGGTGCGCGAGCGCATCGGCCTCGTCACCGCGACGCTCGCAGAGGATATCGCCGGCATGCGCGTCGTCCAGTCCTATGCGCGCGAGCCCAGGAACCAGGCGAGCTTCCGCGGCATCAACAGCCTCTACCGCGACGCGAACTACGAGACGATCGTGCTCAACGGCCTCTACTTCCCCGTCGTCGACTTCCTCGCCTCCCTCGCGACCGCGATCGTGCTCGGCTACGGCGGCTACCTGCTCGTCAACGACCAGGTCTCGATCGGGACGCTGCTCGCGTTCTTCCTGTACCTGGCGAACTTCTTTGATCCGGTGCAGCAGCTGTCGCAGCTCTACAACACGTTCCTCTCGGCGACCGCGGCGCTCGACAAGATCATCGAAGTGCTCGACGAGGAGCCCGAGATCGTGGACGCACCCGCCGCATTCGCGCTGCCGCGGATCGACGGGAACGTCCGCTTCGACGGTGTCCGGTTTGGGTATGGGTCGCTGCCCGATGTGCTGCACGGCATCGACCTCGACGTTCCCGCCGGAACGTCGGTGGCGCTCGTCGGCCAGACCGGCGCCGGCAAGTCGACGATCGCCAAGCTGATCGCCCGCTTCTACGACGTCCGTGAGGGCCGGATCACGATCGACGGGCACGATCTGCGCGAGGTGGAGCAGAAGTCGCTGCGGCGCCAGCTCGGCGTCGTGCCGCAGGAAGGGTTCCTGTTTGCCGGCACCGTGGCCGAGAACATCGCCTTCGCCCGGCCGGACGCGGCGAGGGAGGAAGTCGAACAGGTAGCTGCTGCGGTCGGTGCCGACGGCTGGATTCGTGAGCTCGAGAACGGGTATGACACACAACTCGGCGAGCGGGGATTTAGACTCTCACTGGGGCAGAGGCAGCTGCTTGCCTTCGCCCGGGCGCTGCTCGCCGACCCACGAATCCTGATCCTCGACGAGGCCACCTCATCGGTCGACATCGGCACCGAGCGTGTGATCGAAAGCGCGCTCCACCGTCTGCTCCTCGGGCGAACTGCGTTCGTGATCGCCCACCGGCTGTCGACGATCCAGGGTGCAGATCTGATCGTTGTCCTCGCCGACGGGCAGATCGTGGAGAAGGGGACACACGCGGAGCTGATGGCGCGAGGCGGGGCCTACACGGGCCTTTACGGCGACTGGGCCGAGCGCGTGGCCTAGAGGGTTGTGTGAAGCCTCTAGCCGCCTTTGGCACGCGTCTTGCGGTGGGAAGAACGGCGACATGATGAACAGGATCGTCGTCGGATACGACGGCAGTGGGCTAGTTTGAAATCGCTAGCCCAG
>JBKJML010000246.1:0-7536 GCA_046596415.1 Gaiellaceae bacterium | reverse complement strand
CTCGCCGACGCGGCACGTGTAGACCGCGATGCCGGTGTCCTGGCAGACGAGGTTCTTCTGGTCGTCGGCGATCGAGATGTTGCGGTGGATCGTCTCCAGCACCCGCTTCCCCGGAACCGAGGTCTCGGTATCGCGCGCGCGCGCCAGGGCGTCGCGCAGGTCCTGGGGAATGTCCTTCAGCGCCCAGACGTAGAGGTGCGCGGCCGCGTCCTCCACGACTTCGGCGAGATCGGTTGTTGTCATCGTCGTCATGCGCTCGCTTTCTCTGCGGCTGCCCGTCCTGCGCGTCTGCCGAAGACGCAGCACTCAAGCAGTGAGTTTCCCATCATCCGGTTCCGTCCGTGTGTTCCCCCTGCGATCTCACCGCACGCATAGACGCCTGCGAGCGTCGTCGCGGCAGCGCTGTCGATCACGAGCCCTCCGTTCTGGTAGTGGAGAACGGGGTAGGTGTAGATCTTCTCGGTCAGCGGGTCGATTCCCGCGCCGCGGTAGCGCCGCAGCATGTAGGGCAGCGACACGTCGGCGTCGGCCTGCGTGATCCGCGTCGTGTCGAGCCAGACCGACGGGCGCCCGTCCGGCGTCTCGACGCCCCGACCCTGGGTCACCTCGTCGAAGATCGCCTGGGAGACCTCGTCACGGGGGCCGAGCGAGTCGGTGAACTCCTCACCGTCGGCGTTCAGGAGCACCGCGCCGTAGGCGCGCGTCGTCTCGGGAATCGAGTAGCCCTGCATCGTGTCGGGCCAGGCGCCGCCGTTCGGGTGGTACTGGAGCGCATCGAGATCGCGCGCCTCCGCACCAAGGCCAAGCGCGATCTGCGTCACCTCGCCCGTCGCGTTCGGATGGTTCGTGGAGAGCTCGCCGCGCTCCTCGGCCTCGCGGTAGCAGCGGCCGCCGGCGGCAAGGATCACCGTGGCGGCCTCGACGGTGTGCTCGCCACAGCGGGCTTGCCAGCCGTTCGCGGTCGGCTCGAGCGAGGCCAGGGGGCTGTTCGCAAGCAGCGTGCCGCTCCCGGACTCGAACGCGTCACGCAGGGCCTTCGTGATCGCGTGCCCCGTGCGGTCGCCGACCTGGAGCAGCCGCTTGCGCGTCGCGCCGCCGCAGCGCGCCAGGCGGTAGCCGCCGTTGTCGCGGGTGAACTCGACGCCGAGCTCCTCGAGCCAGTGGATCGCCGCGGGCGCGTCACCGGTCAGCGCCTCGACGAGCTGCGGATCGGCCGTCTCGTGCGAGCTCTTGTAGATGTCGGTGGCGTGCTGCTCGGGCGAGTCGTCCTCGCCGAACGCCGCCTGGATCCCACCTTGGGCCTTCGCCGAATTGCACGCCTGGATCGAGCCTTTGGTGGCGAGGGCGACCCGGGCGTTCGCGTTCGCAGCGGAGACCGCTGCGGCGAGCCCCGAGGCGCCGCTGCCGACCACGAGCACGTCGAAGGATGAGGTCGATGACATGTGCGTCAATCGTACCAGCGAGCGCTAATCATCTGCATAAGCATCAGTTATACCATCGAGTGGCAATTCGGCGTCTCTACACTGCGGCGATGGACTGGACGCTCTTCCAGCTGGCGAACGGCGCCCTGCGTGGGCGCGACGGGCTCCAGGACGTCGTCGAGGGATGGGGCAGGCTGAGCGTGCCGCTCTTCGTCGTCGCAACCTTCGCGCTCTGGTTCCTCGCCCGGCCCTACGGGGCGCTCCGCTGGAAGCTCGCCACCGCGAACGCCCTGCTCGCCGCCGCCGTCGCGATGCTGGCGAACCAGGCGATCGCGCACATCTGGCTGCGCGCCCGGCCGTTCACGACGCACCCGGACGGAACGGTCCTGCTGACTGCGCCCTCGCCCGACCCGTCGTTCCCGAGCGACCATGCCGCCGCGGCCTTCGCAATCGCCGTCGCGGTGCTGCTCGTCAACCGCCGGATCGGCGCGATCTTTCTCGCCGCAGCGACGCTGATCGCGGTCTCGCGTGTCCTGCTCGGCGTGCACTATCCCGGTGATGTGCTCGCCGGCGCGCTCGTCGGTGCCGCCGCCGCCGTGGCTGTCTCCCGCCTCGGCTCGCGGCCCCTCACCGCGATCGTGCGGGTCGTCTCCCGCCTGACCGATCCGCTCGTCGCAGCCATCTCGCGCCGCCTGCCGACCCCGAGCTAGAAACCCTCTTCAGCCGCCCTTCAGCCGCCGTTCAGCGCCCTCGCGCACGCTTCTGCTCATTCGTCGAGCGAAGCGAAGGGAGGGGACATCATGACCTGGACGGACGGCCACTAGACACTCGCAGCGCCAACGCGGTCGCGCCCTTGCGATCGTAGAGCGCCAACGCTTCGTCGCCGGCCGCCGCCGCCTCATCGCCGCGGCCGAGCGCCAGCAGCACCTCGCCAAGGTCGAGTACGGCGTTCCCCCGCATCACGAGGAAGTCCGTCCGGTCGGCGAGCGCAACACCTTCACGGGCGAGGCGCTCCGCCTCGCCCGCGCCGCCGGCACGAGCGAGCAACTTCGCGCGTGCCCCGCGCCACTGGACCTGCGTGTGCAGGTCGTCCGGCGCCGCCGACTCCTCGCCGATCGCCGTGAACGCGAGCGCCTCATCGTCACGGCCCTGTGCGTAGAGCGCCTGCGCGAGCATCGCCGCAAGCGTCGAGAGTGCGGCCTGCTCCCCCATCCGCTCGAATGCCTCGTAGCCGTGCCGCAACTCCCGCTCGGCCGCCTCCGCGTCGCCCGCCAGCAGGTGCACCGTGCCCGCGATCTCCGACGCGCCTGCCGCGGCGACCCGGAGCCCGAGGTCCTCGAGGATGGCGCGGTCCTCGGCGAGCATCGCCAGCGCGTCCTCGAACCGGCCTTCCATCGCCGCCAGACCGGCCGTCGCCCGCAGCGCCGAGGCGGTCACGCGCCGCTGCGCCGGCAGCGCGCGCATCACCTCCGCGCAGCGCTCGATCGCCTGCGCGACCGGCGTCGGCCCGAAGAGGTCGGCGCCGACGAGCAGGTGGAGCGCCTGCGCCTGCCCGCGCTCGTCGCCGGCCCGTCTCGCGTGCTCGGCCGAGCGGCGAGACGACTCGGCCGAGTCCATCGCGCGGCAGCCGAGCCACTCGAGCCAGGCCCGCAGAAACCAGGCCTTGGCGAGGCGGCGCTCGTCGCCGAGCTCGTCAAGTGCCGTGATCGACTCCTCGACCACCCGCTCGATCTCGGCCGAGGCGAGGTCGTGCGTCGTCGCCATCCGCACCCGGAGCCGCGCAAGCGTCGCCTGCGCCTCGACGGCGCGGTGGTCGCCTGCCGCGGCGAGCGCGAGCGCCTCGGCGAGGACGAAGTCCGAGCGGGCGAAGTCACCCGACTCGCGGAGCGCCTCGGCGAACTCGGTCAGCACGTCCGCGCGCGGCTCGTCCTCGAGCGGTGTGATCTCGGCCGCGCGGCCGAGTAGCCCGACCGCAGCGTGGACGTCGCCGCGGGTCACCGCCCGCCGGCCCGCGGCGAAGAGGAGCTCGCGCGCCCGGACGCCGATCGTCTCCCAGCCGCCGAGCCCGAGCTCGCTGCGATAGCGGAACGCCTGCTCGAGGTGGTAACCGAGCAGTTCTTGCGTCTCGGGCTCCGCTGCAGGCGCCGTCCGCTCGAACCAGTCCGCGAAGCGCTCGTGCAACTCCGCGCGGAGCGCCTTCGGGATCGCGTCGTAGGCGACTTCGCGGATCAGCTGATGCTGGAAGCGGTAGGCGTCCTCGCCGCGGAAGCGCGAGTCTGCCGGGCGCACGAGCAGCTTGCGCACGAGCGACCTGAGCGCTGACCCGTCGGCCTCGGGCTCGGCCGCCGGGTCGAGCGCCGCGACGGCGCCCGCCCAGAACTCACGACCGATCACGGCGGCGCGCTCGATCGCGTCGCGCTCCTCACGCGGCAGCCGCTCCAGGCGCGCGGCGAGCAGCGCATGGATCGTCGGCGGCACGACGGGCTCGTCGTGCGCCGGCGCGTCGTCGTCGTCGAGCAGCGCCCCCATCTGCTCGATGAAGAGCGGGTTGCCCTCGGCCGCGGCCACGATCCGGTCGCGCGTCTCGGGCGAAGGCGGGCGTTCCGCGAAGAGGCGGTCGAGGAATTCCTCGCTCTCCGCGTCGGAGAGCGGGCCGAGCATCAGCGTCGTCGCGTCTGCGAGCCCACCCCAGCGCACCCGCTCCTCGAGGAACTCGGGGCGAGCGAGACAGACGACGAGCACCGGCGCCGTCTTCGTCCACTCGACGAGGTGCTCGATCAGGTCGAGGAAGGTCTGCTCGGCCCACTGCACGTCGTCGAAGACGAGCACGAGCGGCCGCTCCGCCGCGAGGCGTTCGAAGAGGCGCCGCGCGGCCCAGAAGATCGCGTCGGCGCCGGCGCGGACCTCGGCGAGGCCGATCGCTCCCGCGATGCGACCGGCGATCGACTCGGCGTCGGGGTCATCGCCCAGCGCGGCCCGGATCCCCTCGAGCGTCGCGTCCGGCACGGCCTGGCGAACGACCTCGGCGAGCGGCCAGAAGGTGATCCCCTCGCCGTAGGCGAGACAGCGGCCGACCAGGACGCGTGCGTCCGCGGCGACCTCGGCCGAGAACTCCCGCACGAGGCGTGACTTGCCGATCCCGGCCGGCCCGAGCAGCGTGAAGAGGTGAGCCGAGCGCGCCGTGCGGGTTCGCTCGAAGGCGTGCCGGAGCTCGGCAAGCTCACCGGCACGTCCGAGCAGGTCGAGATCCTCGCGGCGTGCGTAGCCGGGCGCGCCCGGCACGACGCCGAGCAGCCGCCAGGCGCCGGACGGGCGGCGCAGGCGCTCGCAGTCGACCGCGTCGGCGACGAGCGCGTGCGTGGCGTCGTCGAGGAGCACCTCCCCAGGCTGCGCATGCGCTGCGAGCCGGGCGGCCGCAGCCGCGGCGTCGCCGGCGACGAGCACTGCATCCTGGGCGAGCACCTCGCCGGTGGCGATCCCGATCGCGGCTACCTCGCCGAGCGCCTCGCGAAGCTCGGCGGCGGCGCGCACGGCGCGAACCGGGTCGTCCTCGTGGAGCTCCGGCAGGCCGAAGACGACGAGCGCCGCCTCGTTGGAACCCTCGACAGTGCCTCCGTGCCGGGCCGCCGCCTGGCCGGCGACGGCGAGCTCCCGCTCGACGAGCCGCCGCGAGGCCTCAGGGTCGCCGACCCCGCCCGGGCGGGCGACCGCGACGACCGTGACCGTCTTGCGGACCTCGCGCGCCTCGACCGCCGCCGGCCCCACCGGCGCCTCGAGCTCCGGATCCTGGCGGAGGATCGCCCGTTCGAGCTCCTGGAGCTCGCGCCCCGGCTCGATCCCGAGCTCCTCCACCATCGTCTCGCGGGCGCGGCGGTAGGCCTCGAGCGCCTCCGCCTGCCGCTGCGCCCGGTAGAGGGCGAGCATCTGCTGCACGCGAAAGCGCTCGCGTAGCGGATGCTCGGCGACGAGCGCCTCGAGCTCACCCACCACGTCGCCGTGGCCCCCGAGCGCGAGGTCGGCGTCGATCCGCGCCTCGAGGGCGGCGAGGCGCTCCTCCTCCAGCCGCCCTCCCTCGACGCTCACGAACGACTCGCCCGAGAGCCCGCCGAGCGCGGCGCCGCGCCAGAGGCCGAGCGCCTCTTCCAGAAGCCGGCGGGCGAGGATCGGATCGTCCACGGCGAGCGCGGCCTGACCCGCCGCGACGAGCCGGGCGAAGCGGTGCGCGTCGACCACCTCTGGCTCCACCTCGATCGCGTAGCCCGCGCCCGAGCGGCGAATCGCCCCGTCGACGAGCTTCCGCAGCTGCGAGACGTACACCTGGATCGTGTTGCGGGCAGTGGCGGGTGGCTCTTCGCCCCAGAGCTCGTCGATCAGGCGCTCGTCGGAGATGACCTGGCCCGGGTGCAGCAGCAGGTACGCCAGGAGCGCGCGCTGCTTCGGGCCCCCGAGCGGGACGGGAGTACCGGCGGCGTCTACCTCCAGCGGGCCGAGCAGGCGGAACTCGAGCGCTGACATGTCAAACCATCATCCCATGCCGCTCGACGCCAGTTCAGTTCGGCTTCAGCGGATCTTCAGCGTCGTAGGTGACGATGGCCATGCCGTCAGTTCTCGAAGTTCGCGCCCTCGCCGCAGCCTTGGTGCTTCGGCGGGGGCGCGCGCCCTCACCAGACCGAGCGGAGCAGCTCCGCCACCTCACCCGCCGTTGCGGGCCTCGGGTTCGCCTTCGCTCCGGCGCGCACGACGACCGCCTCGGCGAGGGACGGAAGGTCGCCTGCCGGCACATCATGGTCGCGCAGGCCCCCGAAGCCGCCGAGTGCGGCGAGTTCCTCGACCCTGCCGATCGGGTCGCCGGTGGCCATCGCGCGACCGAAGCGGGCAATCGCCTCCGGGACGACGGGCTCGTTGAAGCGGAGCGCGGCGGGCAAGCAGATCGCGTTCATCGCACCGTGGGGCAGGTCGTAGCGGCCACCGAGCGCCTGCGCCATCGCGTGCCCGAGCGCGAGGCCGGCGGCGTCCAGGGCGAGCGCTGACCGCATCGCCCCTTCGAGGAGGCGGGCGCGGGCGTAGATCGAGTCGGGTCGCTCGAGCACGAGCGGCAGGGCGTAGGAGATCGCTGTCGCGCCGCAATCTGCGTGCCGGTCGCCGTCGTCGTTATGTCCCTCGACGTAGTAGGCCTCAGCGCAATGGGCGAGCGCGTTCAGGGCCGTACCCGCCGTCTCGGCAGCGGGTAGATCGAGCTGGAGCTCCGGGTCGTAGATCGCCGCAACCGGGCGGGCGAGCTCGTGTGCGCCGCCACCCTTCTGCCCGGGTTCGAGCCGCAGCCCGAAGTAGGGCGTCCACTCGGCGCCCGCGTAGGTCGTCGGCACTGCGATCGTGCGCAGTCGCCGCTCGTCGAGCAGCTCGACGGTGATCGCCTTGCAGGAGTCGACGGCGCTGCCACCGCCCAGCCCGACGAGACCATCAGCGTCGAGCTCGCGGGCGAGCTGGGCGGCCTCTCGCACCGTCTCGACAGGCACGTGCGGGCGAACGCCGGCGTAGACCCCCACGACCGGCAGCCGCTCGGCAAGCGCCGCGCTGCGGCTCGAACACACGAGGAGCAGCCGTTCGAGGCCGAGCTCGGCGGCGACGTCGGCGAGATCCGCGAGCGCCCCGGCCCCGATCCTGAAGACGCGGCTCACGCGACGCGCGTGCGGGCGAACTCGACGAAGGCCTCCGCGGCGCGAGTGGTGGCTCGCCCCGTCGCACGGACGAGCGACACCTCGCGCACCGCGTCCATGCCCTCGACGTGTGCCTCCGCGAGCCGGCCGGCAGCCAGCTCGGGCTCGACGGCCGAGCGCGAGATGAACGCCACGCCGTACCCCGCCTGGACGGCGCTTCGTACCGACTCCTGGAGGCCGAGCTCGAGCCGGACGTCGAGATCGCGCAGCCTGGTGCCGACCTTGCGCAGTTCGTCCTCGACGATCTGCCGCACGCCGGCGCCCTCCTGCATGACGATCAGTGACTCGCCGCGCAACTCCTCGAGTGAGACCGTCCGACCCGCGAACGGGTGGCCCGGCGGGCAGGCAAGGATCACCTCGTCCTCCAGGAACGGCTCGAAGCGGACGGCACGGTGGCG
>JBKJML010000243.1:0-11166 GCA_046596415.1 Gaiellaceae bacterium | reverse complement strand
CTCCCGGACTCGCCGACGACGGCGAGCGTGCCGCCGCGGGCGATCTCGAAGTCGATCCCGTCGACCGCCCGGAGCACGCCCTTGTCGGTGTCGAACCAGGTCGAGAGGCTCTCGACGCGGAGGAGCTCGTTCGAGGCGCCGTTCTCGCTCAACGGGGCTTCTTCTTCGGGCCTGGGGGCGGGGTCGCGACCTGGATGTGCCGCTCGAGGAGCGGCATCACCTGCTTCGGGTCGCGGGTCTGGAGCGCTGCGAGGAGGTCGCGATGATCCTGAACCATCTGCTCGAGGCTCGAGCTGCGGCCGTAGCGGAAGAAGTAGGCGCGGATCCGGGGCCAGATGCTCCGCCAGATCTGCAGCGTGTGGGTCTGGCCGGAGGCCGAGATCACGATGTCGTGGAACTGGAGGTCCGCCTCGACCGCCTTCGTCAGGTCGCCGGTCTTCGCCGCCTGCTCCATCAGCCAGACCTGCTTTGCGATCTCGGCGAAATCGTCCTCGCTCATCGTCTCGAGCGCCTTCGCGAAGCTGTAGCGCTCGACCGTGAGCCTGATCGGGATCAAGACGTTCTGGACCTCCTCGTCGGAGACACCGAGGACGACGGCGCCGCGATAGGGGAGGGACATGACGAGGCCCTCGTTCTCGAGCTGGCGGAGCGCCTCCCGCACCGGGCCGCGGCTCGTGCCGAGCTCGCTGGAGAGCGTCGCCTCGATCAGCCGCTCGCCGGGCTCGAAATGGCCGGCGATGATCGCGCTGCGCAGGATCTCGACGATCTGCTGGCCCCGCGGCCCGGCCTTCGCCGTCGGACCACCGACGGCGTCGTTGTCCGGGCCGAAGGAGGCCAGTAACGTGGGCTGAGCAGTCAAGTCGACAATGTCAAGATAGTTGACAATCCGCGCGCACGGGGCATATCTTAACTACTTCGGTGCGGATCACAAAGATCGATACAACGACGGTTCGTACTCCAATGCGAGAGCCGCTCGTCTGGCCTGGCGGCACTCGAATGTCTGCTTCCGGCCTGCTCGTCGAGATCCACACGGATGAGGGCATCGTCGGCATCGGCGAGGCGCCGGGCCCGACGCTGCCCACGATCCAGACGATCATCGACTCCGAACTGACCCAGTTTCTGGTCGGTCAGGACCCACTCCGCATCGAGTGGCTCGTGCACCGGATGGAGGAGTTCTCCCGCAACTGGAGCCGGATCGCGAACTACGCCATCTCCGGAATCGAGATCGCACTGCTCGACATCAAGGGCAAGGCACTCGGTGTTCCCGTCGCGGAGCTCCTCGGCGGCTTCTGCCGGGACCGCGTGCCGGTCGTCGGCTATCTGTTCATCGACGAGCCGGAGGCGAACGCGCGCAAGGCAGGCGCTTTCGTCGACGCCGGTTACACCGAGCTCAAGCTCAAGGTGGGCCGCGACTTCGGGCAGGATCACGACACGATCGCTGCGATCCGCGACCGGGTCGGCAAGGACGTGAAGATCCGGATCGACGCGAACATGATCTGGAGCGCTCCGGCTGCGATCAAGTGGATCAAGGGCCTGGAGCAGTTCGACCTGCAGTACGTCGAGCAGCCGGTGCCCGACTTCGATCTCGCCGGGATGGCGCAGGTGCGGCGCTGCGTCTCCACCCCGATCGCCGCGGACGAGGGCTGCACCGACGTTCGCTCGGCGCTCGAGCTGATCAAGGCCGACGCCTGCGACGTCCTCGTCGTCTACCCGTCCGAGGCAGGCGGCCTGCGGCGGGCACACCAGATCGGCGCGCTCGCGGACGCCGCTGGCAAGTGGTGCACGATCGGTAGCTGGGCCGAGCTCGGCGTTGCGACGATGGGGAACGTCCATGTCGTCGCCGCGTCGTCGAACTTCCCGTTCGCCAGCGACACCCACTACCCGTTGCAGGAGCACGACGTCCTGACGGAGCCGCTCGAGATGAGCGACGGTCTCGTCCAAGTTCCCCGAACACCTGGGCTCGGAGTGCAGCTCGACCCCGAGGCAGTGGGCCGGCTCACCAACTTCGAGGTTCGTGAATCAGTCTTCTATGACGACATCCAAGGTGAGGCACCAAGGGTCGGTCAGATCCTCTGACCACCCTGAGGTAGAGGAGGAGGGGCAGCACGATGTCAGACAAGTCACACGGCGAGACCCCGACCGAGGGAGACCTCAGCCGTAAAGACCTACTCAAGAAGGCAGGCGCGATCGGCGCCGGCGCGGTCGCTGCGGGCTCGATCGTCGGCTCCGCCAAGGCGGCACCCAACAAGAAGCTCAAGGGCCCGCCGCCCCCGCGCGGCGGCAAGGTCACCTGGGCGCTCGAGCAGGACCCGGTCCACATCGCTCCTTTCGGCGCGATCCTGACCGCAAACCACTGGGGTAAGGCACCCATGTACGAATCGCTCCTCGAATGGAACTCGACTCTGAACGAGCGCCCCGCGCTCGCGACGAGCTGGAAGGTCGTCAACAACAAGACGATCGACTTCACGCTCCGCAAGGGCGTCAAGTTCCACAACGGCAAGGAGCTCACTGCGGCCGACGTCAAGTACTCGGTCGAGCTGATGCTGAACCCGCCGCTCCCCGGCAGCATCTCGACCGTCGGCCAGGTGCCGGCAATCGAGAGCGTCGAGGTGCGGAGCAAGTACGTCGCACGGTTCAAGCTCAAGGCGCCCGACGCTCGGATCTACGGGTTCCTGGCCTGGAACCGCTACTCGCCGATCGTGCCCGAAGGCATGTACCAGCAGGTCAACGCGGGCCGGCAGGGAATCGGCACCGGGCCGTTCAGGCTCGTCGACTTCACGCCGAACGACAAGACCGAGTACGTGCGGAACACCGACTACTGGAAGCCGGGCCTGCCGTACCTGGACGCGCTCACGCTGAAGACGATTCCCGACGAGCAGGCCCGTGTCGCGGCGCTGCGCGCCGGGGCGATCGACGGGGCGACGCTCTCGGCCGACAGCGCCAGGGCGATCAACGGCACCCGCGGCCTCAGGGTCCTGAAGGGCCTGACGGCTGCATTCCGTGAGCTCCAGATGACGCTCAAGGAGGGCGAGAGCAAGCCGTGGCACGACGTTCGCGTCCGGCAGGCAGTCAACCACGCCATCAACCGCCAGGAGATCATCGACAAGGTCTACAGCGGCTTCGGCGAGTACAGCGGCCATGTTCCGCCTGGCTACGGCTCCTGGCCGCTCAGCAAGGCCGACCTGCGCACCAAGTACCTGAAGTTCGACCTCGTAAAGGCGAAGAGCCTGATGAAGGCCGCCGGGCTCGAGAAGGGCTTCTCGGTCACGCTCACCACGTTCTCGACCCCGCTCGACTTCTCCCAGGTTGCAGCCGTGATGAAGGAGCAGCTGAAGCGGATCAACATCGACGTCAACATCGTCGCCCAGGAGCCCGGCACCTTCGCCGCGGCGAACGGACGCGGGACGTTCGAGTGGGATCTCACCGCGCGCGGCATGCGTGGTGACGTCGACGGCTACATGGCCGAGTTCAACCCGAGCGCTGCGATCTACAAGATCTGGTACCCCAAGTACCGGAACGTCAAGGTGTGGCGCGACATCGGGAACGGCCGGATCACGCTCGACCAGGCGAAGCGCCTGCCGTTGTACAAGGACGCACAGCAGCGGCTCCTGACCGACCTCGTGCAGGTCCCGCTTGTCGCGGTGACCAAGTTCCAGGTGGTCAACACCCGCGTGAACAACATGTACGTGGCCTTCACCGACTTCAACACGGGCCTGCACACGTCCGTGTTCGTGAAGTAGGTCACAGGCTGAACTGGCGCGGAAGGAGGGCTGCGATCATGTGGCCCTCCTTCCCGTGTCGTGCACACACTCGGCGCAGGGTTAGGGGAAGGGTGGACGCGTGATCGGATACATCGCCAAGCGGGCGTTGCTGCTCATCCCGACGCTCTTCGGGGTCTCCGTCGCGATCTTCGCCATGGTGCGCCTGCTGCCGGGCGATGTGATCGACATCCTCTTCGGCGGTGATGTCACAGCCGACGAGGAGGTCAAGCAGCGGGCGCGCGAGCAGCTCGGGCTCACCGGCTCCTATCCGGGGCAGTACTGGCGCTGGATCAGCAACGCAGCCCAGGGCGACTTCGGTGACTCGCTCCGCAACACCGAGCCCGTCTCGGCGATTCTGCGCGATGCGCTGCCGATCACCATGGAGCTGATCTTCCTGGCACTCCTGATCGCTGTCGTCGTCGGCCTGCCACTCGGTGTCATCTCGGCGACGCGCCGCGACGGGACGCGCGACTACCTGGCCCGCATCGGTGGTCTCGTCGGTGTGAGCATCCCCAGCTTCTGGCTCGCGACCCTGCTCCTCCTCTTCACCTCCCGCGTCTTCGGCTGGGTGCCGTCGCTCTCGTACGTCTCGCCGTTCGACGACCTCGGTGCGAACCTCGCGCAGTTCATCCTGCCCGCGATCTCGATCTCGGTCTTCACGATGGCGATCGTGATGAGGATGGTGCGCGCGACGATGCTCGAGGTGCTCGGCCAGGATTACGTACGCACCGCCCGCGCCAAGGGCGTCTCTCGACCGAAGGTGGTGTACCGCCACGCGCTGCGGAACGCCTTGATCCCGGTGGTCACGGTCGTCGGCTTCGAGGTCGGCGTGCTGATCAGCGGAGCGGCGATCGTGGAGATCATCTTCGGCCTCCCCGGCGTCGGGTACCTGCTCCTCCAGGCGATCGCCAACCGCGACTATCCGCTGATCCAGGCGACGACGCTCCTGCTCGCGGTGACCTTCATCACCTTCAACCTGATCGTGGACGTCCTCTACGGCGTACTCGACCCGAGGATCGCGGCCGAATGAGCCCCTTCGGCCGTCGGCGCCCCGCGCCTCTGCTCGCCACCGACGGCGGCCCCGCCGACGCGGGCGCCTGGGGGGCGATGCCGAGGCGCAGCCGCCTCGCGTTTCTTGGCAAGTGGCGCAACCCGATCGGCCTGATCGGCGCCGGGATCATCCTCTTCAACGTCCTCGTCGCGCTGGTCGGCCAGTTCATCTGGCGGATCGACCCCGACTCGCAGAACGACGAGCGGCTCCTGCCGCCCAGCTGGGCGAACCCGCTCGGTACGGATGAGCTGGGCCGCGACACACTCGCCCGGATCATTCACGGCGCGCAGGTGTCGCTCCAGGTGGGCGTCGTCGCCGTCGGGATCGCGCTCGTCGCCGGCACCCTGCTCGGCTTGCTCGCCGGCTACTACCAGGGGATCGTCGATTCGTTGCTGATGCGGCTCGTCGACGTCATGTTTGCCCTGCCAGGGCTCGTCCTCGCGATCGTGATCGCGGGCCTGCTCGGGCCCACGCGCCGCAACGCGATGATCGCGATCGGGATCGTGATCACGCCAGCGTTCGCCCGGGTCGTACGGGGCGCCGTGCTCGAAGTGATGGGGTACCCGTTCATCGAGTCCTCGCGGGCTCTCGGCGCGTCGGGCCGGCGTGTCATGCTGCGCCATCTGATCCCGAACATCGTCGCGCCGCTGCTCGTGCTTGTCAGCGTCTACCTCTCGACCGCGATCCTCTCCGAGGCCGCGCTCAGCTTCCTGGGGCTCGGCACCCAGCCGCCCGAGGCCTCATGGGGCGGGATGCTGAACAGCGCCCGTGTCTACGTCGACGTCTCCCCGTGGCTCTCGATCTTCCCCGGTCTCGCGATCATGATCGTCGTTTTGGGCTTCAACTTCCTCGGCGACGGCCTGCGGGACATTCTCGATCCCCGGCTCGGCCCCACCGTGGGCGACGTGCCGCTGCAGAAGTAGTGCTGGACGTCCTGATCCGGAACGGCTGGGTGGCCGACGGCGCCGGCAGCCCCCCCTTCCTCGGCGACGTCGCGATCGAAGGCGGCACGATCGCCGCTGTCGGGCGGCTCGGGCCCGGTGCGACGGCCCGCCGGGTGATCGACGCCGACGGGAAGATCGTCTGTCCCGGCTTCGTCGACCCTCACAGCCACAGCGACTTCTCGATCCTCGCGAACCCGACCGCCGAGAGCACGATCCGGCAAGGCGTCACGACGGAGGTCGTCGGCAACTGCGGCTGGAGCTACGCGCCGGTCACGCCGCTGTCGGAGCCCACGATGCGCGGCCGCCTGCACACGTTCGGGTTCGACAAGCCGACGATCCCCTGGTCGACCTTCGGTGAGCACCTCGAGTTCCTGTCCGAGCTCGGGCACACACCGAACTTCGCCTGGTTCGTGGGCCACAACGCGATCCGGATCGCGGCCGGGGTGTCGGGCTCGACGCCGTCCCCCGAGCAGCTGAGCACGATGGAGGGCTTTGTCCACGAGGCGATGCAGTCGGGGGCGCTCGGAATGTCGACCGGGCTCGAGTTCAACCCCGGCCGCGAGGCGACGACCGACGAGCTGATGCGCCTGAGCGCCGTCGCGGGTCAGTACGACGGCATGTACACGAGCCATATCCGCAACCGGGACTCGGGGCTGCTCGAGGCAATCGACGAGTTCCTCGCGGTCGCGCGTGCCGGCAGCACGAAGGCCGAGATCTCGCACCTGAACGTCCGTCACAACACGAACGCCCCCGAGCGCGGCTGGGAGCGGGCGGTCGAGAAGATGGCTGCGAGCCGCGAGCAGGGGCTCGACGTGCTCGCCGACACGACGCCGTTCCGGGAGGGGCTTGGCCAGATGGCCGGGATCCTGCCGCCGTGGGTCGCCGCCGACGGCCCGGCGGCCGCTGCCGCGAAGCTCCGCGATCCCGCCCTGCGCGAGCGGCTCCGCACCGAATGTGACCGCTACTGGCGCTTCATCCACAAGGGCGAGTGGGAGCGCGTGTTCTTCCAGGCGAGCCCGGAGCACCCGGACCTCGGTGGCCTCAACTTCCGCCAGATCTCGGAGCAGCTCGGCAAGGATCCCTGGGACTGCTACCTCGACATCCTCGCCGATGCGGGCACCGACTACGAGGCGATCCACACCGTCGGAACGCTCTTCACGGACGAGCACCTGGCGGAGATGATCAGCCATCCGCTCTTCTGTCTCGGCGTGGACACGTTCACCGTCCAGGACGAGGGGCCGTTGAGTGAGATCATGAAGCATCCCCTGGGCTTTGCCGGGCACGTCCATTACCTCACCCATCACGTGCGGGAGCAGGGGACGCTGCGACTCGAGGAGGCGATCCGCAAGATGACGAGCATGCCCGCCACTCACTTCGGCCTCTGGGATCGCGGCCTGCTGCGGGCGGGCTACAGCGCCGATGTGGTGGTCTTCGACTTCGACGAGCTCGACGACGTCTCGACGAGAGAGCGGCCGACCGCATACGCCCACGGCGTCGAGCACGTGCTGGTCAACGGCACGCTCGTCGTCGATGCGGGCGAGCACACGGGCGCGCGGCCCGGCAAGCACCTCCTCCGCCGGTGAGCGAGCTTCCGGAGACGATCGACCTCCGGTCCGACCTGCACGCCCGGCCGACGGAGGAGATGTGGGAGGCGATGCGCGCCGCCCCGCTCGGTTGGGCGACCTACGGCGAGGATCCGTCCGTCAAGCGCCTCGAGGAGACCGTCGCCGACCTCCTCGGCAAGGAGGCGGGGCTCTGGGTGCCGACCTGCGGGATGGCGAACCTCGTCGTGCTCCTCACGGTCGCACCGCGCGGCGGAACGGTCGTCCTGGAGGCGTCCTCCCACGTTCTCACCTCGGAAGCGATGGGGATCACCGCGATCGCCGGGCTCGAGCCGCGCACCCTCTGGGCGAAGGATGGCCGCCTTGATCCCGGCGAGGTCGAGGAGCTCGTCGTCGAGACGAAAGCGTCGCTCCTCGTGCTCGAGAACACGCACACGAGGGCGGGAGGGACGGTGATGACCCCGGAGCTGACCACGTCGCTCGCAGCGGCCGTGCAGCAGCACGGCACCTACGTCCACCTCGATGGTGCACGGCTCGCGAACGCCGCGGTCGCGCTCGACGTGCCGCTCCGCGAGCTGGCGGCGCCGGTCAACACCGTGGCGTTCAGCCTGAACAAGGGCCTCTGCGCACCGATGGGAACGATCCTCGTCGGCCACGCGAAGGTGATCGAACTGGCGCACCGGACGCTGCGGCGGCTCGGAGGCGCCTCGGTCCACAAGGCCGGGATCCCTGCAGCAGCGGGGCTGCTCGCCCTCGATCTCGTCGACCGGCTCGCCGACGACCACAAGCGCGCCCGCAAGCTCGGATCGCTGCTGCAGCAGATCAAGGGCCTCCGTCTCGATCCGGAGCGGATCGAGACCAACATCGTCCTCGTCGACGTCGGCCGCACCGGCCTCCTGCCGGACGAGCTGCTGCCGCTTCTAGCGGAGCGGGGAGTCCTGGGTCTGGAGCGAGACACGAGCCGGATTCGATTCGTCACCCACCGGCTGATCGGCGACGCCGAGATCGCCCGTGCCGCCGAGACCGTCGCCGCAGTCGTCGCGGAACACGCGACGCAAGTCTGATCGGGCTGCACCGGGCTCGAGCGTGAGGAGCGCCGCGGCTCCGGCGACCGCGACGACGATCGCAGACGTGCCGGCGACCCCGAACGCAAGCGCCGTGCCGCCCTTGCTCGTGAGCCACCCGGCGAGCAGGCCGCCGAGCGGCGCTCCGCCCTGGAACGCGAAGAAGTAGAGGCTCGCAGCCTGGCCGCGAAGGTGAGGAGGCGCCGCGAGCTGGAGCGACGCGAGTGCGCTCGAGCCCCAGATCACATAACAGATTCCGGTCGGGACGAGCAGGATGGAGACGGCGAGCAGCGAGCTCTGCGGCGCCAGAACGAGCTCGAGGACGCCGAAGCCACCCGCCCCGAGCAGCAGGAGGCGCAGGCTGGCGCGGCCGAGGGTCGCCAGGAACAGCGCTCCGCAGAGCGCGCCGGCACCGAACAGCGCGGCGATCAGGCCGAAGACACCTGCGCCCGCGTCGAGGGTCTCGCCGGCCACGAGCGGCAGCAGGACGTCGAAGTTGAACGAGACGGTGGACAGGAGGAGAACCGCGAAGAAGGCGACGGTGACGCGGCGGTTCCGGAGCACGAAGCGGAGCAGGGTGCGGAAGCGTGCACGGCCCGCAGGCCGCTCGATCGGAACGAGGTCCTGCACCCGCATCGCGAGGAGCGCTGTCACGGTCGCGCCGAACGTGGCCGAGTTGACGGCGAACGCCACACCAGGCCCCGCGAGCGCGACGACGACCCCACCGAGGCCCGGCCCGACGATCCGGGCCATCGTCCCGAGGCCCGAGCTGAGCGCGACCGCGTTCGGCAGGTCGACGGAGCCGACGATTCGGAAGACGAGCGTGTGCCGCGCCGGGTTGCCGAGCGTGAGCACGAGCCCCTGGAAGGTCGCGATCGCGTAGACGTGCCAGAGCTCGACGGTGCCCGTCAGTGTCAGCACCGCGAGCGTCAGCGCGGCGCACGCAAGGATCGACTCGGTCACGAGCAGAAGCCTGCGCACGTCGACGCGATCGATCACCTGGCCGACCGCCAGGCCGAAAACCGTCACCGGTAGGAGCTGTGCGAACGCGAGCGCGCCGACCGCGACCGGCGAGCCGGTCAGCTGGAAGACGAGCCAGTACGCCGCGATCTGCTGCATCCATGTCCCGGCGAAGGAGACGGCGTGGCTCGCGAAGTAGAGCCGGAAGTTCCGGTGGTTGCGCAGGCTGGCGAAAGTGCGTCCGCCGAGCCTTGCGACCAGGCTCACGTCAGAGCAGCTCTTCCGGCTTGATCAGCTGGCCGAGCGTGAACGCGCCGTCGCCCGCCTCGGTGGCGGGGATCGAGCGAATGCAGGCGAGGACCCCGTCGAGCGGCGCACGCAGCACTGTCGGCTCGCGTTCGGGCGTCGTGGGGAACCAGAGCCGCGCCACGGGGTCGCCCGCGACGACGGTGGTGCCGGGTTCGATCAGGCCCTCGAAGATGCCGTCCTCCTCGCAGATCACGTAGTTCGCGGGGTTGCGACCGTCGAGGATCGGTGCCTCGGCGAGCCCGAGCGAGGCGCGCGTCTGCACCTCGCCCGCGAGCACGCCCTGCTGGCGGAGCACGTTCGTCAGGCCGCTCCAGGCGAGCTGGTGGACCGGTGCGGGGACGCGGCCGCCGCCACCGAGCTCCGTCGTGATCACGATCTTTCCCTGTTCCTCCGCTTCGACGGGCAGCAGGCCGGTGCCGTTGACGTCGATGTAGAGGAAGTGCCAGTCGGAGTTCCACGCCTGCATCCCTTCGAGCATCGCCTTGCGCTGCGCCGGGTCGTCGACGACGTGCATGTGCGAGCACGGCAGAAACCACGCCGTCCGCCCGCCCGAATGCATGTCGATCACGGTGTCGGCCAGCGGGAAGAGCACCCGCGTCAGGTAGTCGGCGAGCTGCTCGTTCGGCGGCCCGTCCGGCCGGCCCGGAAACGAGCGGTTGAAGTTCGCGCCCGAGGCCCACATCCGCGTGTTCGCCTTCGACGCCTCCATCGAGAGGACCGGGATCACGATGATCCGGCCGGTGACGTCCTCGAGCCGGAGCTCCTGGATCAGCCGCAGCGCCGCAACCTGGCCCTCGTACTCGTCGCCGTGGTTCCCGCCCGAGACGAGGACGGTCGGCCCCTCGCCGTTCGCGAAGCAGGCGATCGGCACGAAGCTGTGGGCCCAGCCGCCGGTGTTCGTGATCTTCGGGAGCTGCAGGCGGCCGACCTGGCGGCCCGGTGCGTCCAGGGCGATCGTGCAGGTGACGGGTGAGCTCACGAGCGGCTCGCCAGGTAGCGCGTCACCGCGACTTCGGTGCCCGCGAGCAGCCGGTCGACATCCTCGTCGGTGTGGGCGTAGGAGAAGTGGCTCCGCTTCAGGTTGAGCGGGATCTCGAAGATCCCCTCCTTCATCAGCTCGCGGCGGTAGCCGACGAAGAAGTCGACGTCGTTTCGGAGCAGGTCGTCGTAGCTCTCGACGGGGCCTTCGAGGAAGTAGGTGACGAAGACCGAGCCGAAGCCGGCCACGACCACCGGGACGCCGAGCCGCTCGTAGAGGGCTGTGAGCCCGGTGCGCGCGCGCTCGCCGAGAGCGAAGACGTGCTCGTGCACCGGCTCGCGCTGAAGCTTGTCGATCGTCGCGAGCGCGGCCGCCGTGGTCGCCGGATGTCCGTTGAAGGTGCCGGCGAAGAAGACGGGCTGCCCCGGTGTCGTCGAGAAGAGGTCCATCAGCTCGGCCTTGCCACCGAGCGCCGAGACCGGCCAGCCGTTCGCCATCGCCTTGCCGAGCGTGGTCAGGTCGGGCATGACGCCGGA
>JBKJML010000077.1:0-4345 GCA_046596415.1 Gaiellaceae bacterium | reverse complement strand
CGGGATGTTCAACAACTACACCGTGCTCCAGGGCGTCGACAAGGTCGTTCCGGTCGACATCTTCGTGCCCGGCTGCCCGCCGCGCCCGGAGGCGCTGATGGAGGGGATCATCCGCCTGCACGAGAAGATCCAGGCCGGTGTTCCGCCCGCGTACATGATCCGGGGCGTGGCGAGCTAGTGCCCTACGAAGCGGTTCCCGGCGTCGTGGAGACAGTCGAGGCCCACGGTGAGACGACGCTCGTCGTCGATCCAACGCGACTCCTCGAGACCTGCGCGCACCTGCGCGACGAGCTCGGCTTCAACGTCCTCGCCGACCTCACCGCGGTCGACTACCTCGGCTGGGGCGCCGAGGGCGTGGCGGGCTACATCGGCAACGCCGGCGGCCGCGACCTGAACCGCCCCGCCGCGCAGGGCTACGCCCGCCGCCCCGAGCCGAAGCCGGCTCGTTTTGCAGTCGTCTACCACCTGCTGCGCCTGGCGGACGACGTCGCGCGCGTCCGGCTCCAGCTCTGGCTCGACGACGGCCAGGCAGTACCGAGCGTCGTTTCCCTCTGGCCCACCGCCGACTGGCACGAGCGCGAGGCCTGGGACATGATGGGCATCCCCTTCGACGGGCACCCGAACCTCGTCCGGATCCTGATGGACGACGACTGGCAGGGGCACCCGCTGCGCAAGGACTTCCCGATCGGCGGCGAGCCCGTCCGCTTCTCGGAGGCCAAGTAATGGCGACCGTCGAGCGCCGTCCGCCCGTCTATGCCGGCTCCCGGATCCCGAAGCCGACGCCGACGATCCTCCCGCTCTCGGACGCAGACCGCGAGAGCGGCGACATCCTCACCGTCAACTTCGGGCCGAACCATCCCTCCACACACGGTGTGCTCCGCCTCGTCGTCGACCTGAACGGCGAGCAGATCGCCGGCCTCTCCGCGGTGATCGGCTACCTCCACACGGGCTTCGAGAAGACGATGGAGCAGAAGACGTGGTGGAAAGGGATCACCTACCCGGCACGGATCGACTACGTCGGCTACCAGAACAACGAGCTCGTCTTCGTGCTCGCGATCGAGAAGCTGCTCGCGCTCGAGGTCCCCCGCAAAGCGACCTGGATGCGGATGTTGCTCGCCGAGCTGAACCGGATCCAGTCCCATCTCGTCTACCTCGCCACGTCGGCCCTGGAGATCGGCGCCGTTTCGATGTTCTGGTACTGCTTCCGCGAGCGCGAGCAGATCCTCGACTTGTACGAGCTCGCCACCGGCGCGCGCATGCACACGCGCTACTTCCAGGTCGGCGGGCTTGCCGAGGACGTGCCGCAGGGCTTCTACGAGGAGTGCCGCAAGTTCACCGCCTGGATGCCGAAGGCAGTCGGCGAGTACGAGGCGATCCTCAACGACAATCAGATCTGGAACGAGCGCACGCGCAACGTCGGGCTCCTCTCGGCCGACGACGCGATCGCGCTCGGGCAGACCGGGCCGACCCTACGCGCGTCGGGCGTCGACTGGGATCTCCGCAAGCGGCAGCCCTATCTCGCCTACCCCGAGGTCGACTTCGACGTCCCCGTCTACCATGGCGGCGACGTCTACGACCGCTACAAGGTTCGCGTCGACGAGATGCGCCAGTCGACGCGGATCGTCGAGCAGTGCCTCGAGCGCCTGCAGGGGATGGACGGCGAGCCGTGGATCGCTGACGACCGCAAGGTCGTGCTGCCGCCCCGGCACGAGCTCCACACCTCGATGGAGTCGCTGATCCACCACTTCAAGATCGTCACCGAGGGCTACCGAGTCCCCGAAGGTCAGGTCTATCTGCCGATCGAGTCGCCGCGCGGCGAGGCCGGCTGCTACCTCGTCTCCGAGGGCGGGCCGAAGCCGTGGCGGGTCAAGTTCCGCTCGCCGTCGTTTGTCGCACTCCAGGCGACGGCCACCTGCATGCGCGGGGCGGCGGTCGCCGACCTGATCGCGATCGTCGGCTCGCTCGACGCCGTCATGGGAGACACGGACCGTTGAGCAGCCTCTTCCAGGAGATCCAGGAGCTCCGGGCGCAGTACCCGGTCTGCCGCTCGGCGACTTTGCCGGCGCTACGGCTCGCGCAGGAGCGCTTCGGCTGGCTCTCGCCGGAGGCGTTCCGCGAGCTTGCGGAAGCACTCGACGAGACACCTGCCTACTGCATGGCGGTCGCCTCGTTCTACGACATGTTCCAGCTCGCGCCGATCGGCCGACATCTCGTCGAGGTCTGCACGAACCTCTCGTGCGCGCTCGTCGGGGCCCAGCAGGTGCTGGAGGCCTTCGAGCGCGAGCTCGGCGTCCACCCGGGCACGACGACCGAGGACGGCGAGGTGACCCTGCGCACCGTCGAGTGCGCCGGCGGTTGCGGCTGGGGCACCGTCGTCGCGGTCGACCACCGCTACCGCGAGGGCGTCAAGGCCGAGGACGTGCCCGCGATCGTCGAGGAGTTACGCCGTGCTTGAGACGATGGCGGAGCGCTGGAACCCGACCGAGCGGCAGATCGTGCTGGCCGGGGCCGACGACGCCGACCTGACGGCGATCGCCGCCTACCGCGACGCCGGCGGCTTCCAGGCGCTCGCGAAGGCTCGCTCGCTGGAACCGCAGGCCGTGATCGAGGAGCTGCTCGCGTCGAACCTGCGCGGCCGTGGCGGCGCTTTCTTCGCCACCGGACGCAAGGCGAGCTTCATCCCGAAGCCGGAGGCGACGCCGAAGCCGATCTACCTCGTGATCAACGCCGACGAGTCCGAGCCGGGCACCTTCAAGGATCGGGAGATCATGCTGCGCGTCCCGCACCGGTTCCTCGAGGGCGCCCTGATCACCGCGCACGCGATCCAGTCGAAGAACGTCTTCATCTACATCCGCGGCGAGTACCTGGCCGAGTTCGAAGTGCTTCGCGCTGCCCTGGAGGAGATCCGCGACGCGGGGCTCCTCGACGGGGTCACCGTCGTCCTGCACCGCGGCGCCGGCGCGTACATCTGCGGTGAGGAAACCGCCCTCCTCGAATCGCTCGAGGGGAAGCGCGGCCAACCGCGTTCGAAGCCACCGTTCCCTGCGATCTCCGGCGTGTACGCGTCGCCGACGCTCGTGAACAACGTCGAGACGATCACGACCGTGACGGCGATCCTGGCCATGGGCGCGAAGGCCTACGCGGCGCTCGGCACCCCCGACTCGACCGGCACGCGCGTCTTCTCGCTCTCCGGCAACGTCGTGCGCGGCGGCAACTACGAGCTCCCGAACGGGACGACGCTGCGCGAGCTGATCTACGACCACGGCGGCGGCATTCCGAACGGTCGCGCGCTGAAAGCGGTCATCCCCGGCGGCTCGTCGGTGCCGGTCCTCCTGCCCGACCAGATCGACGTCGCGCTCTCCTATGACGCGCTCGCCGAGGCCGGGACGATGTTCGGCTCCGGGGCGATCATCGTCATCGACGACCGCTGCTGCATCGTCCAGCTCGGCCTCCGGGTCGCGCAGTTCTACATGCACGAGTCGTGCGGCAAGTGCACCCCCTGCCGGGAGGGCACGCGCTGGATGGTGCAGATCCTCCGCTCGATCGAGGCCGGCACTGCGACGCCGCAGGACCTCGAGCTCCTGCTCGACGTCTGCGACCGGATCCTCGGCAAGTGCCTCTGCCCGCTCGGCGACGCGGCGGCGATGCCGGTGGCGAGCTACATCGACAAGTTCCGCGGCGAGTTTCGGGCGCACCTCGACCACGGCTGCCCGATGGCCGGCGAGTCGTCGCTCGACCACCTGTTCGCACCCGTCGACCAGCACACCCACGGCCCCGTCGCGGAGGTGCCCGCGTGAGCGCGCCCGAGACCGTGAAGGTGACGATCGACGACCGTACGGTCGAGGTTCCGAAGGGGATGCCGCTCGTCGAGACGGCCGCCTCCGCCGGGATCGAGATCCCGGTCTTCTGTTACGAGCCGCGCCTCGGGCCGCCGATCGGCGCCTGCCGCATGTGCCTTGTCGAGGTGGAGGGGATGCCGAAGCTCCAGGCCGGCTGCACGCTGACCGCGCAGGACGGAATGGTGGTACACACGGCACAGTCGTCGGCGAAGGCTGCCGAGGGTCAGAACGCGACCCTGGAGTTCATCCTGGTCAACCATCCGCTCGACTGCCCGGTCTGCGACAAGGGCGGCGAGTGCCCGCTCCAGGACCTCACCTTCCGCTACGGCCCGGGCTCGACCCGCATGCGCTTCGAGAAGCGCACCTTCGACAAGCCGATCCCGATCTCGCCGGCGATCGCGCTCGACCGCGAGCGCTGCATCCTCTGCTACCGCTGCACCCGCTTCTCGGAGGACGTCGCCGAGGACGGGCAGCTCGTGGCGCGCAACCGCGGCGCGATGTCGATG
>JBKJML010000218.1:0-5172 GCA_046596415.1 Gaiellaceae bacterium | reverse complement strand
TGACGACGCCGATCTCAGGGAGGCGATCCTGGAAGGAGGTGTTGAAGAGGAGCTCGCGCCAGCCGCGGAGGGCTGCGGTGTTGATCGAGGCGAGCTCTTCCCGCGCCAGCGCGATCTGCTCCGCGCTCAGGGTGAGCTCGCTGCGGCCGAGCTGGACGCTCTCGAAGAGGAAGCGGTGACCGGTCAGCGCCGCGTTCAGGCGGCGGGCGCGCTCGGTCAGGGCGGCGAAGCTGTTGTTGCCGGCGGCGAGGCTGACGCCGGCGCAGATCGCGGCGATGTCGTTCAGGTGGTTCCAGATCCGCTCCAGCTCGAGCAGGATCGTGCGGGCTCGCCGGAGCTCCGCCCCGGGCAGAAGGCCGAGGGCTTGCTCGCAGGCGCTGGCGTAGGCGACGCCGTTTGCGACGTTGCAGGCGGTGCAGGCACGCGCGGCGTAGGCGAGTCCTTCCTCCAGCGTCTTTCCTGTCGCCGCTCGTTCGAGGCCGCGGTGCTTGTGGAAGAGCTGGACGTCGAGGTGGAGGATGCGGTCGCCGACGAGATGGAAGCGGAAGTGGCCTGACTCGATGATGCCGGCGTGGATCGGCCCGACGGCGAGCTGGTAGCTGTCGTCGCCGTGCACCGGCACCCAGCGCTGGAGCGCGGCGTCGTGGTTGACGAGTGGCCGCAAGGGCTCGTGGCCGCCGAAGCGGATCCCGTGCAGGTCGTGGGCTTCGCGCTCGTCCCAGCCGGCGGCTGGTGTGAGGTCGACGATCGTCGGGACGACTCCCTGTTCGGGCGCCGCGTTCTCCAGGCGCGTCGTCCCGTCTGGAGCGGCGAGCAGAGTGCGCACGAATGTCCTGTCCGCGCTCACGTGGAGCCCGGCGAAGCGTGAGCCCTCGGCGAGGGCGAGGGCGACCCGCTCCCGGTAGGAGGTCGGTGCAGTTGGGCTTGTCATGAGAGCCCTCGGAGGAGGGCGTCGACGAGCTCCGTGCCGGGCAGCACGACCGCGGACGCGGCGAGGCCGAGCATCAGGATGGCGGAGATGCAGGTCAGGGCGGTGACGCCGCGCAGGCCGGCGACGGGGCCGCGTTCGCGTGGAGGGCTGTCGCCGGCGGTCGTCTCGATCAGGGCGTGCGCGAGGCCGAGGAAGCCGAGCGCGAGCAGGAGCGCGGTCGCGCTTGCAGCCCAGGGGTGCCCTGCCTGGAAGCCGCCGGCGACGATCAGCACCTCGCTGACAAAGAGCGGCGAGGGCGGCAGGCCGGAGAGTGCGGCGAGCGAGATCCCCATCGCGACGCCGAGCGAGGGCTTGCTGCGGGCGATGCCGGTGACGGGGTGCTCGCCTGCTTGCGGGTCGTGGCCGAGCAGCGGTGTCGCCGCGTAGAACCCCAGCGCCTTGGCGACGGCGTGGGCGGCGATGTGGATCGCGACGCCGGCCAGTGCGAGCGGCGAGCCGAAGCCGATCCCGAGCGCGATCACGCCCATGTGCTCGAGGCTCGAGTAGGCGAGCAGGCGCTTCCAGGGCAGCGAGCGCCAGAGGAAGGGCACCGCGACGGCGAGTGAGCCGAGCCCGAAGGCGATCAGGACGGTCTGGGTCGTCTGCTCACCGACGACGGGCGCGAGGGCCTGCTGGCAGCGCCAGGCGACGAGCAGCACGGTCGGTAGAAGCGCGGCGGAGAGCAGGGCGGAGACGGGCGGCGGCGCCTCCGAGTGGGCGTCAGGGAGCCAGTTGTGTACCGGCGCCAGGCCGATCTTCGCCGCGAGCCCGGCGAGCAGGAGCAGGTAGGCGACAAGCGCGGTGTCGCTGCCGCCGGAGTAGGTCGAGAGCTCCTGCCAGGAGAGCTCGCCGAGCCCGCTGGCGGGGATTCCGGCCGCGAGCATCACGATCCCGAGCAGCGCGACGCCGAGCCCGAGCGTGGTCAGGACGAGATACTTCCAGCCTGCCTCGAGCGCGCGTGGCGTGCCGCTGAAGCCGACGAGTAGCGCTGAGGCGGCAGTCGTTGCCTCGATGAGAAGCCAGGCGGCGCCCAGGTTGCCGACGAGCGGTACCGCGAGCAGGATCGCCCAGAAGACGTAGAAAGTGGCGTAGTAGATCCCCTGCCGCCGCTCGGGGGAGACGAGCGAGTCGCCGCCTGTAGCGAGGTAGGCCGGTGAGACGAGCACGCTCGCCAACCCGACCAGGCCGATCACGCCGAGGAGTAGGCCGCCGGCGGCGTCGAGGACGAGCCAGTCGCCGATCAGCGGCTCGCTGGGGGCGCGCAGGGCGAGTGCCGAGAGCGTCAGCGCGAGCGCTGCGGTTGGGAGCGCGGCCAGGCGCGCGAGTCCCGGGACAACACCGCTGGGAGCGACCAGGAAGAGGATCGTCGCGAGAGCCGGCAGGGCAATCAGTGCGAGTGCGAGCAGCTCGCGGCTAGTCACGCAATGCCCTCAGGGCGGCACTATCGGCCGTTCCGAACTCGGCGAAGATCCGCTCGTAGAAGACGACGGCGACGAGGGCGACGAGGATCAGGTCGAGCGCGACGCCGAGCTCGATCGCGACTGCGCCGCCGCCGGGCAGTTGCAACGCTGCCAGGCCGAGCGCGTTCTCGATCAGGACGATGCCGATGATCTGGAACAGGGTCGCGCGACGCAGCGCTGCGGTGGCGATCCCGAAGGCGACGAGCGCGAGCACGCCACGCTCGGCGTCGCGCGAGTCGAGCCCGATCACCGGCACGAGCCAGGTCAGGGAGAGGGCGAGGGCGAGGGCGATACCGGCGCGTGCGAGCGGAGCCACGCGGGCCCGCACGGGGCGCACCGAACGGGTACGCGAGACGAGCAGGAGGAAGAGCCCGGCCAGAACGAGAGCCCGGAGCGCGAGCGCACCGGCCGCGAGGACGTCGCCGCTGCTCTCCGCCTCCTGGAGTGCGAAGCCGACCAGCAGGAGCGCTTGCGCGGTCACGAGCGCGACCGCGAGCGAGCGCCGGCGGACAACGAGGACCGCGAGTCCAAGCGCGACGAGCGTCCAGATGACAGCGGCGCTCACGAGGGGCTCACAAGCCAGGCGGCGATTCCGAGCAGCGCCGCGATCGTGCCGGCGGCGAGCAGGCGTGGCACGAGCAGGATCCGCATCTTCGCGACGAGCGTTTCGACCAGCGCCAGCACTGCACAGAGCACGATCAGCACGAGCGGCAGCAGGGCGAGCTGGAGCCAGATCTCCCGCGGATGAGGCAGAAAAACCTGGGCTGCCAGCACGAGCACGAGCCAGTGGCGAACCGCCGCCGCCCATTGCAGATACGCGAGGTCGCGGCCTGCATACTCGAGCAGCGGACCTTCGTGAATCATCGTCAGCTCGAGATGGGTGTCGGGGCTGTCCACCGGCTGGCGACCCGTCTCGGCGACAGCGACGAGGGCGAAGGCGAGCGCGCCGAGCGCGAGCGCCGGGCTCGTCCAGACCTGCGTGCCGGCCGTTGCTGCGACAACGCCAACGAGGTCGGTCGTGCCGGCGAGGAGGGCGGCGAGGGAGAGCGCGAGCACGAGCGTCGCCTCGACGAAGACCGAGAGCGTCAGGTCGCGGCTGGCGCCGATCAGCGAGAAGCCGTTACTAGCGTCCCAGGCGGCGATGACGACGGCGAAGCGCGCCAGCGCGAGGAGACCGAGGAGCAGGAGCGCGTCGTGGCCGATCCCGAAGCTCGGCGCGGCCGCCGCTGCCGGCACCACGAGGACGGCCGCGATCAGCGCCGCACCGACGACAGAGGGCGCGAGCCGGTAGAGGGCGCTCGTTCCTTCAGGCGTGACGGTGCTCTTTCCCCACAGCCGCCGCAGCTCGCGGTAGGGCTGCAACGGGCTTGGCCCGCGCCGGCCCTGGAGGCGCGCCTTCCAGTGCTGCACGAGCCCAGGTAGGAGCGGGGCGAGCGCGATCCCACCGACGAGCTGGGCGGCAGCTGCGGCAGCCGCCTCGGCGCTCATCCGGTCCACCCGAAGCGTGCGGCGGCGAGGAGTGCGAGGACGAGGCCGGCGAGGTATGCGACGTAGGTGCCGAGGCTGCCGCTTTGCAGCCGCCGCGCCTGCGCCGCCGCGGCGAGGAGGACCCGAGTCAGCGGCTCGTAGAGGCGATCCTCGAGCAGTTGGGGAAGCTGACCTGAGTAGGAGACCGCCTGCAGCACGCCGCCCTCGCTCCGAGCCGTGATCTCCCGCTGCGGGCGTAGCAGCGTCTCCAGCACGAGCCGCAGTGGCTTGGTGAAGCCGGCGCCCGTCCAGAGAAGCGCAGGTGAAAGCTGCTGGCCGGAGGCCCAGGTCGGCGCCGGAGCCGCGCTTCGCTTCCCGCGCAGAAGCGCCAAGGCTCCGGTGACCGCGAGTAGCAAGACCGCGATCCAGATCCCCGGTAGAGAACCGGTGCCGGGAAGCTCGAGACCGGTTTGCGTCGGTAGAGCGGCCGGCCAGGGGGCGAGCCCGACGAGCGGGCCGAAGAGCACCCCAGGCGCGAGACCGAGCGCGACACAGGCACCGGCGAGCAGCAGCAACGAGGCGCGCATCGGCAGCGGCACCTCCTCAGCCGCGGCGGCCTGCTCCGTCCGCGGCGGCCCGAGCAGGACGAGCCCGACCACCTTGACGAAGCAGAAGAGGGCAAGCGCGGCAGTCGCGGCGAGAGCAGCAAGCGCAACCGCGCCGGCGATGCCGTCCCCGACCTCACCGTAGGCGGCGATGTGCAGGAGCGCCTGCAGGGTCAGCCACTCCGAGGCAAAGCCGTTCAAGGGCGGCAGGCCGGAGATCGCCATCGCGCCGACCAGGAACGCTCCGGCCGTCCAGGGCATCCGCCGCAGGAGGCCGCCGAGCCGGTCGAGCTCGAGCGAGCCTGCCGCCCGCTCGAAGGCGCCCGCGCCGAGAAAGAGGAGCGATTTGAAGACGGCGTGGTTGACGGTGTGCAGGAGCGCTGCCCCGAGCGCGAAGGCAGCCCAGGCGTCGGCGCCGCGGGCGCGCAGGATCAGACAGGCGCCGAGGCCGAGCACGATGATTCCGACGTTCTCGATCGAGCTGAGCGCCAGCAGCCGCTTTAGGTCCTGCTCGAAGAGCGCGTAGACGATCCCTGCGAGCGCCGAGAGCGCCCCGAGCGCGAGCACGAGCACGCCGAACCAGACCGGCAGGACGCCGACCCATTCGACGAGGACGCGCACCAGCCCGTAGAGCGCGACCTTGATCATCACGCCGCTCATCAGCGCCGAG
>JBKJML010000204.1:0-3646 GCA_046596415.1 Gaiellaceae bacterium | reverse complement strand
GTGGAGCGCGTCGAACGGGCCGAGCCAGCGCTCCGCCGCCGGGTGGCCGAGCAGGCTCCACGCCGTGCGCCAGGCGTGCGCGAACGGCAGCCGCAGCAGCCGCGTCTCGACCGGGATTCCCTCGAGCGCGGCGCGGATCGTCTTCGCCCCGGCGGGACTCGTCGGCGCGAACGCGACCACCTCGTGGTCTCTCCCCGCCGCCTCGACAAGCCCGGCAAGCGAGCCGCGGATGTAGTTGCCGACGCCGCTCCGCGGGTGAGAGAGCGGGCTCACGTCGAACGCGATCCTCACGGCTCGAGCCGGAAGGAGGTGAAGTGGAGACCCAGCACGCGCGGGTCCGGATTCTCGCCGTTCGTAGCCGACCGGGGAACGGCTGTCGGGGAAACCCGGAACGTGACGACACAACGGCCGCCGCGGACAGCGAGTGGGACGACGACGTCTCGCGCCAGACCCGGGACGACCGCTCGCCGGAGAGTGACGCCGCCGGCGACGCTCGCCGTCACTCTCTGAGGCGCGCGGAAGAGCCCGGGATCGCTCGAGACGGACACCGTCAGCCGGCCTCCTTGGCAGCGGCGCCGCGTGTAGACGACTGTCGCCCCCGACCAGGTGTCGTTCGGGTAGAGCCCCTCCACAACGGTCGTGGACAGGAGCTCGCCACGAACCCTGTAGAGGGTCATGCCCCACCGCTCATCGGTCGCGACCGGCTCGCCCTCGGCGATGAACGACCCGTCGGTGAGCACGTAATCGACCTGGACCGGCCGACGCTCCGGGTCTCTGACGACGCCCGTCTCCTGATCGACCTCGACCCGGCTCTGCGCGAGCGGGCCGGGGAGCGGGTCGCGCGTGTAGATCACGTTCCCGACGCTGCGGCTGAAGAACTCGTTGAGCCAGATCGTGTAGCGGTCGGTCGTGCCCGTCCACACCGCGGTCACCTTCGCGTCGGGCCCGACGGCACGGTCGATCCAGTCGCGTTGTGGGTTACCGATCCCGACGAAGAGCGACCCGAGCGATGCGTGCCGGAATCCGTGCACGTTGTCGTTGACGGTCACGCTCACGCCGACGAACGCCACCGCGACAAGCGCCGGGAGCGCGGCCGCGTAGCGCCGCGTCACGCCGAGCCAGAGGGCCGCCGCGAGCGTGCAGACGATCGCGACGAAGAGCGGCACCTGCGAGAGCTCCAACGGCATGCCGGGGTCGTGCAGGCGCCAGAGCGGGATCAGCTCCAGCGTGTCGGAGAGGGCCGTGATCCCGATCAGTTCGCGATAGGGGATCGCGAGCGGCAGCGCTGCGGCGGCGATCGCGGCGCCGAGCGCCAAGGCGCGCGGCCGTGGCAGCCCTCGGTCGATCCACGCGACGAGCGCCACGAGGTAGAGCGGCGCGAGGTAGAAGGTGTAGCGCTCCTCGATCCGGGCGACCGACGGCAGCGACGCGAACATGGAGACGAGCACGAGCATCCAGGCCGATGTCGCCGTCGTGGCGGCGACGAGCGCCTGGAGCGGCGGGTCGAGACGCCGCCCGATCAGCAGTAGCAGCAGCAGCGTCGCGAACGGAACGACGGCGACATAGAGGTCGAGCTCGGCGACGTGACGGACGAGCCAGGTGAGCACCTCGGCAATGTCGTAGCTCTCCTCACCGGTCGACCGGTAGGCGCCGAGCAGGTCGAGGAGCGAGTGGCCGCGCGCGAGCTGCGCCGCGCCGACGAGCACCCCACCGGCGGCGAGGATCCCCCCGAGCACGCGATAGGGGGCGAGCGCCCGCAGGCGGCGCCCGTCGAGAATCCCGAGCAGGAGCGGCGCCGTTGCCGCCGCGGGCAGCAGCGCGACGGCCTGGGTTCGGGTCAGGCACGCGACCGCGATCGCGCCGAGCAGGACGAGCTGGCGCCTCGTGGTCGGCTGCTCGAGGCAGCGAACGAGGGTGAGCGCGGCGACCAGGAAGACGGGGTAGAACAGGCTTTCGGTCATCACCGAGCCCGTGTAGACCATCGAGGGAACGGCGACGGTGAGCGCCGCTACGACGAGCGCCGGCCCGGACTGCACGACGCGGCGGGCGATCGCGTAGGCGGGCACTGCTGCAAGCGACATGACGACGGCGTTGATCACCTTCACGGTCGCGTAAGCGTCGGGCACCGCCTCGAAGAAGCGGTACGCCGGGCTGATCAGGATCGGGTAGAGCGGCGGGTACGCGCCGACCGTGACGTCGCGGACCACGAGGTGTCCGGTCGCAGCGAAGCTCTTGGCGAGCTCCGAGTAGATGAGCTCGTCGACCATGATCCAGGGCGCGGGCTGCCGCCGTCCGAGCGCGATCCGGAGCAGAATGGAGAGCACGACGATCGCGGCCAGCCAGACGCCCGGCGGCACACGACGCAGGCGGGAGCGCACGTCAGTCACCGAGGCCGACCTCGCGCAGGCGTCGCGCGAGCTCGGCGGTGTCGGCCGCATCGGCGTCGATCCCCACCTCGGCTGCGCGGGCCGCCACCTCCCGGAACACCGCCTCGCTGATGGCGCCACCGCCGGCGGCGAGCTCGATGGCTGCCGTATAGCCGTCAGCCACCCGCTCGAGGTCGTGGTCGCGGCGCGTGGTCTCGAGCGCCGACTCGCTCATGGCGGCGCGTGCCGCCGGGTCGCGTGCGAGTAGCTCGAGCGCAGCTGTCAGCACGTCTCGCTCGGTCTCGTCGACGGGCACCTTCAGCGCCGCGGCGTCGGGGAGCTCCCCAAACCAGCCGACGTCGCTGACCACGAGCGGCTTGCCGAGTGAGAGCGCACGGATCGCGCTGCCCGACGTCTCGCCCATCGTCGGCGCGCGCAGGGCGACGATTGCGTCGCAGGCTGCCATCAGGCTCCAGAGGCGCGACTCGTCGACGTAGCCCTCGCGGCTGATCCCTTCGCCCTCGAGGCCGAGGCGCTGGAGCCGCCGCTCCAGGTCGAAGCCGGGCGACGTGGCACCCACGAGGAGCAGGCGCGCCGCCGGGTGCACGCGCCGCACCTGCGCGAACGCCTCCAGGAGCTGCGGAATCCGCTTGCTCGCGTTGACGTTACCGAAGCAGCCGAAGAGCGGTTCACCGGCGACAGCCTCGTGCGCGTGTTTGGGGATCGGCCACGCCGGGTGCGGAACGACGCTGATCGGCCCCTCGTATCCCGCTTCGCGCGCGCAACGCTCGACGTAGCGCGAATGAACGACGAGCCCCGTCGCGAACGAGAGCACCTCGCCGGCGAGCGCGAAGTCCTGCGCGCGCGACTCCCAGAGCGGCGGGATCCGATGCTCGACGACACCGTGCGCGAGCAGGCGGCCGACGACGCCCGCCTCGCGCTCCATCGCGTCCAGATAGGCGCCGGCATTCCCCCGGCCGAGCGTCATCCCCGAGACGAGATGGTGGAGGACGAAGTCATGCAGGACGACAAGGCCAGGTCGCCGGCGGAGCGCCTCGACGATCCAGCCGTGCGACTCGGGGTTGTTGCCGACGTGGTACAGCGCGACATCCGCGCCGCGTCCGCCGCGCTTGCGGCCACGGCGCACGACATCGACCTCCAGGCGCTCGCGGAGGGCCGGCACGAGCAGAGCGCTGTAGTCCGCGATCCCCGACCGCTCTGGCGGCATCGGCGAGAAGTAGGCGACCTTCATGCCGAGAGGAGCCTCTCGACGACATGCT
>JBKJML010000175.1:0-4830 GCA_046596415.1 Gaiellaceae bacterium | reverse complement strand
GTTCGGTGGCTCCTACTTCATCGAAGCGCTCACCGACGAGCTGGAGGCGCGCGCGCGGGAGCTGATCGAGCAGATCGACGAGCTCGGAGGCGCGGTCGCCGCGGTCGAGCGGGGCTTCATCCAGGGGGAGATCGAGGAGGCCGCCTACCGCTACACCGCGGACGTCGAGTCGGGCGAGCGCGTGATCGTCGGCGTGAACCGGTTCGTGGAGGACAGCCCCGAGGAGGTCGAGCTGCTGCGGATCGACCCGGAGGCGGAACGTCGCCAGATCGAGCGCACCGCCCGGGTTCGCGCCGAGCGGAGTGCGCCCGACGCCGAGGCGGCCCTCGCCGCCGTGCGTGAGACGGCGCGCGGAACGGCGAACCTGCTGCCGCCGATGCGTGACGCGCTCAAGGCCCGCTGCACGATCGGCGAGATCTGCGACGTCCTCCGCGCCGAGTTCGGCACGTTCGACGCGTCCCGCGGCTAGCGCCGCCGAGAGCTCACGTCGCCGAGCGATAGGTCGAGCTCCTGGAGAAGCGTTTCCGTCAAGCTAGGCGGGTGCGAATCCTGCTCGTCTCCCAGATGTACCCGAGCGCGGCGGCGCCCGACCTCGGCGTCTTCGTCCGCGACCTCGAGCGCGAGCTCGCCTCGTCCGGCCACGAGCTCGAGCGCGCGGTGCTCGACACGCGCGGTGGCGGGCCGCTCCGCCACGTCCGGCTCGCGCTCTCGACGGCCCGCGCGGCGCGGCGCTTCCGCCCGGAGGTCGTCTACGCGCACTTCCTCGTCCCGGCCGGTCTCTGGGGCACCCTGTTCGGCCGGGCGCCGCTCGTCGTCACCGCGCACGGCCAGGACGTTGCCAACATCGGTGCGATCCCGGGTGTCCGCGCCGCGACCCGCCTTGTCGCCCGCCGCGCGTCGGCGATCGTCGCGGTCTCCGTCTATCTCCGCGCACTCCTGGAAGAGCGGGTACCCGAGGCGCGCGGCAAGACCGAGGTGATCGACTGCGGCGTCGACCTCGAGCGCTTCCCGCTGCTGCCGCGCGGCGCTGGAGAGCGGCCTGCGTTTCTCTGCGTCGGCTCGCTCTCCGAGCGCAAGAACGTGCTCCGCCTCGCGCGCGCCTTCGAGCGCCTGGGGGAGGGGACGCTGACGTTCGTCGGCGACGGCCCGCTCCGCGGCGAGCTCGAAGGCCGGCCGGGGATCCGCGTCGTCGGGCCGGTGGTGCACGAGCGGGTGCCGGAGTACCTCGCGGCAGCAGACGTGCTCTGCCAGCCGTCGCTCGTGGAGCCGTTCGGCCAGGCCGCGCTCGAGGCGCTCGCCTGCGGGCGAACGGTCGTCGCGACGCGCGTCGGCGGCCCACCCGAGTTCGTGCCCGTGGGCGCCGGCGTGCTCGTCGACCCCGATGACGAGGACGCGCTCGTCGACGCGCTCCGTGCTGCAGCGGCCCTGCCGACGCCGAACCCGGCCGCGAGGGCCGCGGCCGAGGAGCACGGGCTCGCTACACAGGCTCGGCGGGTGGAGGCTCTGCTCGAGCGAGCCGCTCGAGATCCGCAAGCCTGAGCTCGACGAGCGGCCGCACCGAGTCCTCGAGGCCCGCCTCACGGGCGGCCTGGAGCGCCTGGAGGTAGCTCTCGCGCACCTTCTCCGGCGCCACGCCCTGCTTGAGCCGGTTGTCGCCGGTGACGAGCAGCTTCTGGATCCGGGCGCGGGCGTCGTCTGAGGCCACGGGCCGACCCTAGATGATCGATCCGGCCGGTCGCTGGTATCCTGCCCGCGCCATGCTCTCTGTCGCCGCTGTCTTCCATGTGCTCGTCTCGGTCGGACTGCTGGCGCTGATCCTGATGCACTCGGGCCGCGACGCCGGCATGGGCGGCATGGGCTTCACACCGCAGTCGCAGGGTGGCACGCACATCGTCGAGCGGAACCTCACCCGCCTGACGGTGGCGGTGGCGATCGTGTTCTTCCTGAACACGGTCCTGCTCTTCCGGCTTCTGAAATAGCTCGGCTACACTGACGTCGTCCCCGCGCTGGTGGCGGAATTGGTAGACGCGCAAGGTTGAGGGCCTTGTGGCCTTAGGGTCGTGGAGGTTCAAGTCCTCTCCAGCGCATACGGGTCTTCGAGCGGCGGGCTTCGTGCCCGCCGCTCGCATTTCTTCTTGACGCCGTCCGGAAGGATCCCTACTCTTCGTTGCGAACATACGTTCGACAGTATGCGACCATCGACTCAGGAGGCGGGATGCTGACGGCACGACAGCAGGAGATCTGGGGGTTCCTCGTCGAGTACGTGGATGGGCACGGCTACCCGCCGACGGTCCGCGAGATCGGTGAGGCCGTCGGGCTCGCGTCGCCGTCGACGGTGCACGCGCACCTCGCGAACCTCGAGCGGGCCGGGCTCCTCAAGCGCGACCCGACAAAGCCGCGGGCGCTCGAGCTCGTCGGACACCGGCGCGCCGAGCAGGCGCCTCCGGCTGCACCTGCAGCGGTGCTCGAGTTCCCGAAGCTGCCGCTGCTCGCCCAGGTCGCGGCCGGCTCGCCGCTCCTCGCCGAGGAGAACATCGAGGAGGAGATCGCCGTGCCCGAGCCGCTCGGCCGCAACGCCGACTTCCTGCTCCGGATCAAGGGCGACTCGATGATCCAGGCGGGCATCCTCGACGGCGACGTGATCGTCGTGCAGCGTGCTCAGGACGCCCGCAACGGCGAGATCGTGGTCGCGCTCGCCGGCGACGACGAGACTGCCGACGAGGCGACCGTCAAGACGTTCTACCGCGAGGCTGGCCGCATCCGCCTCCAACCGGAGAACGATGCGCTCGAACCGATCTACGCGAAGCACGTCCAGATCCTGGGCAAGGTCACGGGCGTCTTCCGGAGCCTCTGATGTCGTCGCTCTCCTCGCTCAGTCGCACGCTCGACCAGGAACTGACCGCGATCCTGCGCGGGGCGAGCCTGGAGTGCTTCCTGTGCGGCGAGTTCCTGCTCCACCGGCCGGCTGCGATCGCCTGCCCGGAGTGCGGGATGCTCCTGGCGCACGAGGCGATCGAGACCGAATCAGCGCTAGAATCCCTCGTGCAGGCCGGGTGACCGCGAGGCCGTGAGGCTTCGAGGAAAGTCCGGACACCGAAGGGCAGGACGCTGGAGAAATCCCAGGCGGCGAAAGCCGACGGAAAGTGAAACAGAAAGCAGACCGCCCGCGTCGCATCTCCGGAGGCGCCGCGGGTAAGGGTGAAACGGTGGGGTAAGAGCCCACCAGCGCCGCGGTGACGCGGCGGCTCGTCAAACCCCGTCCGGTGCAAGGTGAAACAGGCTCCGCCGACGCTGCCCGCCGAGGAGCCGGGTACACCGCTCGAGCCGTTGGGAGACCAACGGCCTAGATGGATGGTCACCCTCGACAGAATCCGGCTTACAGGCCTGCTAAAGGAAAACCCTGCGATTTGCAGGGTTTTCCCATTTGTGGACGCCGAGTGCCTCACGGGTGCGTGCATCACCCGTGCATCACGCAATTCCGGGATCGACGTCGCCGAGGGTCTGCACGCAGGAGCCGTCGCCCGCGCAAACCGCCTGGTTGAGCGACTTTGGCGGCCGTCTCTTGCCATTGATCGTTAGCTCAGAAAGGCGATTGCTTACTAGGAAAACGTGTCGTCGGCCGAGTTCAGATTCCCCAGGAGGCGACGCGGTCGGCGGCCTTTCGGTCGAGGCCTCCGTCTCGCCTGCACGCGAGGGTTGGTTCATCCCCTCTTGACAGATATTCTCATATCTGTGAAGATCACACTTATGAGGAATGGCGGCGTCTCTCGGTGCAGTTGACTCATGCGCCGCCAATCCGGCGAGTTCCGCTCGCACTAGCCCGCCGCTTCTTCCAGATCTGCAACACGGTGGGCGCCGAGGCCGTCGCCCAAGCCGATCTCACGCCCCTCGAGTTTGCGGTCATGGCCTATGTCAACTCCACCGACGGCGAGCCTGACATCGACCAACGCGGTCTGGCCGAACGGGTCGGGGTCGACCGCAACACCACCAGTCTGCTGGTGCGCAGTCTGGAAGCCAAGGGACTGCTCGAGCAACGGGTCAGCGAGACGGACCGCCGAGCCCGGCTCATCCGCCTCACCCGTCGAGGCGAGAACCTGTTTCGCAAGCTGCATCCCAAGGCACTCGCTGCCCAGGAGCAGATCCTTGCGTTCTTGGAGCCAGCGGAACGTGACCTCCTTCTCGACTTGCTCCTGCAAGTGATCGACGAATACCGGCACCTGGCCCGACCAGGAGCCGGGCGCCGCAAACGCAACTCGAACAGTCAGCTCATAAGCAATGGGCGCCGCGCCTAAACCATCAAGAAAGGGGAAGTTGCCATGCCGACGACCCAGATCAAGGCCCTCCCTGAACCGGTCGAGATCGACCCCTCCCGCACTGCGTTGGTCGTCATCGACATGCAGAACGCCTTCGGCTCAGAGGGCGGCATGTTCGACAAAGCCGGCATCGATATCACCGATATCCAACAGGCCGTCGCACCCACCGCGGCCGCCGTCGAGGGCGCGCGGCGAGCCGGCATCAAAGTCGTCTGGATCAAGATGGGTTTCCAGCCCGACCTTTCCGACCTCGGCGCGGAAGACGTCCCAAACGGGTTCCTGTTCCTCCACCTCGGGGTGAAAGACGGGGTGTTGACCCGCGACGAGTGGGGCACCGACATCGTCGACGAACTGACACCAGAAGACGGCGAGCCGGTCATCTACAAGACCCGCTTCAGCGCGTTCTACCGCACCGACCTTGACGAGCTTCTCCGCAGCTACGGCGCCAAGCACCTCATCATCACCGGCTGCACCACGAGCATCTGCGTCGAGTCGACCATCCGCGACGCCTTCTTCC
>JBKJML010000025.1:0-6069 GCA_046596415.1 Gaiellaceae bacterium | reverse complement strand
GTCAGCGCGCCCGTAGTCCGGGTGCTCGAGAACGCCGGCATCACCCAGCCCTTCGCCGTCCAGAAGCTCGTCCTGCCGGACGCGCTCGCGGGGCTCGACATTCTCGGCGAGTCGCCGACCGGGTCGGGCAAGACGCTCGCCTTCGGGCTGCCGCTCGTCGAGCGCACCGCCGGCTCGAACGCCAGGCCGGGCGCGCTCGTGCTCGTGCCGACGCGCGAGCTTGCGATCCAGGTCGCGGCCGACCTCCGTCCGCTCGCGAAGGCCAAGGGCCTGCGCGTCGAGACGGTCTACGGCGGCGCCCCGATCGGCGCCCAGATCAGCCGGGCACGCGACGCGCACATCCTCGTCGCCACGCCTGGTCGGCTCTTCGACCTGATCGAGCGCCGCGCGGTCAAGCTCGGCGACGTTCGCGTGCTCGTCCTCGACGAGGCCGACCGGATGCTCGACATGGGCTTCAAGCCGCAGGTCGACCGCATCCTCAAGAGCGTCCCGACGAACCGGCAGACGATGCTCTTCTCCGCCACCTTCGACGGTGCCGTCGCCGAGCTCGCCCGCAACTACACCGTCAACGCCTCCCATGTGCGCGGCGTGCTGCCGCCCGAGGCCGAGCAGGGTGAGATCGAGCACGCCTTCGTCTCCGTCACGATCGACGACAAGCTCGACCGGCTCGTCGAGCACCTCCGGGCCGACCGTGGCCTCGTGCTCGTCTTCGTGCGCACCAAGCACGGCGCCGACAAGCTCGCCCGCAAGCTCGAGCGCCAGCACAACATCAAGGCGGTCGCGATGCACGGCAACCTCTCGCAGAACCAGCGGGAGCGCGCCCTCGCGCACTTCGAGTCGGGGCGCATCAAGACGCTCGTCGCCACCGACGTCGCCGCCCGCGGCCTCGACGTGAACGACATCACCCACGTGATCAACTTCGACCCGCCCCAGGGAGACGACGACTACGTGCACCGCATCGGCCGCACCGGCCGCGCGGGCCGCAGCGGCAACGGCGTCACCTTCGTCCTGCCGGAGCAGCGCAACGACGTCGGCCGGCTCGCGACGCGCCTCGGCCACGGCGAGCAGTTCGCCTCGTCGGGGATGGCCGTCGCGACGCAGCAACGGCCTGCCGGTTCGGGCTCGGGTTCGAGCGCGCGCCGCCGTCGGCGCCGCTAGCCGAACTCAAGCGAGCTTGGTCTCGGGCCGGACAACTAAAGCGATCGGCATCAACCTTTAGAGCTCGAATCAGAATGCGCGGTGTGTCGCCTGGCCGCGCTCGGCGGCACGAGGCAGCGTCCTCAGTCGCGCCCATAGCTACAGCTATGGGCGCTCCCTGCGTCCTTGCCTCGCACTCGCCGATCGCACCCAGTCGACGACCGTCATTCTGACTCGAGCTCTTAGTTACGGCCCTGGCCACGCTCTCGTTTGACCGAAGCGCTCGCCGCGCGCGCGATCACGATGTCGACCGGAATAAGATGCGCGGGTGCGCGACGACGACGTCAGGAGTTCCTGCTTCGCGTCGCTTGATGTGCTTTGCGCTCGCTTCGGCGAGGAGATTCCCTATCCAGGCGGCCTCGCTGCCGGCTTCAATTTCCGCGGTACGCGCATCCCCTTCCTGTCGACGCAGAAGGGCATTTACCGCGCGGCCGCGCAACGAGGCCCGGCAGCGCTATCCATTCAAACGTCCTGGAAGTCACCGTACGGAGATGCTGAGATCGAGACGGGTTACGTCTACGCCTACCGCAGCGGCTCCGCTGACCAGCCGGACAACCGAGCCCTACGCAGCGCGTACGCGCTCCAGGTGCCCATCGTTCACTTCGTGGCGACCCGGCCGAATTACTACACGCCGATCTATCCCTGCTTCGTGGTCGAGGACGATCCGGTTGCGGCTACGGTGCTCGTCTCGTCCGGAAAGATGGTCGGCCCGCTCGACGAGCGCGAGCCGGTGCTCGTCGAGGATCCCATCGAACGCCAGTACGTCTTTCGCGAGACAAGCGTCCGCGTCCACCAAGCGCGCTTCCGCGCGCGAGTCGTCCCCGCGTACGGAGACCGCTGCGCAATCTGCCGTCTCAAGGAGACGCGTCTGCTTGACGCCGCACACATCGTTGGCGACCGTGAGGAGAACGGCGAGCCGGTCGTCAGCAACGGGTTGAGCCTTTGCTCGATTCATCACCGCGCATTCGACCACGACCTGGTCGGGATCAGCCCCGACTATCAGGTACGCGTAGCCCGGCGGCTCTTGGACGAGAACGACGGACCGATGCTCGACCTGCTGAAAGGCTTCCACGAGCAGCCGATTGTGGTGCCAACCCGTTCGAGCTGGCGTCCGGATCGGGAAAGGCTAGCGATACGGTTCGAGCGATTCGTCGGGACAAGCTGAAACCGAAGACCGGGACCGAGCGGCGTCCCTGAACGGGCTAGGTAGCACAAGTAACGTTCAAAATAGAATGCAATTCTGAACGTTATTTGCTACGATTCGACTCATGGGACGCGTTCTCGTCGACGCCGAGAAGCTCATCGAGGGCGTTATTCGGCTCCGGCGCGTCATCGGGGACGCCGACCACCGGGGAACGGACGACATCGAAAGGACATTGGGACTGCTCGAGGACATCGCTCCTCCGACGCTGACTCGGTCACAGGCGGCACGCATCCTCGGCGTGAGCCACACGGCGGTCAATCGATGGATCGAGAAGGGCGACATCACGACCGTGCCGACTCCAACCGGACGCCACGAGGTGCCGCTCGAGCAGGTTCTCGACCTCGTCGAAGCGGCGCGAGCACCCGACCGGAAACGCGGGCTCGCCCACGCGATCAACGATCGGCGTCGCTCTGCGGCCACTATCGACATCGACTCGCTGCTCCCGAGCTCGTCGCGGGCAGCAACGGGACACCACCGCCCGGAGCTCAGGTCGCTTGCCTACCACCGCCTGGTCGCGCAGCGTCTTGACGACCGATTGGTCGGCGACGCTCGGCGCCGCCTGCGGCGTTGGCAGGAGCGTGGGCGGATTCACCCGCACTGGGCGCGGGAGTGGCAGACGATCCTGGAACAGCCTAGGGATGCGATCGCGGAGGTGCTCGCCGCCGACACCGAGCGCTCGCGCGCGCTTCGACAGAGCTCACCGTTCGCCGGGGCACTCACCGAGCACGAGCGCCGCGCCGTGCTGGCCGGTGTCGAGCAGGCGACGAGATGAGGATCGAGCAGCTCGAGCATCTGATCCGGGCGGCCGCCGAGATCACCGGTGACGAGATCGTCGTGGTCGGCAGCCAGGCGATTCTCGGAGCGCTGCCGGAAGCGCCCGAGGCGCTGCTCGAGTTCGATGGAAGCCGATCTCTTCCCGTTGAATCGGCCGGCTGAGGCGATCGACATCGATGGCGTGCTCGGTGATGGCTCTTCGTTCCACGAGCAGTTCGGGTATTTCGCCCACGGCGTCGGCCCTGAGGCGCCCGTCCCGCCCGCAGGGTGGGAGTTGCGGCTCAAACGAATGGTCTTTGCCGCGAACAAGCTCTGGAAAGAACCTGCCGTCGCGTGGTTCCTCCATCCAGACGACCTCGTGCTCGCCAAGCTTGCAGCGGGACGTGAGCAGGACGTGTCGTACGCGGAGGCGGCGATTCGTGAAGGGCTTGTCGACATCGACAATCTCCATCGCGGCGTGGAGCTTATTCCCGAGACTCACCGCACAACCGCTTGCACGAGCCTCGAGCGGGCGATCGCAGCGGCCCGTCGGCCGCCGCGCGTCAGCTAGCTGCGCCCGAACGCGGCGTATGCCTTCGCCAGCACCTCGCCCAGGTCGTTCCCGCCGACCCTGATCCCACTCGGCCCAAGGCGCTTCAGCACCGCACCCGCCGGCAACGGCCGTAGCGGCACCGGCCCCGGTGGCGTCCCCGCGCTCCACGGATCGCCGGCTTCGCCTGCAACCACCGCGGCGCTCGGCGAATCGACCTCGACGACTTCCGCCAACTCCACGCAGCCACGCCACCTCAGCAGCAGCCCCGGCTCCTGATCGATCCGATCAGCGAACACGTAGCCGACTGCCGCGACGTGCGCGCACGCGATGCCTCGAGCGCCGTCCTCGCACGTACAGCTCCGCGCGATGTCGGACGCCCGTGGGATGAGTGGCTGCTCCCAGTCGACCGTCATCAGGTGCTCCAGGTGCACCGACTGCTCCTTGCCTTCGATCGCCGCCTCGAGCGGGCGATTGTTGCGCGAGAAGCTCGTCATTGCGGCCCAGATCCGCGGCGGGACGCGCGCCGCCGAAAGCGTCACGTCGAAGCCTTCGACCTCCGCCGGCAGCGAGCCCACACCGACCGACACCGAGGAAACAGCTCCCGAACGCGCCAGCCGCCGCCCTGCCTCCGCCAACGTCGAGCCTTCGTCCGGCACAACAGCAGTAGCGAATAACCGTGCCCACGGCCCCTGCCCGATCCGCGTCCGATCCGACTCCACCACCAATGGCCGCCCCTCGTCCAGAAGCTCGCTCACGCTGCGTCCTCCACCGCGTCGGCCGACAGCTCCACCGCAGCGCGGATCGCGCCGAGGTCGAGCTCGCCGAGCCAATCCTCGGAACCACCGGCGATCACCTTCTCGGCCAGCTCGCGCTTCGAGTCGAGCAGCTGATCGATCCGCTCCTCGAGCGTCCCGGTGCAGATCAGGCTGTGCACGAAGACGTGCTTGCGCTGGCCGAAGCGGTGCACCCGGTCGGTCGCCTGCTGCTCGACGGCCGGGTTCCACCAACGGTCGAAATGGATCACGTGGTTCGCGGCCGGCAGGTTCAGGCCGCGACCTCCCGCCTTGATCGAGATCACGAGCACGCGCGGCCCCTCGTCATGGGCGAATCGCTCCAGCAGCTCCTCCCGGTGGCGCGCGTTCAGCCGCCCGTGGAAGAAGCCGACGCTGCGGGCGAGCCGCTGCTCGAGGTGCGGCACCAGCCGGTCGAAGCCCGGGTACTGCGTGAAGACGAGCGCCTTGTCCTCGACCGGCACCTCCTCCAGCAACTCGACCAGCCGCTCGAGCTTCCCCGAGCGGCCGTCGAGCGCGGCGCCGGTCGCGAGCAGCATCTCCGGGTGGTTGCAGACCTGCTTCAGCTGGCCGAGCATCGCGAGCACCGCGCCGCGGCGGCCGAAGCTCTCGTCGCGCTCGGCGATCTTCGGCAGCCACCGGTCGACCGTCGCCTGGTAGAGGCTCGCCTGCTCGACCGTCAGGCGGCAGTAGTCCTTCTCGATCGTGATCGGCGGCAGCTCCAGCTCCACCTCCGGCGAGTCCTTCGCGCGCCGCAGGATGAACGGCTGCACGATCGCGCGCAACCGCTCGAGCGCGCGGTCGTCGCCGTAGCTCTCAATCGGCTTTGCGAACGTCCGCTCGAACCCCGCGCGTGAGCCGAGCAGGCCCGGGTTGACGAGATCCATCAGCGCCCACAGGTCGCCGAGCCGGTTCTCGACCGGCGTCCCCGTCATCGCGAGTCGCCGCCGCGCCGGCAGCCGGCGCAACGCCTTCGCGCGCTTGGTCACCGGGTTCTTCACGTCCTGCGCCTCGTCGAGCAGCAGCCGATCCCACGCGACCAGGGCGAGCGCCTCGACGTCGCGGGTCGCGATGTCGTAGGAGGTGACGACGACATCTGTGGCCCGAGCCGCCTCGCCGAGCTCCCGGCCCGTCAGCCGGTGCAGGCCATGATGGGAATGGACGCGAAGCGAGGGTGCGAAGCGCGCGATCTCGGAGCACCACTGCTTGACGACGCTCATCGGGCAGACGACGAGCGTCGGCCCGAGCGCCTCGGCACCCTCCTGCTCGCGCTCCGAGCTGAGCATCGCGATCGCCTGCACCGTCTTGCCGAGCCCCATGTCGTCGGCCAGGATCCCGCCCAGCCCGAGGTCGCCGAGCAGCCGCAGCCAGCCGTGGCCACGCTCCTGGAAGGGAAAGAGCTCGAACTGCATCGCCGCCGGCGTCGGCAGCGACTTGAAGTGCTGCTCGCCCCCTTGGAGGAGCTCCAGCAGCGGCGCATCGAGTGTCACCTCGCCGAGCTCGAGCCCCGCCTCGTCGGTGACGAGACCCGACGCGGCTCGAACGAGCTCGATGATCCCGGTGCCGCGGCC
>JBKJML010000231.1:0-7403 GCA_046596415.1 Gaiellaceae bacterium | reverse complement strand
GCGGGCGCTGTACGCTTTCTCTGCTCCGACGACGCCTCGTTCATCACGGGCGAAGTGCTGCTCGTCGACGGCGGACTGGGAATGTGAATGTCGGATAGCGGGAGGAAACGGGTCGTCATCACCGGCCTTGGCGCCGTCACGCCGTTGGGAAACGACGTCGAGAGCTCGTGGGCGAACCTGATCGCGGGTGAGTCCGGCGCAGCGCGGATCGAGGCGTTCGACCCGACGGGCTATCCCGTCGACTTCGCGTGTGAGCTGAAAGGGTTCGAGCCGACGAATTGGATCGAGCACAAGCAGGCTCGTCGCATGGATCGCTTCGCGCAGATGGTGCTTGCCGCAGCCCGCCAGGCGGAGGCCGACTCCGGGCTCGAGATCGCGAAGGAGTCGCACCGGGTCGGCGCCGCAATCGCCACGGGGATCGGCGGCCTGAAGGCCTTCCAGGAGTGCTACGACACGTTGATCACCCGCGGCCCGGACCGGGTGAACCCCTTCTCGATCCCCGCGATCATCCCGAACATGGGTGCCGGCTGGGTCTCGATGGAGCTCGGTACGCGCGGCCCACTCTCGTCGCAGTGCACGGCCTGCGCGGCGTCGAACATGGCGATCGGCGAAGGCGCCGACGCGATCCGGCTCGGCCGCGCCGACGTGATGTTCTGCGGCGGCACCGAGGCCGGGATCACCCGCGTCGGGATCGCTGGTTTCGGTGCCATGCGTGCGCTCTCACGCCGCAACGACGATCCGAAGCGCGCCTCTCGTCCCTTCGACGCGGGCCGCGACGGCTTCGTGATGGGCGAGGCCGGCGCAGTGCTCGTGCTCGAGGAGCTCGAGCATGCACGGGCGCGCGGCGCGAAGGTCTACGCGGAGCTCGTCGGCTACGGCGTCTCCTCCGACGCGAACCACATCACCGAGCCCGACCCGACGGGCGAGAACCCGGCCCGGGCGATGCGCATGGCCTTCGACGACGCCGGCATCGACCCGGCCACGATCGGCTACATCAATGCGCACGGCACGTCGACTCCGGTCGGCGACGTGAGCGAGACCCGCGTGATCAAGCTGGCGGTCGGCGGCGAGGAGATCGCACGCACGATCCCGATCTCCTCGACAAAGGGCGCTACCGGCCACTGTCTCGGCGCTGCTGGAGCGGTCGAGGCGATCTTCACCACGCTCGCGGTCCAGCGGGGGGTGTTGCCGCCGACGATCAACCAGGAGGTCGCGGATCCGGCGTGCGACCTCGACTACATCCCGAACGTCGCACGGGAGTCGGCGATCGAGATCGGCGTCTCCAACTCGTTCGGCTTCGGCGGGCACAACGCTTGCATCGTGCTCCGCCGCTTCGCCGACGCCGCGTAACGCGGATGGACGCCACTCGCACCTTCAGCGTGCGCCGCCCGACCCTGGACGACCTGCCGGGGGTGCTGGCGGTTCTCCAGGCGGCCGACGAAGCGATCCTGGGCGAGAGCGACTGGACCGAGGCGGGGCTGCGCGACGAGTGGAATGAGCTCGATCTCGCCGAGGACGTGTGGCTCTCCGAGCTCGACGGCCGCATCGCCGGAGTCGTGTCCCTCACGTCGCGCGGCGGCGGCCGGTTCGTCGCCGACGGTTACGTCCAGCCGGAGCTTCGCGGCCGCGGCGTCGGTGCGGAGCTGATCCGCCTGACCGAAGCGCGCGCAGTCGAGCTCGGCCTGGCCGAGGACGCCGATCGCATCTACCTCCAGAATGCGACGATCGAGGTTGGCGCGGCCGCGTTGTACGCCGCCGCAGGATACGTGCCGAGCCGGCGCTTCTGGCGCATGATCGCCGAGCTCGATGCGGTGCAGGCGGCCGCCGTCCCTGACGGCGTCGTGATCCGTAGCTACCGTGATCCGGACGAGCGCCACGCTGTCTACGAGGCGCTCGAAGCAGCCTTCGCCGACCACTGGGAACACCACCCGCGCGCGTACGGCGAGTGGGCGACGCGACATTTCGAACGTGACGGCTTCGACCCGTCGCTCCTGTGGGTCGCCGAGGTGGCCGGAGAGATCGCAGGTGCGATCCAGGCGGACGACAGCCATCGCGAGGGCCAGGTCGGGTTCGTCCCCACGGTAGGCGTGGTGCGTGCGCACCGACGCCGAGGCATCGCCGAGGCATTGCTTTTGACCGCGTTCGCGGAGCTCCGCTCCCGCGGGGAGACACGGGTCGCGCTCGGGGTCGACGCGCAGAGCCCGACCGGAGCGACGAGGCTCTACGAAAAGATCGGCATGCGCGTCGCCTGGGAGGCGATCGTCTACGAGAAGGAGCTTCGGTGATCCCGGCGAGCGGCGAGCTCACGCTTCGGCCCGCCACACGCGAGGACGCGCCGGAGATCGCCGAGCTCCTGAACCTGATCTCGCGTGACCTGGACACCACGCTCGAGAGCGCCGTGGAGGTGACCCAGTGGTTCGACCTGCCGCGGCTCCAGACGCTGGTTGCGCACGCCTCCGACGGAACGCTCGTCGGTTACGCCGACCTGCAGAGCGCGAGCGACGAGAACGCCAAGTTCGCCCTCGACGTTCGTGTCCACCCGGAGCATCCGACCGCTTCGGCCCCCGTCCTCACTGAGCTGGAGCGACTCGCCACCGCCGTCGCCGCGCCGGGCGCCTCACTCCGCGCCTACGTTCCGGCATCCGAGGCCGCTCTGACGGCGTTGCTCAGCTCAGCGGGGTATCGAGCGATCAGGCAGTCGTTCACGATGGAGATCGAGCTCCAGGACGTTCCCGACGCCGGGCTTCCGCCCGGCGCGACGCTCAGGACGTTTGTGCCCGGTGACGAGACCGCTGTCTACGAGGCCCACATGGAGTCGTTCGCCGACCACTGGGGCTTCACGCCGGAGCCGTATGAGGAATGGGCCACGGCCAACCTGGAACGGGACGACTTCGACGCGTCACTCTGGCTGCTCGCCGAGGACGAGGCCGAAGCCGCGCTCACCGGGATCGTTCTTTGCCGCCTCATCGACGACGCCCGCGGCCCGATCGGCTGGGTGTCGACCCTCGGCGTTCGTCCACGCTGGCGGCGGCTGGGCCTCGGCAGCGCTCTCCTCCGCGCTGCCTTCCGCGAGCTCCATGCACGAGGACGCGACCGGATCGGGCTCGGCGTCGACGGACAGAACACGACGAACGCCGTTGCGTTGTACGAGCGAGCGGGCATGCGCGTGGTGCGGCGGATGAACGAGTACGAGCGCGTCCTGTGAGCGCCCTCCGCGCCCGCTGCCCCGCTTGCCGCACGCTCACGGCCGTCGCGATCGGCCCTGAGTACCAGTGCCACGTCTGCGGGCGCGAGTTCGGCGCCGGCCTCGTCCGTGTCCCGCGCGCCTGGGGGGAGGGCGGCGACTCCATGGCGGAGGCGGCCTGGCTCGAACTGCCCTGGCCCGAGGCCGCGGTGATCGACCAGCCGAGCCTCGCCGAGCAGTCGCTGGCGCTCGCCGCGGAGCTGCCGCCCCGGCCGCTGCTCATCGGCGGGTGCTGTTGCGCGCACGTCGGGGCGGTCGAGGGCCTCTCACAGCGCGGCGGTAGGCTCGCCGTCGTCTGGATCGACGCGCACGGCGATCTGAACACGCCGCAAAGCTCGCCCTCAGGCAACGCCTGGGGGATGCCGCTGCGGATGCTGATCGATGACGGCGCGGTGGCTGCGGAGGACGTCGCACTCGTCGGCGCCCGCAACCTCGACCCGCCGGAGGCCGACTTCATCGCGTCCGCCGGCGTCCAGACGGGGCCGCTCGGCGTCGACGCGGCGCTGGCCCGTGCAGATGCGGTCTACGTCGCGCTCGACGTCGACTCGATCGACCCGTCGCAGGTCGCGTGTTTCATGCCCGAGCCGAACGGGCTCTCGGTCGACGACGTCGAGCGCCTGCTCGGCCGCATCGCTGGCAGCACCAGGGTTGCGGGGGCCGGCTTCACCGGCCTTGTCCGAGATCGCGCCAATGAGCCACTGCTCGAGCGCTTCGCTCTCGCCCTCGGCCTGTAACCCCCGACGGGAGGGTGAGGTCTAAACTCTCGTGGTGGCCCAGGACAGCAGTCGCATCGACGTCTCGATCGAACACAAGCACACGCCACCACCCGACGTCGCAGGGAAGAAGCACCCGAATACCTGCCCGAGTTGCGGCTCGCACTATCGCGACGACGAGTTGGCGGCGTCGCTTCGTGTGTGTCCGCAGTGCGGGCACCACTTCCCAGTCAGAGCGCGCGAGCGGATTGCGCAGCTCGCCGACGAGGGAACGTTCGTCGAGGAGGCGGCCGATCTCCGGTCGGCCGACCCGCTCGTGTTCTTCGACCTGAAGCCCTACACGGAGCGCCTCGTCGACGCCGAGATGAACACCGGTCTCGGCGACGCGATGGTGATCGGGCGTGCCACGATCGAGGAGCGTCCCTGCGAGCTCGCGGTGATGGACTTCTCGTTCATGGGCGGCTCGATGGGGAGCGTCGTCGGCGAGAAGTTCTCGCGCGCCTGCGAGTCGGCCGCTCGGGCCGGCATGCCGCTCGTGTCCGTCTCGGCGTCCGGTGGCGCGCGCATGCAGGAGGGGATTCTCGCGCTGATGCAGCTCCCGAAGACCGTCGTCGCGGTCGAGGAGCTCCACGAGGCCGGTTGCCCGCTGCTCAGCGTGCTCGCCCATCCGACGACCGGCGGCTTGCTCGCCAGCTTCGCCAGCCTCGGCGACGTGCTGTTCGCGGAGCCCGGCGCCCTGATGTCGTTCGCGGGGCCTCGGGTCGTCGCGCAGACGACGCGCGAGAAGCTGCCCGACGACTTCGGCCTCGCCGAGTCCAACCTCCGCTTCGGACACATCGACGCGATCGTTCCGCGCGGCGAGCTGCGCGGCCGAATCGCCCGGCTCCTGCGCCTCTTCGGGAGCGCGTGAGCAGGAATGCCGCGTGAGGCCGAGATCAGGCTGCGGGAGCGCCTGAGCAAGTTGAGCGGGATCAACCTCTTACGCGGCACGCGTCTCTCTGGCGAGCTCGAGCGGCTCCAGCGGCAGCTCGACCACCTCAAGGCCGAGCCGACCGGTGCCGACATCTGGCGTTCCGTCCAGCTGGCTCGCCACGAGGACCGGCCCTACACGCTCGACTACGTCAGCAGGATCCTCGACGACTGGGTCGAGCTCCACGGTGACCGCGGTCGTGCCGACGATGCGGCGATCGTCGCCGGCATGGGGCGGCTCGGCGGCCGCACGATCGTCCTGATCGGCCATCAGAAGGGTCGCGACATCAAGGAGCGCGCCAAGCGCAACTTCGGCATGGCCTATCCGGAGGGCTACCGAAAGGCGATGCGGGTGATGGAGCTCGCCGACCGCTTCGGGCTTCCGGTCGTGACGCTCGTAGACACGCCCGGTGCCTACCCGGGCGTCGCAGCGGAGCAGCACGGCCAGGGGGGAGCCATCGCCCGATCGCAGGCGTTGATGGCACGCCTCAACGTCCCGTCGGTGGCGTGCATCATCGGCGAGGGGGGTTCCGGTGGCGCCGTGGCGCTCGCGCTTGCGGACACCGTCCTGATGCAGGAGAACGCGATCTACTCGGTCATCTCGCCGGAGGGCTGCGCGGCGATTCTCTGGCGCGACGCCGGCGAGGCGCAGAAGGCCGCTGCCGCTTTCAAGCCCGACGCCGCTCACTGCCTCGAGCTGGGCGTCATCGACGGCATTGTCCCCGAGCCGCCCGGCGGCGCGCACGAGAGCCACGACGAGGCTGCGACGCTGCTCGCGGCGGCGCTCGCCGACGCGCTCGACGAGCTGGACGGGACCGTGCCCGAGGAGCTCCGCCGCCGCCGCCGCGAGAAGTTCAGGGCGATGGGCGTCCTGGCCTGAGTTTGCAGGTAATTCACACTATCCACAGGCTTTTCCCCCGGTCCGCATATTGTGTAGAACCGGTAAAAGCGGGCCACGACTGAGCTCGCTCGGCGACTACGAGCGCAAGCGGCGACGCGGAGCGACCCCGGAGCCGTTCGACGAAGGTATCGCCGGCGAACGCCTGACGTTCGTTGTTCAGCGCCACGATGCAACGCGGCTCCACTACGACTTCCGGCTCGAGCGCGGCGGCGTCCTGCAGAGCTGGGCGGTGCCGAAGGGGGTGCCACTCGAACCGGGCACCCAGCACCTGGCCGTCCACGTCGAAGATCATCCGCTCTCCTACGGCAGCTTCGAGGGCACGATCCCGAAGGGGAACTACGGCGCCGGCACGGTCGAGGTCTGGGACCGCGGAACCTACGAGCTGATCGAGGAGAAGCAGGACGGCGGGCTCACCGTGCACCTCCACGGCGAGCGCCTCGAAGGGTTGTGGACGCTCGTGCCGGCGAAGCTCGGCGGCGACCCCAGGAACTGGCTGCTCGTGAAGAAGAAGACGACGGCGACACCGAAGCGGAGCACCTATACGCCGATGCTGGCGACCCTGGCCGCCGACGTGCCGAGCGGGCCAGGCTGGCTCTACGAAGTGAAATGGGACGGCTTCCGCGCGCTCGTGTCGATGCGCAACGGCGAGCCTGATCTGCGAAGCCGGAACGACAAGGACCTGGCACCGCGCTTCCCGACCGTCGTCGGCTCCCTCCAGCGGGCTCTTCGCTCGCCCGACTGCGTCGTCGACGGCGAGATCGTCGCTGTCGGCCTGGACGGACGAGCCACGTTCTCTGCGCTGCAGCAGGCCAAGGACGGCACGACGTACGTGTACGTCGCCTTCGACGTGCTCGAAATCGACGGCGAGTCGCTCGTCAAGCTGCCCCTGGTCGACCGCCGCGAGCGACTGTCGGCGCTCGTCGACACCCGGCGAGGCGGGGTGCAGGTGTCGGAGGCGTTCGACGACGGCGAGGCGCTCTTCGCCGCAGCGCACGAGCAGCGCTTCGAGGGCATCGTCGCCAAGCGGGGGGATTCCACCTATCAGCCCGGCAAGCGCTCACGGAGCTGGCTCAAGGTCAAGACACACGGGCGCCAGGAGTTCGTGATCTGCGGCTACACGAAGGGGCAGGGCAGGCGCGGTGGAGGGTTTGGAGCGCTCGTGCTCGGCGTCTCGGAGCCCGAAGGGCTCCGCTATGTCGGCAACGTCGGCACCGGCTTCGCCGACGCGGCGATCCGCGAGCTGCTGGTGCTGCTCGGCCCGCTCGAGCGAGCGAGCTCGCCCTTCGTTGAGGTACCGAAGTTGCCGCGGGTACGCACGGGCGACGTCGTCTGGGTGGAACCGCGGCTCGTGTGCGAGGTCGAGTTCGTCGAATGGACACACGAAGGCCGCCTCCGCGCCCCGTCCTTCAAGGGGCTGCGCGACGACAAGCCGCCCGGGCACGTGCGCCGGGAGCGGCCGGTCATGCCGAGCGAGGTTCGCAAGGGGAAGCAGGTCCTGAAGCTCACGAACCTCGACAAGCCCTTCTGGCCCGACGAGGGGATCACGAAGGGCGACCTGCTCGCCTACTACCGCGAC
>JBKJML010000178.1:0-4206 GCA_046596415.1 Gaiellaceae bacterium | reverse complement strand
CCGACGACGCTCTGGCACGCGGCGAGCTTCAGAGCGCCGGCGAGCAGCGTGCCCTGATCGGCGGCGCCGGCGCGGGCGTCCGTCTCCCGGCCGCTGTAGACACCGCGGCGGTCGGCGGGGATGCCGCTCTGGTACCCGTCCTCCAGGTACCAGACGGTCACGCCACGCTTGCCCGGGACTGGTTGGGCGGTGCCGGCGAATGCGTCCTCGAGCGACCCCGTGAGACGGTCGAGATCGGCGATGCCGATCGTCGCGGAGCTCTTGTGCCGGGTCGCCGCCGGCTCGGCAGCGTGATCCGGATACGGGTGGTGGCCGACCGTGTCGAAGAGGGGGCGTGACCGGCCGCTCGCGCGATACCACGAGCCGACGGCGCGGCGGAACGCGGCGGGCGCCGTTCCTGAAGGGCCGCCACGCGCCGCCGTCGAGTCGAGCAGGTTGACCGACGGACGGACGGCGTGAAGGGTGTCCCAGCACTCGGCGAGGAGCGCGCCGTAGTCCTGCGGGGCGCCGAGCTGCGGCTTCCAGAAAGCGGCGGAGTTGACCTCGTTCCAGATCACGATGTCGTTCACGCTCGGAAAGCGCCGCAGCAGCCCGGCGACGTAGCCGCAGTAGTCCTGGCGCGCGTCGGCAGTGCGCGGCGCGTCTGCCGCCCGGCCGAAGACGGAGAGCACGACTCGCATGCCACTGGCCGCGGTGACCGTGCGGCTGATCCCCTCGCGGTCGTAACGGCTGGGCCCGCCGCGCTCGGGCTCCCAGGCCACCGTGATCCGCACGGCGTCGACTCCGAGATCGCGGAGGACGGTGACCGTCGCCCACGACTTCGATTGCCATTTGAGCCGGTCGTCGGCGACACCGATGAGGATCCCCGATCCTCCCCGCGCCTGTGCGGCGGCCGCGAGGGAGAGTGCGGCCGCCGCAACGGCGAGGAGGGGGAGGAGCGTTCGACGGGGGGTCACGCACCCACACTGCGACGGTTGTGTAAAGAGTGTGGTGTCGGCGCCGTAAGGAGTTTGTTACCGGACGCGCGTCAGTGCGCGAGCTCTCAGACGAGGTCGATGCGGTAGCCGGCCTCGACGTCGCGCGACAGCTCCTCGATCACGGGCGTCGCAGCTTTCAGCGCCTCGGCGAAGGGAGAGCCGGCGCTCTCGCCGAGCGCCCGCTCGAGGCGGCGAGTCGCGGCGGCGATCTCGTCGAGTCGTGCCGGCGAGGCGACGTGCGGCGGCGTGCCCAGGACATGCTGGAGCGCGCGCGCGGCCTCCTCGGCCTCCTCGATCCCGGGCAGTTCCTGTGTGAGCCGGAGCGTCACGAGCCGCGCGCGTAGATCGTCGAGGTCGCCTCCTCCGGCCGACTCCTCCGCCACCTCACAGAGCGCGGCGATCGAGATCGCGTCGCGGAGCGTACGGCGATCGGCCACCGGCTTGCCCTCACCGTCCAGCCCGAGCCACCCGCGCTGCCCTCCTGCCGGCTCCTCGAACGCGCAGAGATACACACGCCTGCCGGGATGCGGCTCCGCCGTCAGCACGGCCGTGAGCGTCTCGCCGGTGCGCGCGTGGACGGACGCCTCCACGGCAATCCGCTCCAGCTCCTCGGGCAGGGGCACAGTGCCCCCAAGAATAGGGGGCGCCACTACGATGAGCCGATGCTGGAGACCGCCGCCGCCACCGCCTTCGCGGTTGCCGCCGTCAGCGCCGCCGCCACCCTGGCGCTCGTCGTCGTCGGTCGCGGTGGGCCGCGGCTACTCGCCATGCTCGCCGGCCTTCTCGGTGCCTGTGCAGCTGCCGCCTGGGTGGGGGTCGCCCTCGCGCCGACTCGCGACCTTGCGATCTCGGCGGGCGGCCTGACGGTTGCGGCGCTCGTGGAGGTCGCGGGCTCGTTTCTCGCCCGCTCGCTCGCCCGGCTGCGCCGTGAGGAAGACGCGATCGAACGGGCCCGCTTGCGCCTGCACTCGTTCCTCGAGCAGGAAGTGGCGGAGCGCGGCGACGAGCTGACGCGGACGCTCGCGCGCCTGCGCGCCGACTCGATCTCGCTGCTCCAGGAGCAGGAGCGCCGCCTCGCCGACGAGCGGCGCCAGTCACTCGTGGAGCGCGAGCAGGAACGAGCGGACGAAGTCGCCGGCAGGCTCGCCGACGCGGAGCGCCGCGTCGACGAGCGGCTGCGCGGCTGGTCGGATGACCTCGACCGCGCCCAGCGCAGCCTCGCGGAGCAACTCGCCGGCGTCGAGCAGCGGCAGCGGCAATTGATCGCGGAGGCGGAGGCGCGGATCGAGGCCGAGGCGACCGAGCTCAGCGAGTCGAGCGATCTGCAGCGCGCCTCCGTGCTGCGACTGCGTGAGGAGCTGGAGCGCTCCGCCCAGACCGCAGTCGCCGAGACGCTCGACGAGCTCCAGTCGCACACGACCGAGCGGCGGCGGGTGATCGAGGAGATGTCCGAGCGCCTCCGCAAGCGCGAGCAGGCGCTTGGCGAGCAGATCGAACGGGCCGAGGGCGACGCCACCAAGCGCATCGAGAGCGCGTTCGCCGACGTCGAACGGCGACAGGTGGAGCATCTGGAGCGCGTGCTGAACCGTGAGTCGCAGCGTTTTGCCGAGGCGGCCGGCACGCAGTTCGAGAGCTCGATCAAGGCGGCGCGGGAAGAAGCGGCGTCGCGCTTTGCTCGCGAGCTCGATCGCGCTGCCACGAGCTACGCCCGGCAGGCCGACGCACTCTTCGCCGAGCGCCTGACCAATGCGAGCGACAGCGGCGTCCAGCGGCTCGAGCGTCGTCTTGCGCAGGCTCAGACCGTGTTCGAGCGGCAGCGCGACGAGCTGACCGCCTCGCTCGGCGAGCGTCTCGCCGAGGCCGAGTCCGAGGTGCGCCGGATCGTCGACAGCACCGTCGCGGTGGCGGAGACCGAACGCCGGACGATCGAAGCGCGGATCGTGGAGCTGGCCCGCCGGCTCGACGAGAGCGGCGCCTCGCGCCAGCCCTGAGAACTCAGTTCGGAATGACCCTTCGCCGTCGGGGTGCGCTGGGCGGTGCGAGCGCCAGGACGCAGGGAGCCTCGATAGCAGCGCTATCGGGGCGACCGAGGACGCCGCGATCGTGCTGCGCAGCGCCCCCCCACGACTCACGGCTTCGTTCTGAACTGAGTTCTGACGGTACGCCCGAGCTAACGATCGAGTGCAGGGATCGTCTTAGCCAGCACGAACATGCGCGACATGGCTGAGACCACCGAAGTCATCGAACGACCGAGCGAGCGAGCGAAAGTCGAGAGCTGGCGGCTGCACGTCCTGATCGAAGCCGGCTACCCGCTGCCGCTCGCGGAACAGCTCGCGACGAGCGAGGCCGACCTGCACGAGGCGGTCGACATCGTCTCCCGCGGCTGCGACGCCGTCACCGCCGCCGAGATCCTGCTCTAGAAGCTCCAACGTGATGACGCTCAGCGCTTCATTGCGTTCGAGCTTCTCAGTACGCTTTCGCCGTGAAGGTGGAGGCGACGCTCTACGGCGACCGCAAGGTGTTCTCCGTCACCGCGTTCAACCGTGGGCTCGGGAGCTGGATCGCCCGTCTGCCGACTGTCTGGATCGAGGGCGAGGTGACCGAGCTGCGCCGCCAGGACGCGTGGGCGAACGTGTTCTTCACGCTCAAGGATCCGGATGACGCCGGCGGCGCCTGTGTGCCCGTCTCGATGCCGCGCCGCACCTTCGACGCGCTGAAGCTCGGCCTCGCCGACGGGGAGCGCGTCCACGTCTACGGGCGCCCGGAGCTCTACGAGGCGAAGGGTGAGTTGCGGCTGCGCGCGCTTTCGCTCGAACGCTTCGGGCTCGGAGCCCACCTTGCAGCGATCGAGCGGCTCCGCACGGCGCTGGCCGCCGAAGGGCTTTTCGCGGAGTCCCGCAAGCGGCCGCTGCCGCGCTTCCCGCGCACGATCGCCCTGGTTACCGGCAACGACGCCGCCGCCAGACGGGACGTGATCTCGACGATCCAGGCGCGCTTCCCGGCCGCCTCTCTGCTCGTCGCCGAGACGCTCGTGCAGGGCCCGCGAGCGGTCGCGGGCATCGTCGCCGCGCTCGACGCGGTCTGCCGGCAGCCCGATGTCGACGTCGTCGTGCTGACCCGCGGCGGCGGCAGCTTCGAGGACCTGCTCCCCTTCTCGGACGAGCGCGTCGTCCGGGCGGTCGCCGCCTGCCGGGTTCCCGTCGTCTCCGCGGTCGGCCACGAGCAGGAC
>JBKJML010000265.1:0-6744 GCA_046596415.1 Gaiellaceae bacterium | reverse complement strand
GTCGGGCAAGCTGTTCCTGAACTGGCTCTTCACCAAGGCCGGCCAGCAGGCGATGTGCGATGCAGGCTTCACGGCGTTCCGCAACAACTTCACGCCGAAGAACTGCTCGAACACGCTGGCGGACGTCTACGCGAAGGTCGGTGCGAAGAACACGATCCTCGTGCCGTTCAGCCAGAAGTTCGTGAACGATCAGCCTGCGTTCGCGAAGCGCTGGCACGGGATCTTCGGCTAACCCGCGCCACGGAAGGTCCGGGCCCACGATGACCACGACCCCCCTCGAGCAGGCGTTCCCGCGCCCACGCCGGAGCATCGTTCCGGCGTGGGCGCTGCACTGGGCGACCTGGCTCCTGGTGGCGGCGCTCATCGTGGGCCCGCTCCTGCCGCTGATCGTCGCGTCGTTCCGTGACCGGCCGCTCTACGAGGCGGGCGGCGTCCTCACGGTCGAGCCCTACCGCCAGATCTTCGGCGACTCGCTCTTCTGGCACGCCTGGGGCAACACGCTCGCCTTCGCCGCATTGACGACGGTGATCGCCGTGCTCGGCGGGGCGCTCGTCGCGATCCTCGTCACCCGCACCGATCTTGCCGGCCGCGGCACCCTCGGCAAGCTGATCCTGCTGCCGATCCTGCTCCCGTCGCTCGGGATGGTGCTCGGCTGGCTCGTCGTCTGGGGCCCGGGCGGCTACCTGACCGCGATGGTGAATGACCGGCTTCACCTGCCGACGATCCCGATCGACCGGATCCCCGGCATGGCGATCGTCGAGGCGACGCGCCTGCTGCCGATCGCCTTTCTCACCTGCCAGGCCGCCCTCTCTCGCGCCGACTCGTCGCTCGAGGATGCGGCGAGAAGCGCGGGCGCGAAGCCGGTGCGCGTGCTCTTCAACATCACGATCCCGATGCTGCGGCCGGCGCTTCTCAACGCGGGAACACTGATCTTCACGCTTTCGATCGCTGCGCTCGGGATCCCGCTCCTGCTCGGCACCTCGAACAACATCGTCTTCGTCTCCAGCTACCTCTACAACACCTGGACGAACGCGTCGACGCCCGATCCGGGCTCGGTCAGCGCGGGCGCGGTGATGATGCTCCTCGTCGCAACGGCACTCCTCGTGCTCCGCAACCGTCTGCTCGGCGCCGAGGCGCGCTTCGTCTCGGTCGGCGGCAAGTCGGGCCGCCAGGCGCTGCTGCGGCTCCGCAAGTGGCGCTGGCCGCTCGCCGGCGCGCTCGTCGTCTACCTCGCCGGCACGACGCTCGTGCCGGTGCTCGGCCTCGCCACGATGTCGTTCGTCGTCGTGCTGACGCCGCTCGTGCCGCCGTGGGAGCTGCTCACCTCGGCTCACTGGCACGTCCTGGCCGACGACATCGTCTTCCGCCGCTCGATCCAGAACAGCGCCATCATCGCCGTCGTCGGTGCGGTCGCGACCACCGCCTTCGTCGCCCTGTCGACGCTCGTCGCACACCGCTCACGCTTCCGGCTGCGCCGCAGCCTGCCGTTTCTGCTCCTCTACCCGCGCGCCACGCCGGGAATCATCATCGGCATCGGCTTCTTCTGGGTCTATCTCGTCACGGGTGCCTTCGGCGATTACATGCGGGGCAGCATCTGGGGAATCATGCTCGCGTTCTGCGTGCGCAACCTGCCGCTCGCCTACATCGTCATGTACCCGACGCTGGCGCGGATCGGGGAGGAGCTCGACCGGGCAGGCCGGGCCGCCGGGGCCAGCTGGTGGCGTACGAGCCGCAGCATCGTGCTGCCACTGCTGCGCCCGGCCATCTTCGCTTCGTTCATCCTGATGTTCGTCGAGATCATCAACGACTACGATCCCGCCGTCTTCCTGGTGAAGCCCGGCACGGAGGTGATGGGCGCGACGATGCTCGCGCAGTTCATCCAGGGGACGGTCGGCCCGGTCTCCGCGCTTGCGATGGTGCAGGTCGTGATCACCGTCGTCGTCCTGACGATCGGAGCCAAGCTGTTCAAGATCGGCGTAGCGGGAGGAGACCATGCCTGAGATCCACGTCCAGAACCTCGTCAAGCAGTTCGGCGACCAGCGAGCGCTCGACGACGTCAGCTTCGACGTGAAGGAGGGCGAGCTCTTCACGCTGCTCGGCCCGAGCGGCTGCGGCAAGTCGACGACGCTCATGTCGATCGCCGGCTTCCAGGATCCCGAGTCGGGAACTATCGCGGTCGGCGACGACACGTTCTTCGACGCCTCCCGCAAGCTCGCCGTCCCGGCGGAGCAGCGCAACCTCGGGATCGTCTTCCAGTCGTACGCGGTCTGGCCGCACATGACCGTCTTCGACAATCTCGCGTTCCCGTTGAAGGTGAGGAAGCTGAAGCGGGCGGCGATTCGCGGCCGGGTGCTCGAGGTGCTCGAGCTCGTCGAGATGACCCCGTACGAGAAGCGCTACCCGCATCAGCTCTCCGGTGGGCAGCAACAGCGCGTCGCCCTCGCGCGCGCCCTCGTCTACTCGCCGGGCGTGCTCCTCCTCGACGAGCCGTTCTCGAACCTCGACGCGAAGCTGCGCGAGCGTGCCCGCGCCTGGGTGAAGGAGCTTCAGCACCGGCTCGGGCTGACGACGATCTTCGTCACGCACGACCAGGACGAGGCGCTCTCGATGAGCGACCGGATCGCGGTGATGAGCGCCGGTGAGGTGCAGCAGATCGGCACGCCGGAGGAGGTGTATCGCCGGCCGAGCAGCCGCTTCGTCGCCGAGTTCGTCGGCCGGGTCAACCTGATCGAGGGGATCGCCTCCCGCTCCCGCTCCGGCGCCGGTGCCCTCGTCGCCGTGGCCGGGTCGCCACTCTCGCTCGCCGTCAGCTCGCCGGGCGAGGCCGACGGGAACGTGACGATCGCGATCCGCCCGGAAGCGGTCACGCTCCACGCCCACGACGACCTGTCCGTCAACGGGACGAACACGTGGGACGCCGAGGTGGGCACGGTCGCTTTCCTCGGCGACCACTACGAGTACGAGCTCACAGCGGGCGACGTCGCGTTGACGGTGCAGAGCCCGCGCCTCGTCCCGGGCTCGCGGATCAGGGTGCACATCCCGCCCGACGCGTGCGCGGTCGTCGCTTAGATGCTCGACCAGCAGCAGGCGCTGCCCCGAAGCAGCTACGCCGTCGAGAACACCGGCCCGCTCGCGGGCGTGCGCGTCCTCGACCTCACCCGGCTCGTCTCGGGCGCCCAGCTCGGGCTGATCCTGGGCGACCTCGGCGCCGACGTCGTCAAGGTCGAGCGGCCGGGGGTCGGCGACCCGTTCCGTCACACGACGATCGACGGGTACGACGCCTACTGGAAGGCGTACGCCCGCAACAAGCGCAGCATCACCCTCGACCTCGGCAGCGAACGCGGACGCGAGCTGCTGCTCGCGCTCGCCGCGACGGCGGACATCCTGGCCGAAAACTTCACGCCGGGTGTCCTCGAGCGTCTCTGCGGCGGGCCGGCTGCCCTGCTCGAGCGCAACCCGCGCCTCGTGATCGTTCGGATCACCGGCTGGGGGCAGACAGGCCCGCACGCCGGCCGCCCCGGTTTTGGGACGCTCGCCGAGGCGTACTCAGGGTTCACCTTCCTGAACGGGCCCGCCGACGGTCCGCCCGTCCAGGCGCCGCTTTCGCTGGCCGACACCGTGGCAGGGACGTATGCCGCCTCGGCCACCTTGGCGGCGCTCTGGGCGACGCGGGTCAACGGCAGCCCCGGCCAAGTCGTCGACGTCTCCCTCTACGAGCCGCTCTTCTCGATCATGGGCGCTGACGCGACCGCTTACGCGGGCCGCGGCCGGACGAGAGGTCGCGGCGACGGCGCCGGGGTCTCCTCGGTGCGGGGCGTCTTCCAGACGAGCGACGACCACTGGGTGGCGATCTCCGCGGCGACCGACGACACCGCGGCACGCTTCTTCGCGGCGATCGAGCGGGACGACCTGCTCGCCGATCCACGCTTCGCGGACTCGGAGGCGCGCCTAACCCACCGCGATGAGCTCCAGCAGGAGCTGAGGCCGGAGTTCCGCCGCTTCTCCCGCGACGAGCTGATGGAGCTCTCGACCGCGCACCGGCTGACGATCGGCCCCGTGCTCGACATCGTCGACGCGTTGGCCGACGAGCACTACCGGGCGCGTGAGACGGTCGTCCAGATGGCGGAGGACGGCGTCGTGCTCCAGAACGTCGTGCCACGCCTGTCTGCGACACCCGGTGCGATCCGGCTGCCCGCGCCCGAGCTCGGCGAGCACAACGCAGAGCTCTACGGCGAGCTCGGTATCGGCGCCGACGAGCTCGAGCGGCTCGCCGAGGACGGTGTGATCTGACCGCGTATCGTCCCCGTTGGCGCTCGCTGCTCTACGTGCCGGTCGTCTCCGAGCGCTTCGTCGTCAAGGCGCACGAGCGGGGAGCCGACGCGATCATCCTCGAGCTCGAGGACGGGGTTGCCGCGTCGGAGAAGGCACGCGCCCGTGGGCTCGTGGCCGAGGCGGCGAAGGTGGTCGGACAGGCCGGCGCGGATGTGCTCGTGCGGGTCAACCGGCCGTGGCGGCTCGCCGTGCCCGACCTCGAGGCGGCGATCGGCCCCGACGTGCGCGCGCTCGTGCTGCCGAAGGTCGATTCGGCCGAGCATGTGCTCGCACTCGACGAGATCGCGACGAGCGTCGAGGAAGAGCGGGGCCTGCCGATCGGGCACACCCTCTTCTTTGCCCGGATCGAGGGCGCGAAAGGGCTGCTGAACGCGGCCGAGATCTGCGCCGCACACCCCCGGGTCGTCGCGGTCGGGCTGGGCTCCAGCGACTACACGATCGCGACCGGGATGAAGGCCGGGGGCGCGGGAAACGCGATCGCGAGCTTCCTCGTCGTCAACGCAGCCCATGCGGCCGGCATCGTCCCGATCGGGCTGACGGGCTCGATCGTCGGCTTCGGCGACCTCGAGGCGTTCCGTCGTTCCGCTGAGGAGTCGAGGGACATGGGCCTTCGCGGCGCACCCTGTATGCACCCCACCCAGGTACCGATCCTCAACGAGGTCTTCAGCGCTACGGAGGCCGAGCTCGAGCGTGCCCGCCGGGTGGTCGAGGAGTACGAGCGGGCGCTCGCCGCGGGCGAGGGCTCGATCACCGTCGACGGCGAGTTCGTGGACATGCCGTTCTACGAGCAGGCCAGGCGCCTCCTCGCCGAGTAGCGCTTGAACCGCCGCATCCTCTTCGCCCTGCTCGCGATGGGCGTCGCGCAGGCGGCCGTCTACATGGTGCGGCCGGCGACCTCGTACCGGCTGCTGGCCTACGGGGATGGGGCCCGCGAGGTCGGGCTCGTCGCGGCCGCGTTCGCGCTACTGCCCATCTTCCTCGCGATCCCGCTCGGCCGGTTCTCCGACCGACGCAGCGGCGCGCCGCTGCTCGTCGTCGGCTGCGCGATCCAGACCGGAGGCTGCCTCCTGCTTGCCGTCTCGACGACGACGCTTTCGATCGCAGGCGCGAGCGCGGTGGTCGGGCTCGGACACCTCGCGCTCGCGCTGGGTGCGCAGGACGTGGTCGCGCGTGAGTCCGACGATCGCCGCCACGACCAGCATTTCGGCTACCTCACCGCGGGCGTCTCGCTCGGACAGCTCGTCGGCCCCCTGCTCCTCGGGGCGCTGCTCGGTGCGCGTTTCACGCCGTCGGCGGCCGCGACGACGAAGGTGATGCTCGCCGCTGCGGGGATAGCCGCGGCGGCGACCGCGCTCGCCGCCGTAGCCGAGCGGAGCTCGGGTCGCGCAGCGGCAGTCGGCCAGGCGAGACGGGGGAGCGTTCGCTCGATCGTGCGGACGCGGGGTGTGCCCGCGGGGATCTTCGCGAGCATCGCCGTCCTCGCCGCGTCCGACATCTTCACCGCGTACCTGCCCGTGATCGGGGCGCAGAACGACATCGGGCCGCGCGCCGTCGGCGTCCTGCTCGCGCTCCGTGCGGCCGCATCGATCAGCGCGCGCGTCGGGATCGGAGCGATCGTCAGGAGGGTCGGCCGGACGCGGTTGATCGCGACCGGCGCAGCGGCCGCGGCGCTCGCCTTCGTCGCCATGACCGTCACCCAAAACGTCTGGCTGCTCGGCGTGCTGAGCGTCGCTGCGGGCTTCGGGATCGGGTTCGGACAGCCGCTCTCGATGACGCTCGTCGTGCAACTCGTCCCTGAGCACGCACGCTCGACCGCGCTCGCGGTTCGGCTGACCGGGAACCGCATCGGTCAGGTTGCAGCGCCCGCCGCCGGCGGCCTCATCGCGGGCAGCGCCGGCGCGACCTCCGTCTTCTGGCTGCTCGGTGCGATGCTCGTCGGATCCGCGATCGCGATCCGAAGCATCGGGCCGAGTCGCGACACCGGCCCGCCACTCGACCCCGATCAGGAGCTGACCGCATGACCCCGACAGCCGACATTCTCGACGAGCACGACGCCGATGCGGCAGTTTGCGAGCTCGATCTGCGCCAGTTCGGAGGCGTGCGCGCCTTTGCCGGCCCGATCGTCACCGTCCGCTGCCTCGACGACAACCTGCTGTTGAAGGGACGAATCGCCGAGCCGGGCGAAGGGCGCGTGCTCGTCGTCGAAGGGGGCGGCTCGCTCCACCGGGCCCTGATCGGCGACCACGTTGCCGCCGCCGCCCACGCAAACGGTTGGGCCGGTCTCGTTCTGAACGGCGCCGTCCGCGACGTGGCCGGGCTGCGGGAGATCCCGGTTGGGATCAAGGCGCTGGGGACGAGCCCGCGCAAGCCGGGAAAGAGCGGCGAGGGCGAGCTCGACATCCCGGTCACCTT
>JBKJML010000185.1:0-23598 GCA_046596415.1 Gaiellaceae bacterium | reverse complement strand
AGTGCCACTCGCCGGCGGCGACGGAGAGCACCGGCGGCAGGTGCCGCGCGGCCTCGACCACCTCGCCGCCCGCGAGGGAGTAGACGAAGCCGCTCTGCGTGCCGAAGTAGACCCCCGCCCGGTCGTAGGTCATCCCCTGGCGCAGAACGGTCGCCCACGAGGGCTCGGCGACGTTGATGAGCTGCCAGCTCGAGCCTGCGTCGTGGGTGTGGTAGACACCGAGCCGCCCGTCGGGAGTGACCCTGTTCTCAGGCCCGATCTCGGGGATCACCCAGGCCGCATCGGGATCGGCCGGGTCGAGCGCGAGGCCGAAGCCGAAGCCGCTGGGGAGGCCGTTCCCGTCCAGCCGCTCCCAGCTCTCACCGCCGTCGTCGGAGCGGTAGACGCCGCAATGGTTCTGCTGCCACAGGCGCCCCGGCCGTCCCGGGTGGGCGCGCAGCTTGTGCACGCACTGGCCGAGCTCGGGGTAGGGGTCGTCGGGCAGGAAGTCCGCGAGCGTCCCCTTGTTGCGTGGCACCCACGTCTCGCCGCCGTCGTCGGTACGGAAAACGCCGGCCGCCGAGATGCCGATCCAGAGCCGGTCGGGTGTCTGCTCGTCGAGGGTGATCGAGTGGCAGATCAGCCCGCCCGCGCCCGGGGCCCAACGGTCGCGAGTCGCGTGCTGAAGCAGTGCCCGGTTCGGCTCCCAGGTCGCACCGCCGTCGCCGGAGCGAAAGAGGACGCCCGGCTCACCACCGAGCCAGAGTGTGCCCGGCTCGGCGACGAGCCCAGGCTCGACGTGCCACGTCGAGGCGAGCTTCAGCCCGCACTCCTCGGGCAGCCCGAGCGTCTCCGCGCGGTCCCAGGTCTGGCCGCGGTCGGCGGAACGATGCACGGTGCCGCCGTAGACCCAGTTGTTCGTGCACGCGTAGAGGACGCCGTCGCGCGGGTCGATGATCGCGTGGTTCACCGTCCAGCCGGGGAGCAGCGGCCCCTCCAACTCGAAGCTGCGGCGGGCATCGTCTGTATGCAGGAGGAAGAGCCCCTTGCGGGTCCCGACGATGAGTGAGGCGCGCACGGAACTACCGTAACGGTCTTCGTCGTTGTCACCAAGAGAACCTACGAGAGGACGGCATGATGACGACGACCACGATCGATCCGAAGGTCAAGGAGTTCCTGGACAACCCGTTCGTCGCGACGGTGACGACGCTGCGTGCGGACGGCTCGCCGCACACGACCGTCGTCTGGACGGAGACAGGCAGCGACGCGGTGTGGTTCAACACGGCCCACGGACGGGCGAAAGCGCGTCACATCGAGGCCGATCCACGCGTCTCGCTGACGGTCGTCGATCCTGCGAACTCCTATCGCTGGGTCTCGATCACCGGCCGGGCGGCGCTCGTCGACAACGGAGCCGACGATCAGATCGACCGCCTCGCGAAGAAGTACCTGGGCAAGGACGAGTATCCCTGGCGCAGCGCGGAGGAGCAACGCGTCGGCGTCAGGATCGTGCCGGAGCAGGTCGAGGCCTTCGGGATCGAGTAGCGACCGCGGGCGGGGGTGACCCCGCCCGCGGTCAGCCGTTTACTTGTAGTCCGCGAGGATCTCCGCTGCCGCGCGCTCCCCGGTCTCGACCGCACCGTTCAGATAGCCCTGGAAGTCGAGCGAGGTGTGCTCGCCTGCGAAGTGGCAGTTGCCTTCGCGCGCTCCCTCGGCGCCCGCGAAGCGGGTGTACTGACCCGGCTTCCAGTAGGCGTACGATCCCTTCGTCCAGGGATTGCCCTCCCACCAGTCGACCGTCGCTTTCCCGGTCCACTTCGCCGTGATTCCCGGGAGCACCGGTTCGAGCTGCGCGAGGAACTGCTTCGCGCGGGCAGTCGGCGTGCCCGAGCCGAAACTGGCGCCGATCGTGCCGCCCGTGTAGTTGACGAGGATCCCGCTCGTCCCGGTCTGGCCGCGGCTCACCTCCCAGCTGTTCTGATAGCCCAGGTCGGCGAACGTCTCGCCGTTCGAGCCGAGAGTCGTCCAGTGACGGCTCGAGAACCCGAGGTGGAGTTTCGAGTTCGTGCCCATGCCCTGCTCACGAATCGCGATCCCCTTCCGGGCGTCGAAGCCCGCCTTCGACCAGTCGACCGAGGAGCGGAGGATCGAGAACGGAATCGCCATCACGACGTGGTCCGCCGTCACGATCTTCGCCTTCGATCCTTGGGCGAACGTGAGCGTGTAGGCGCCCGCCGTTGTCTTCGCGATCGCTACGAGCTCGCTCCCGAGCGAGATCTGGCCCGCGAGGCGCTGGCCGAGCCGATCGCCGATCTGGTCGTTGCCGCCGGTCACGTGGTATTTCTCGTTCGACTTGCCGAAGATCCTGAGCTGGCCAGGACCGGCGTAGCCGAGCAGGTAGAGCAGGTTGAGCGAGCTCTGCTGGCTGCACTCGGCGCCGTACTCGATGTTGTAGGCGACATCGAGGAACTGGCCCAGTCGCGAGCTGGTGCCGCCCGGCACCGACTCCTGGATCCAGTCGGTGATCGACATTGCGTCGAGCTGGCGGCCCCGCGCCGTGCTCAGGTACCAGGTGGTGGGGTAGCTCGCGGCGGAGATGTCCGAATGGATCTTCTGCCAGACCACCTTCAGGTCGTCGGTCATCTCGGCGTACGAGTACGCCGCGCCGTCGAACCAGCCGCCCAGCTCGGTTCCGTTGGCCTCGGCGGCGAGCAGGTTGTCGAGTGTCAGGCCGAGCTCGTTCGCGAGTGACCGGACCGCCTGGTGGCCCTGGTCGATCAGCTCGCCGCCGTGTTCGGCGACCTGCCCGTCGGCGAAGGCGCCGCGCAGCGTCCAGCAGCGGCCGCCGACGCGGCTCGACGCCTCGTACACCTGCGCGTCGTAGCCCGCCTGCTTCAGGCGGTAGGCCGCCGAGAGGCCGGCCAGACCGGCGCCGACCACGACGATCCTGGGTGCGGTCGCGCCGCGCGCAGCCGGTGTGAAGCGCCCGAACGTCGAGATGCCGGCCGCGGCGACCCCGATCGCCCCTGCATCGCGGAGCAGCCTGCGGCGGGTGAGCAGGCGTTCCTCGCGCACCTGTTCGACCTCGACGTTGCGGGCAGCGGCCTCGCTGACAACCGAGACCGCCTCCCCGAGCCCTCGTGCGAGCGGTGTGCGTGCCATGCCTCCCCCTTCCTCGTGCAGACCCTGACTCCGCGCACTCTCACCCACGCGTCCCGTGGGCGCAATGTCCACCCTGGCCGAACACGCGACTTCCGTATGGACGTGCTGGCGTACGACCGACCCACCATCGACCCCTGAACTTGTCCACCGCGTCGAGGGCCAGATAGGCTCGTGCTCGAGGTCACCCGACGGGGAGGTTACGACGTGAGCGTGTCGGTGGAGCGGTACGAGAACCTGGTCGGCGGCGAGTGGGTCGGCGCGGCCGACGGCGGCACGATGGAGGTGCTGAACCCCGCAACCGGCGAGACGATCGCCGAGGTGCCGCGTGGGAGCGCCGCCGACGTCGACCGTGCGGTCGCGGCGGCAAAGAAGGCGCTGCCCGAATGGCTCGAGACGACGCCGGGCGAGCGCGCCGAGGTGCTGCTGAAGCTCGCCGACCTGATCGACGAGCACTCGGGCGAGCTCGCGCAGCTCGAATCGACGAACGTCGGCAAACCGCTTTCCTACGCCAAGGACGAGCTGCCGATCTGCGCCGACAACCTCCGCTTCTTCGCCGGAGCCGCCCGCGTGCTCGAGGGGCGCTCCGCCGGTGAGTACATGCGCGGCTACACCTCGATGATCCGGCGCGAGCCGCTCGGCATCGTCGCCGGGATCACGCCGTGGAACTACCCGTTGATGATGGCGATTTGGAAGATCGCGCCGGCGCTCGCAGCCGGGAACGTCCAGATCATCAAGCCCTCCGAGCAGACGCCGCTGACGACGCTCCGCTTTGTCCAGCTCGCGGGCGACATCCTGCCGCCAGGGGTGCTGAACGTGATCACCGGCGACGGCGTCCCCGTCGGCGAGGGGCTCGTCAAGCATCGCGACGTGCGGCTGATCTCGCTCACCGGCGACGTCACGACCGGCAAGACGATCGCCCGCACGGCGGCCGACAACCTGAAGCGCGTCCATCTCGAGCTCGGCGGCAAGGCACCGGTGATCGTCTTCGACGACGCCGACCCGGAGCAGGTCGCCGAGGCGATCAAGATCGGCGGCTACTGGAATTCCGGCCAGGACTGCACCGCTGCCTCCCGCGTGATCGCCGGCCCGAAGATCTACGACCGGCTACTCGAGGCACTCGTCCCCGCGGTCGAATCCCTGAAGGTCGGCGACCCCGCGGAGGGCGACGAGATCGAGATGGGCCCCGTGATCTCGAAGGACCAGCAGGAGCGGATCCTCGGCTTCCTCGAGCGGGCCGTCGACGCGAAGGCGACGATCCTCACCGGTGGCGAGTCGAACGGGAGCCGCGGCTTCTTCGTCTCACCGACGATCGTCACCGACGTCGAACAGGCCGCGGAGATCGTCCAGCGTGAGGTGTTCGGCCCCGTCGTCTCGGTGCAGCGCTTCGCCGACGACGCCCAGGCGATCGAGTGGGCGAACGACGTCCCCTACGGACTTGCCTCGTCGGTCTTCACCCGCGACGTCGGGCGGGCGCTGAACGCGGCTCGCAAGCTCCAGTTCGGCACGGTGTGGATCAACGACCACATTCCGCTCGTCTCCGAGATGCCACACGGCGGCTACAAGGAATCGGGTTACGGCAAGGACCTGTCGGTCTACTCACTCGAGGACTACACCCAGATCAAGCACGTGATGGCGAAGCTCGATTGAGCGCGCCGGACGTCCTCCTCGACGAGGTCGTCAAGCGGTTCGACGACGTGACCGCAGTGGACGGGCTCTCGCTCGAGATCCCGTCCGGCGCCTTCTTTGCGCTGCTCGGGCCTTCCGGCTGCGGCAAGACGACGACGCTGCGGATGATCGGCGGCTTCGAGGAGCCGACCTCGGGCCGGATCCTGCTCGGCGAGCAGGACGTCTCGTCGCTGCCGCCCTACCGCCGCGATGTCAACACCGTCTTCCAGAGCTACGCACTCTTCCCGCACCTCTCGATCGCCGACAACGTCGGCTTCGGGCTGCGCCGCAAGGGCGTCCGCGGGGACGAGCTCCGGCAGCGGGTGGGGGAAGCGCTCGAGCTCGTCGACCTCGCCGGCTACGAGCGGCGCAAGCCGCGACAGCTCTCCGGCGGCCAGGCACAGCGAGTCGCGCTGGCGCGGGCGCTCGTCAACCGGCCCCGCGTGCTGCTGCTCGACGAGCCGCTCGGCGCGCTCGACCTGAAGCTCCGCAAGCAGATGCAGCTCGAACTGAAGCGCATCCAGCACGAGGTCGGGATCACCTTCGTCCACGTCACCCACGACCAGGAGGAGGCGATGACGATGGCCGACACGATCGCGGTGATGAATCGCGGCCGGGTCGAGCAGCTAGGCGCTCCGACCGAGCTGTACGAGCGACCAGCTACCGCGTTCGTCGCCGGCTTCCTCGGCGTCTCGAACCTCCTGACCGGCACGGTCGCCGGGGCCGGCCTCGTCAGGATCGAAGGTGGCAGTGAGATCCGCCTGCCGCCCGAGCGGCTCGCAGGCCGCAGCGGCGCCGTCGCGATCGGGGTGCGTCCCGAGAAGATCCGCGTCAGCGCCCAGCCGGAGGGCCAGAACCGGCTCACCGGCACGGTTCGCGAGACGGCCTACGTCGGTGTGGCGACGCAAATCGTCGTCGACACGGACGCCGGCCCCGTCAGCGTCTACGTGCAGAACAGCGAGAGCGCTGCGGAAGGTGCCCGCCCGGGCGAGACCGCGCTCCTCTCGTGGAGCCCTGAAGCAACCTTTGTCGTCGACCACCCCGAGGAGGGACCCCGTTGACCGATCTCACCCGCCGCCAACTGCTCGAGCGCGCCGCACTTGGAGGCGCCGTACTCTCGCTCCCCGCATTCCTCGCCGCCTGCGGAGGCGGCGGCATCGACAGCACCGCCACCACGGTTGGTACGACGACCGCCGGCGGCAGCGTGAAGGACACGCTGACGATCTCGAACTGGCCGCTCTACATCGACATCGACGAGAAGACGAAAAAGCGCCCGACGCTCGACCAGTTCACGAAGGCGACGGGGATCAAGGTCGACTACATCGAGGACGTGAACGACAACGACCAGTGGTTCGGCAAGAACCAGGCCGCGCTCGCGAAGGGCCAGTCGGTCAAGCGCGACATCGCCGTCCTGACCGACTGGATGGCCGCCCGGATGGTGCGGCTCGGCTATGCGCAGGAAATCGATCCGGCCCTGATCCCGAACAAGTCGAACCTCGTCGCGGCACTCGCCGGCCCGTCCTGGGATCCGGAACGCAAGCACACGCTCCCGTGGCAGTCGGGTCTCACCGGGATCGGTTACGACCCGGACAAGCTCGGCGGCGAGATCTCCTCGGTCCAGGAGCTGCTCGAGAACCCGAAGCTGAAAGGGAAGGTCACCTTCCTCTCCGAGATGCCCGACACGATGGGCCTGATGATCCTCGACGGCGGCGGCGATCCCTCGAGCGTCAAGCAGGCCGACTTCGACCAGGCGATCAAGCGGCTCCAGCAGGGAGTCGACTCGGGTCAGATCCGTCAGTTCACCGGCAACGACTACTCGGGCCTGCTCGCCAAGGGCGATGTCTGGGCCTGCGTCGCGTGGTCCGGCGACATGGTGCAGCTGACGCTCGACAACCCGAAGCTGAAGTTCGTGCTCCCCGAGGCGGGCGGGATGATCTGGACGGACAACATGCTCGTGCCAACGGGCGGCGACGTGCCGACCGCAGCCGCGTTCATGAACTACGTCTACGACCCGAAGGTGGCGGCGCAGATCGAGGCCTACGTCAACTACATCTGCCCGGTGGAGGGCGCGAAGGAGGCGATGCAGGCGCTCGACCCGAGCCTCGCTTCGAACCCGCTCATCTTCCCCGACGCCGCAACGCTCGCGAAGGTGAAGATCTTCGACGCGACCGCGGCCGACGACAAGGCGTACAAGGCGGCTTTCCAAGGCGTCGTCGGCGCCTAGTCGAGTCGTCGTGTCGTTTCTGCACCGGCATCGCGGGCTCGTCCCGTACCTTCTGCTCGCGCCGGCGGCGGCGTTTCTCGCGCTCTTCTTCGTCGTTCCGACCTACTACCTGGCGCACACCTCGCTCCAGACCGGGTCGGTCGACGTCGGCTACGCCTTCACCTGGGCGTGGTCGAACTACTCCGAGGCGATCTCGGCCTACCACGAGCAGTTCGTGCGCTCGCTCCTCTACGCCGGGATCGCGACCGTGGCGGCGTTCGCGATCAGCTACCCGCTCGTCTACTGGATCGCGTTCCGTGGCGGCCGCTGGAAGAGCCTGCTCCTCCTGCTCGTGATCGCGCCGTTCTTCGTCACCTATCTGATCCGGACACTCGCCTGGCAGACGATCCTCGCCGACGACGGCGCCGTCGTGAGCTTCTTCCAGACGATCGGCGTCCTCGGCGACGGCGACCGCCTGCTCGCCACCTCGGTCGCGGTCGTCGCGGGCATCACCTACAACTTCCTGCCGTTCATGGCGCTGCCGCTCTACGCGTCACTCGAGCAGATCGACGGGCGGCTGATCGAGGCGGCCGAGGATCTCTACGCGAGCCGCTTCCAGGCGTTCCTCCGCGTCACGCTGCCGCTCTCGCTGCCGGGCGTCTTCGCGGGCACGATGCTGACGTTCATCCCGGCCGCCGGCGACTTCGTGAACGCACAGCTCCTCGGCACGCCGCGCGAGGCGATGATCGGGAACGTGATCCAGTCGAAGTTCCTCGTCATCACCGACTACGGGCAGGCGGCGGCGCTCTCGTTCGTCCTGATGGCGGCGATCCTCGTCGCCGTGGCCGCCTACACCAGGGCGCTCGGGACGGAGCGGCTGACGTGAGGTTCCTGCACGGGCGCTTCCTGACGCTCTACGCGCTGCTCGCGTTCGCCTACCTGCTCCTGCCGATCGCGGTCGTCGTCTTCTTCTCCTTCAACGACCCGGTCGGACGCTTCAACTACACCTGGGAGGGCTTCACGCTCGACCACTGGCTCGACCCGTTCGGGCCGCCGGGCCTGCGCGAGGCGATCACGGTGAGCATTCAGATCGCCGCCCTGGCCTCGGTCGTCGCCACCGTGCTCGGCACGCTCGTCGCGCTCGCACTCGTGCGCTACGGCTTCCGGGGGCGGGGGCTCGCGAACCTGCTGATCTTCATGCCGATGACGACGCCCGAGATCGTGATGGGCGCATCGCTCCTGACGCTCTTCCTCAACCTCGGCGTCTCGACCGGCTTCTGGACGATCTTCATCGCCCACGTCGCCTTCGACATCTCGTTCGTCGTCGTCACCGTCAAGGCGCGCCTCATCGGCTTCGACCGGCACCTCGAGGAGGCGGCGATGGACCTCGGCGCGACCCCGCTTCAGACGTTCGGTCGCGTGACGCTGCCGTTGATCGCTCCCGGGATCGCCGCCGGCGCGCTGCTCGCGTTCGCGCTCTCGATCGACGACTTCGTGATCACCCTCTTCAACGCCGGTGCCACCGTGACGTTCCCGCTGTATGTGTGGGGCGCCGCGCGCGTCGGCGTGCCCCCGCAGGTGAACGTGATCGGGACGATGATCTTCCTCGTCGCCGCCGGCGGGATGCTCGCCCTGACCCTCGTCCAGAACCGCCGCACCGCGAAGGGAGCCGTATGACGACCGCCCCGATCGACCTCCAGCAGGCAGCCCGCGACCACCTCTGGCTGCACTTCACCCGCATGGGTGGCTACCAGGACGTCGACGTGCCGATCATCGTCCGCGGCGACGGCTGCTACCTCGAGGATTCGAAGGGGAACCGCTACCTCGACGCTCTGGCCGGTCTCTTCGCCGTTCAGATCGGCTACTCCTACGGCGACGAGGTGGGTCGCGCGGCGCACGAGCAGATGAAGGAGCTGCCGTTCTACACCAACTGGTCGTATGCGCACCCGCGGGCGATCGAGCTCGCCCACGAGGTTGCGTCCCTCGCGCCGGGCGACCTGAATCGGGTCTTCTTCGTCTCGGGCGGCTCGGAGGCGGTCGAGACTGCGTGGAAGCTCGCGCGCCAGTACCACTCCGCCCGCGGCGAGCGGCGCTGGAAGGCGATCGCGAGGCGCACCGCCTACCACGGCACCACAATGGGCGCGCTCTCGATCAACGGGATCGCGGCGTTGAAGAACGCGTACGAACCGCTCGTGCCCGACACGCTGCACGTGCGGAACACGAACCGCTACCACCGCCCCGCGGCGGAGACGGAGGAGCAGTTCACCGCTTACCTCCTCGATGACCTCGAGCAGACGATCGAGGCGGCCGGCCCGGAGACGGTTGCGGTGGTCGTGATGGAGCCCGTGCAGAACGCCGGCGGCTCGTTCACGCCGCCCGCCGGCTACTTCCAGGGCGTGCGCGCGCTCTGCGACCGCTACGGGATCCTGCTCTGCGCCGACGAGGTGATCACCGGCTTCGGGCGCACCGGCGAGTGGTTCGGCTCGATCAAGTACGACATCCGGCCCGACCTGATCACGTCCGCGAAAGGCCTGTCGTCGGCCTACGCGGCGATCGGAGCCGTGATCGCGAGCGACAGGGTGATGGAGCCGTTCCTCGCGTCGAAGGCGTCGTTCCTGCACGGGATCACGTTCGGCGGTCATCCCGTGATGGCGGCGATCGCGCTGAAGAACATCGAGATCATGAAGCGTGAGCGGATCGTCGAGCACGTCGCGGAGACAGGCGAGACGTTCCGCAAGACGCTCGAGCAGCTGCTCGACCTGCCAATCGTCGGCGACGTGCGCGGGACCGGCTTCTTCTACGCGATCGAGCTCGTCAAGGACAAGGAGACGCGCGAGACGTTCTCGGACGACGAGTGCGAGACGCTGCTCCGCGGGTTCCTCTCCGGTGCCCTCTGGGAGCGTGGCCTCATCTGCCGGGCCGACGACCGCGGCGACCCGGTGATCCAGATCTCGCCGCCGCTGATCGCCGGTCAGGAGGAGTTCGACCGGATCGCGGGGACGCTCGGCGACGTGCTGACCGAGGCCGGCGTGCTGATGGGGCGGGCGTAGCCGCCGGCACCCCTTACTGGCACGAGGAGGCGCCGCTCGACGAGGCGGCGCCGCCGCTCGAGGGCGCCGCCGCCGCGGACGTGGCGATCGTCGGCGGTGGCCTAACCGGCCTCTGGACGGCAATCGCCCTCCACGAGCGCGACCCGGCGCTCCGCATCGTGCTCGTCGAGGCAGAGCGCTCGGGGATCGGCCCGAGCGGGCGGAACGGCGGCTTCCTCCACGGCTACTGGTCGTCGCTTCCCCGGCTGCGTGAGCTCGTCGGTGCGGATGGGGCGCTCGAGGTCGCACGCGCCGCAGACGGTGCGATCCCGGCGGTGCGGGCGCTGGACGAGGACGTCTGGCTGCGCGAGAGCGGCCTGTTGAAGGTCTCGGCGGCGCCGGCGCAAGACGCATCGGTCGAGCGGGCCGTCGCGGTCGCCCGCGAGCTCGGCGTGCCCGAGGAAGCGATGCCACTCACCCCGGCCGAGGTGCAGGCGCGTTGCACCTCACCGGTCTACCGCGGCGGCGTCCTCTACCGTGACGGCGCCACCGTGCAGCCGATGCGCCTGGTGCGCGCCCTGCGCCGACGGGCGCTCGCGCTCGGCGTCTCGCTCCACGAGGGCACGCCGGCGACCGGCATCAGCGACGGCGTCGTCCGCACGCCTCGCGGCAGCGTCCACGCCCCCGAGGTCGTCGTCGCCACGAACGCCTGGATCGCGGGCTGGCGCCCGGTCTCGCGTCGGCTCGCCGTGTTCGGCAGCTACGTCGTCCTGACCGAGCCTGTGCCCGAGTTGCTCGCCGAGGTCGGGTGGACCGGCGGCGAGGCAATCGTCGACGCACGCATGTTCCTGCACTATTTCCGCACCACGCCGGACGGTCGGGTGCTGCTGGGGAGCGGCTCCGGGCCGATCGGCCGCGGGGGCAGGATCGACGCCCGCTTCTACGAGGACGCGCCCTCGATCGCCCGCGCCGAGCAGGGGCTGCGCCGCCTGCTGCCGGCGCTCGCTTCGGCGAAGATCACCCACGCCTGGGGCGGCCCGATCGACGTGTCGGCCGACCACCTGCCCTTCTTCGGCACCGTTTCAGGCACGCGTATCCACTACGGCGCCGGCTACTCCGGGAACGGTGTCGGCCCAAGCTGGCTCGGCGGTCAGGTGCTCGCCTCGCTCACGCTCTCGCTCGACGACCGCTGGAGCTCGCTCCCGCTCGTCCGCCGCCGCACGGCAACGCTGCCGCCCGAGCCGCTGCGGGCACTCGGCGGCGGCCTCGTCCGCGGCGCGATCCTGCGCTGCGAGGAGGCGGAAGAGCTCGGCCGCCGCGGGCCGCTGCTCGCCCGCGGCGTCGCGGCGCTGCCCTCGCTGCTCGGGCTGCGCCTCGGCACACGCTGAGGTATTACTTGCGGGAGGACACCGGGACAAGCGACGGAGGGCTCATGGAGAACGGATCGGACGCGGCGGTCGTCGCCGCACACGACATCACGCGGCGCTTCGGCTCCGGCGACACGGCGGTCGACGCCCTCCGCGGCGTCTCGCTCGAGATCGGCAAGGGCAAGCTCACCGCCATCATGGGGCCGTCCGGCTCCGGCAAGTCGACGCTCATGCACATCCTGGCGGGGCTCGACAAGCCGACCACCGGCACCGTCTCGATCGCCGGCACCGAGATCACGACGCTGAAGGACAGCGACCTGACGAGGCTTAGGCGCACCCACATCGGGTTCGTCTTCCAGTTCTTCAACCTGTTGCCGATGCTGACCGCGGAGGAGAACGTTGTCCTGCCGCTCTCGATCGCCGGCTCGACGCCCGAGCCCGCTTTCTTCGCTGACCTCGTCGGCAAGGTTGGCCTCGCCGACCGCCTCTCGCACCGGCCCGCCGAGCTCTCCGGTGGCCAGCAGCAGCGCGTTGCGATCGCCCGGGCGCTCGTTTCGCAACCGACCGTGGTCTTCGCAGACGAGCCGACCGGCAATCTCGACTCGACCACGAGCGGTGAGATCCTCGAACTGCTGCGTGCGTCCGTTGAGGATTACGGGCAGACGACGGTGATGGTCACACACGACGCTCGCGCCGCCGCGATCGCCGACCGGGTGCTGTTCCTCGCCGACGGCCTGATCGTCAAGGACATGCCGCGCTCGAGCCAGGGCGAAATCCTCGCCGCGATCAGCGGCCTGACCACCGCATGATCTCGTTCGCGCTCAAGGGGTTGCTCGGTCGCAAGCTTCGTACCGCGCTCACCGCGTTCGCGATCGTGCTCGGCGTCGCGATGGTCAGCGGCACCTTTGTCCTCACCGACTCGATCGACCAGGCGTTCGATTCGATCTTCACCGACGTCCGCAAGGGGTCAACCGCCGTCGTCAGCGGCAAGGCCGCCTTCGACCTCTCCGACGGTAGCGGGGCATCCGCGCCGGCCTTCCCGGAGTCGGTGCTCGAGACAGTGCGCGGTGTCGAAGGCGTCGCTGCGGCCGAGGGCGCCGTCGACAGCGAGTCGACGCAACTCATCGACGAGAACGGCAAGGCGATCGTCTTCGGTGGCGCTCCGAACCTCGGCTTCTCGATCGCGGACAGCGCTTCGCCGTTCAACCCGCTGACGCTTGTCGAGGGCGCCTGGCCGACAGCGAACGAGGTCGTGATCGACAAGTCCACGGCGTCCAAGAAGAAGCTCGCGGTCGGCGGTTCGATCGGCGTTCAGGCGGAGGGCCCCGTGGAGCGTCTGCGTATCTCCGGGCTCGTCAGCTTCGGCTCTGTCGGGACGATCGGCGGCGCTACGCTCGCCGGCTTCGACCTGGCGACCGCGCAGCGGCTGTTCGGGAAGGAGGGCGAGCTCGACGAGATCGCGATCGCCGCCTCGGCCGGCACGACCGACGCCGCCCTCGTCAAGTCGGTCACCGCAGCGCTCCCGAAAGGCACACAGGTCAGGCTCGCCTCCGAGCAAGTGGCCGACGACGCCGCCGACACGGACGAGTTCATCACCTTCCTGCAGGGCTTCCTGCTGGCGTTCGCCGGCATCGCGCTCTTCGTCGGCAGCTTCGTGATCGCGAACTCGCTTTCGATCACGATCGCGCAGCGAACGCGTGAGTTCGCGACGATCCGAACGCTCGGCGGCTCCCGCCGTCAGGTGCTCTGGTCGATCGTCGTCGAGGCGCTCGTCATCGGGATCGTGGCCTCGCTCGCCGGTCTCGTCCTCGGCCTACTGCTCGCCAAGGGGCTGTTCAAGCTGTTCGGGACGATCGGCTTCACGCTCCCGAACAACGGGCTTGTGTTCGAGCTGCGGACGGTCGTCGTGTCGCTCCTCGTCGGCATTCTCGTGACGCTCTTCGCCAGCCTTCGGCCGGCGATCAGGGCGACGCGCGTGCCGCCCATCGCCGCCGTCCGGGAGGGAGCGACGTTGCCCGAGTCGCGCTTCGCGCGCTTCCGCACACTCGGCTCGCTCGCGATCATCGCGCTCGGCTTCGCGGCGCTTGCCTTCGGTCTGTTCGGTAGCGATCTCGGCACGACCCAGGTGCTCCTCTGGATGGGGATCGGCGCGCTGCTCATCTTCGTCGGGGTTGCGATGTTCTCGGCGCGGCTCGTCCGACCGCTCGCGATGGTGCTCGGCTGGCCGGCCTCGCGCATCGGCGGCGCGGCGGGGACGCTTGCCCGTGACAACGCTCGGCGCAACCCGCAGCGCACCGCCTCCACCGCGGCGGCGCTGATGATCGGGCTGGCGCTCGTCACGCTCGTCGCCGTGCTGGCGAAGGGCATCACCGCCACCTTCGAAGGGGCGGTGAACGACATCTTCACCGGCGACTACGCGATCACCGCGCAGAACAACTTCTCGCCGATCCCGACGAGCGCTGCGGCGGCCGCTGCGAAGGCGCCCGGCGTGCTCGCCGTCGGCAGCACCCGCGCGGGCGAGGCCCGCATCTTCGGCCAGACGGAGTTCATCACCGCCGTCGACGACGAGGCGGCGAAGGTCCTCACCCTCGACTGGGTGCAGGGCTCCCAGGCGGTACTGGGCAGCCTCGGCCGCGACGGAGCCTTCGTGGACAAGGGTTACGCCGAGGATCACTCGCTCTCGATCGGCTCGCCGGTCGAGCTGATAACCGCATCAGGGGCCAAGCTCGACTTGCGCGTGCAGGGCGTCTTCGAGCCTCCGTCGGGCGGATCGCCGTTCGGCCCGGTCACTTTTTCGACCGAGCGGTTCGACGCCGAGTACGAGCACCCGAAGAACATCTACTCGTTCGTGCTCATGGAGGGCGGCGTGACGCCGGAGAACACGGCGAGGCTCGAAGCGGCGCTCGGCGACTTCCCGAACGCGAAGAGCGCAACCCGGGAGCAGTTCGTCGAGAACCAGATCGGGCCGTTGAAGTCGATCCTGAACGTTCTCTACGTGCTGCTGGCGCTGTCCGTCGTCGTCAGCCTGTTCGGGATCGTCAACACGCTCGTGTTGACCGTGTTCGAGCGGACGCGCGAGATCGGGATGCTGCGCGCGGTGGGGATGACCCGTCGGCAGACGCGGCGGATGATCCGCTTCGAGAGCATCATCACGGCGGCGATCGGCGGTGTGCTCGGGATCTCGCTCGGGGTCGTCCTGGGCGGCTTGCTCGTTGCCCGGGTGGAGTTCATCGAGTTCTCGCTGCCCACCACGCAGATCGTCGTGTTCGCCGGTGCGACGGTAGTCGTCGGCATGCTCGCCGCGATCTTCCCCGCACGGCGCGCCGCGAGGCTCGACCCGCTCGAAGCACTCCAGTACGAATAGAAACGTCTAAGGAGCCGTCAGTGGCGCTCGCGCGAGCCCGCCGGCGACCGCCGCGTCCGCGACGGCTGCGGCGACGGCGGGGCCGACGGCGCGATTGAAGACGCTCGGCACGACGTACTCCGGGCCGAGGTCGGCCGCCGGAATGACCGCCGCGATCGCGTGCGCCGCCGCGACCTTCATCTCCTCGCTGATCGTCGAGGCTCGCACGTCGAGCGCGCCACGGAAGATGCCAGGGAACGCGAGCACATTGTTGATCTGGTTGGGGTAGTCCGACCGGCCGGTCGCGATCACGACGGCGTGGCCTTCGATCTCCTCCGGCAGCACCTCCGGCGTCGGGTTCGCCATCGCGAAGACGATCGCGTCGGGCGCCATTGTCCCGACCCCTACAGATGTGACGGCACCGGGTGCGGAGAGGCCGATGAAAACGTCGGCGCCGGCGAGCATCTCGTCTGCGCTGCCGGTCCTCGACTCCGGGTTCGTCCGCTCGGCAAACGCACGCTTCGACTCGTTCAGGTCGGTTCGGCCCCGATGGATCGCGCCGCGACTGTCGCAGCCGATCACGACCCGCGCTCCGGCCGCCGCGAGGATGTCCGCCGTGGCGATGCCGGCAGCGCCGACCCCCGTGATGACGATCGTCACGTCCGGCAGGCTCTTTCCGACGACGCGAAGCGCGTTGAGGAGCGCCGCCAGGACAACGACTGCCGTCCCGTGCTGGTCGTCGTGGAAGACGGGGATGTCGAGCCGCTCGCGCAGCCGCCGCTCGATCTCGAAGCAGCGCGGAGCAGAGATGTCCTCGAGGTTGATCCCGCCGAAGCCGGGAGCGATCGCCGCGACGGTCTCCACGATCGTGTCGACGTCTTTCGTCGCGAGGCAGATCGGCCACGCGTCGACGCCGCCGAACTCCTTGAAGAGGATCGCCTTGCCCTCCATCACCGGCATTGCCGCCTCCGGGCCGATGTCGCCGAGCCCGAGCACGGCCGTGCCGTCACTGACGACAGCGACGGAATTGCGCTTGATCGTCAGCTCCCAGGCGAGCGCTCGATCCTCGGCAACGGCGAGGCAGACGCGCGCGACGCCGGGCGTATACGCCATCGAAAGATCGTCCGGCGTGCGGAGCGCGACGCGCGAGGAGATCTCGAGCTTGCCGCCGGCGTGGAGCTGGAAGGTGCGGTCGGCGACGCTCTCGAGGTCGACGTCGTCGAGCTCCTTGACGGCGTCGACGATCCGCGCGACGTGCTCGACCGACGACGCAGCGATCGTGACGTCACGGACCTTCGTCATGCCGTCGGCGCGGACGAGGTCGATGTCGCCGAACGTGCCGCCGGCGTCGCCAATCGCCTGCGCGACGCGCGCGAAGCTGCCGGGGCGGTCGCTGAGCCTGAGGCGGAGCGTGCTGCTGAACGATGCGGAGAGATGGGTCATACCGACCACGTTAGGCCGCTCCGCGCTTCAGTGGTTCCGTATTTCTCCGCAGGCTCGACCGATCGGACTACCGAATCAGCCCGATCACGCCGTCCTCCGCAAGCGACGCGATCTCGTCCTCGCCGTAGCCTGCCTCCGCGAGGATCGCGGCTGTGTGCTCGCCGAGGAGCGGCGGCGCCGAGCCGAGCATCAGCCGTTCGCCGTCGAAGCGAAGCGGCGGCGCGACGGTGTCGTGGCCACCGACCTCCTGGAGGATCCCGCTGGCACGCGTCTGCGCGTGTGTGGCGACTGCGACGAGGTCGTTGACCGGCGCGACCGGGATCTCGGCGAGAACGTCGAGCCACTCAGCCGAAGGCCGGGTGCGGAGCCGTTCGCGCAGCAGCGGCAGGAGGGCGTCGCGGTTCGCGACGCGGTCGGGGTTCGTCCGGAAGCGCTCGTCGTCGGCAAGCCCGGGAACGCCGGTCCGCTCGCAGAGGATGCTGAAGAGGTGGTCGTTGGCGGCCGAGATCATCAGCTCGCCGTCCGCGGTCGCGAACACCTCGTAGGGAGCGATGAGGGGGAACGCCGTTCCGTGGCGCCCCGGCGCGACACCGGTCGAGACTGTCTCGGTGAGCTGGTAGGGGAGCAGCGCGAGCGCTGTCTCGAAGAGCGCCGTGTCCACGACACGACCGCGTCCGGTGGTCGCGCGCTCGTGGATCGCTGCGACGATCCCGAGCGCCGCCCAGACACCGGTGCCGAGGTCGACGAGCGACGCGCCGGAGCGCACTCCCGGGCGGTCGGGCTCGCCGGTCACCGAGACGAGGCCGGCGAACGCCTGCATGAGCGGGTCGTAGCCAGGGAGCGATGCCAGCGGCCCTTCGCGACCGAAGGCGCCGATCGAGCAGTAAACGAGGCGCTCGTTTCGCGCCGTCAGCGCCTCGGGGCCGAAGCCGAGCCGCTCCGCGGTGCCGGCGCGCATGCTCTGGACGAACACGTCGGCGCCGTCGACGAGCTTCAACAGCACGTCTCGGCCGCGCTTCACATCGAGGCCGAGCGAACGCTTGCCCGCGTTCGCTGCGAAGAACATGACGCTGCCGCCTGCGTAGAAGCTCGGGCCCCACGCGCGAGCCTCGTCGCCACGCTGCGGGTGCTCGACCTTGACCACGTCGGCGCCGAACGAGGCGAGGAGCTCGGTGCAGTAGGGGCCGGCAAGCGACGAGGTGAGGTCGACGACGCGAAGACCCTCGAGGGGACGGAACGGCATGGGCGCATCATGCCCGCGCCGGCTCTGCGAGCATGAGGTTGTGTTCCAGACCCTCGTCGACGCGGTGTCCGGCTCCTCGTGGAGCTACGCGGTGGTGTTTGCGGTCGCCGCGCTCGACGCGTTCTTCCCGCTCGTACCGAGCGAGACCGTCGCGATCACGGCTGGGGTGCTGGCCGGCGCGGGCGACCTCTCGATCGGGCTCGTGATCGCGGCCGCTGCAGGCGGCGCGATCCTCGGCGACAACATCTCGTTCTTCCTCGGCCACACGATCGGCGATCGGATCGCAAACCGTTTCTTCAGCGGCGAGTCGTCGCGCAAGCGGCTCGAATGGGCCGAGCGCCAGCTCGACGAGCGCGGCGGCTATCTGATCGTCGTCGCGCGCTTCATCCCCGGCGGGCGGACCGCCGCGACCTTCGCTGCCGGCTTCGTGCACACGTTCGCCTGGCGGCGCTTCATCCGCTGGGACATCGTCGCGGGCCTCGCCTGGGGAAGCTACAGCGCCCTGCTCGGCTTCGTCGGCGGCAAGTCGTTCGAGGAGCAGCCCTGGAAGGGGCTGCTCGTCGCGTTCGCGATCGCGGTTGCGGTCACGATCGCGATCGAGCTCGTCCGGGTCGCCCGGCGCCGTCGGAACGCGTAGCCATGCGATTGCACGTGACCGGCGCCTCTGGCTACCTCGGGGCCGAGCTCCTGCGTGCGAGCGGCGCGACCGGCGAGCGGGTCGAGATCCGCGACGCGGTGGCAGTCGAAGCCCTCTTCCGGCGCCTGCGACCCGACGCGGTCGTCCACACGGCCTACCGCCAGGACGGGGCGGGAGCGCGCGAGATCACCGTCGACGGAGCGGAGAATGTCGCCCGTGCCGCTGCGGCCGTCGGCGCCCGGCTCCTCCACCTCTCGTCTGATGTCGTCTTCGACGGTCGGCTCGGCCGCCCCTACCGCGAGCACGACCCGCTCTCGCCCGTGACGGAGTACGGCCGCGCGAAGGCCGACGCCGAGGACGGGGTGCTCGCCGCGCACCCCGGCGCTCTGCTCGTGCGCACCTCACTGATCTACGGCGGCGTGACGCCGTCCAAGCACGAGCTGGCCGCCCTCGACGAGTCGACGACGTTCTTCGCGAACGAGATTCGCTGCCCGGTACAGGTCGGCGATCTCGCCGCCGCGTTACTCGAGCTTGTGGCTCTCGACGTTGCCGGTCCGCTCCACGTCGCCGGCGCCGACGCCGTCTCGCGCCACGGCTTCGCTGAGCTCGTCGCGCGCCGCCCGGTTCGCTCCGGTCTCGCGCCGGACACCCGCCCGCTCGACTGCTCGCTCGACTCCTCGCACGCCCAGGCGCTGCTCCGGACGCGCCTCCGCGGGGTGCGAGAGGTGCTGTCGTGAACCGCCTCGCCGGCGAGACGAGCCCCTACCTGCTCCAGCACGCAGCGAACCCGGTGCACTGGCACCCATGGGGCGAGGAGGCGCTGGCCCGAGCCCGCGATGAGGACCGGCCGATCCTGCTCTCGGTCGGCTACTCGGCGTGCCACTGGTGTCATGTGATGGCGCACGAGTCGTTCGAGGACGAGGCGACCGCAGCGGTGATGAACGAGCATTTCGTCAACGTGAAGGTCGACCGCGAGGAGCGACCCGACGTCGACGCCGTCTACATGGAGGCCGTCGTCGCGATGTCCGGGCACGGCGGCTGGCCGATGACGGTGTTCCTCACCCCGGCCGGCGAGCCGTTCTTCGGTGGCACGTACTACCCGCCGGAGCCGCGCCATGGGCTGGCGAGCTTCCGGCAGGTGCTCGAGGCGGTCGCCGAGGCATGGCGCGAGCGGCGCGACGATGTCGCCCGTCAGGCCGCGCGACTCGTCGAGGCGGTGCGTCACTCGAGCGAGTTGCGACCCTCAGCCGACCCGCTGACCGAAGAGGTGCTCCGTCTGGCCGAGCAAGGCCTCGCGCAGGCGTTCGAGCCCTCCTTCGGTGGCTTCGGCCGCGCCCCGAAGTTCCCGCCTGCGTCGGCGCTCGAGTTTCTGCTTCAGCGCGGGGAGGAGGAGATGGTGCGGCGAACGCTCGACGGGATGGCGCTCGGCGGCATGTACGACCTCGTCGGCGGCGGTTTCCACCGCTACTCGGTCGACGATCGTTGGCTCGTGCCGCACTTCGAGAAGATGCTCTACGACAACGCGCTGCTCGCCTCGGCGTACCTGCACGCCTTCGCGGCGCTCGGCGAGCCGCGCTACCGGGATGTGTGCTCCGCGACCCTCGATTACGTCGTCCGCGAGCTGTCGCTCCCCGAAGGGGGCTTCGCCTCGGCGCAGGACGCGGACACGGACGGCGTCGAGGGGCTCACGTTCACCTGGACGCCGGCGGAGCTCGCGAGCGTGCTCGGCGCGGAGCGCGCCGAGCTGCTGCAGCCGTTCGAGCACGGGCGGTTCGTACTGCGCGGTGAGCTGACCCCCGAGGAGCGCGAACGCCTCTTCGTGGCGCGGGAGCCACGGCCGAAGCCGGGCCGCGACGACAAGGCGATCGCATCCTGGAATGGGCTCGCGATCGCGGTGCTCGCCGAGGCGGGACGCCGGCTCGAGCGCGACGACTGGATCGAGACCGCGACGCGCGCCGCCGAGTTCGTGCTCGGGCCGCTCTCCGAGGGTGGCAGGCTGCGGCGCAGCTTCCGGGCCGGGCGTTGCAGCGGCCCCGGCTACCTCGACGACCATGCAAACGTCGCGCACGGCCTGCTCGAGCTCCACATCGCAACCGGCGAGTCGCGGTGGCTGCACGAGGCCCGCCGCCTTGCCCTGACCGCGGTCGAGCTCTTCGCCGACGAGGAACGTGGCGGCTTCTTCCTCGCGGCCGCCGACGGCGAGGCGCTCGTTGCGCGCACGAAGGAGCTCGACGACCACCCGATTCCCTCCGGGAACTCGATGCTCGCGCACGTTCTGCTGCGCCTCGCACGCCTGTGGGGAGACGACGAGCTCGAGCGGCGCGCGGTGTCGGTGCTGCGTCTTGTCCGCCCGGCGCTCACGCGGGCGCCGAGTGCGTTCGGCTGGGCGCTCTGCGCGCTAGATCTCCACCTGTCGACCCCGCGCGAGCTCGCGATCGCCGGCGACGTGCGCTCCGAAGTCGCGCGCGCGGCGCTCGACCCGTTTCAGCCCCGCACGGTCGTCGCGGTCGGGCCTGACGAGGCGGTACCGCTCCTTGGGGGCAAGGGGCTCATCGAGGGTCTGACGGCCGTCTACGTCTGCGAGCGCTTCGCCTGTTCGACCCCGATTACAAACAAGAAGAGCTTTCCGGAGTCTTCAAAGAGAAGCACTGCCTGAACTCTTGGTTTTCTCTCGTAAGGGTTGTACAGTCGGCGTCCTGAACGTGGGTTCTCCCGAAAGGAACTTTCATGCGTAGGGTCTCACTCGTTTCTCTCGCGCTGGTTTGCGCGTTGCTACTCGCGATTCCGGCCGCGCTCGCCAAGAGCAGCGGCTCTGCCGCGACACCCGGTATCTCGGCCCGCACGATCACGATCGGCGGCACCTATCCGCTGACCGGACCTGCGTCGAGCTATGCACCGATCCCGGCGGGCATGAAGGCGTACTTCGCCTACATCAACTCCCGCAAGGGCCCGGACGGCAAGCGGGGCATCTACGGCCGTCAGGTCGACTTCAAGGTCTACGACGACGGCTACAACCCGGCGAACAGCATCCAGCTCACGCGGAAGCTCGTCGAGTCCGACAAGGTCTTCGCAGTCGTCGGCTCGCTCGGCACCGAAGTGAACCAGGGGATCCAGCCGTACCTCAACGCGGCGAAGGTCCCGCACGTCCTCGTCTCCACCGGCGCGAGCGAGTTCGGCTCGAACTGGAAGAAGTACCCGTGGACGATCGGCTGGCAGCCGGACTACATCTCCGAGGCCCGCCTGTACGGCCTGGACGTGAAGGCGAAGCACCAGAACGACAAGGTCGCCGTCATGTACCAGAACGACAGCTACGGCAAGGACTACCTGTACGGCTTCCGCTCGGCCCTCGGCAAGACGCTGGCGGACAAGCTGATCGTCGCGCAGGAGGCCTTCGACGTCACCAATCCGAGCGTCACGTCGACGGTGTTGAAGCTGAAGGCGTCGGGCGCGAATGTGCTGATGATCTTCGTCACCCCGACTCCCACCATCAAGACGTACGCGACCGTCAAGGGCGTCGGCTGGAAGCCCGACCAGATCTACGTCAACTCCGTGTCGGCCACCGACACGTTCATGGGGATCGCCGTGGGCGCCTCGAACGCCGCGACGGTGAACGGCTCGATCAGCACGAGCTACCTGAAGGATCCGGCGTCGCCCGTTTTTGCGAACGACGCGGCTATCAAGGAGTACAACACGTTGATGGCACGGTTCCTGCCGAGCGCCAAGACGACGAACGGCCTGTATCTCTACGGCTTCGCCAAGGCGGAGACGTTCGTGCAGGCGATGTACAAGGCCGGCAAGAACCCAACGCGTCAGGGCTTGATGGATGCGCTCCTGTCGCTGAACTCGACGAACCGGTTCGCCCTGCCCGGTGTGAAGATGAAGACGTCCAAGACGGACCACTTCATCATCTCGCAGCAGCAGACGATCCAGTACAAGGACGGTCTCTGGAGCGCGACCGGCAAGCTGATCGACGGGCGTCCGCGCGGCTAGCGCGTGAACCTCGTCTCGAAGGAACGACCGGGGCCGGCGGAGACGCCGGCCCCGGTCGTTCTACGATGACTTTCACGGATGGCGTCCGACTTCCACCTCGCAGCGCTCGCGGAACGCTCCTACGAGCGCCACGGCGACTACCCGTCGCTCTGGTTCGAAGGGCGCTGGCTCGGCTCCCGAGAGCAGCACGAGCGCGCGTCCCGCGCCGCCGGCGGGCTAACCGCGAGGGGCATCGAGCCCGGCGACCGGATCGTCGTCATGGCTGCGAACTGCCCGGAGGTGCCGATCGCCTACACCGCCGCCTGGCGGGCGGGTGCGGTCGTCACGCCGGCGATCTTCCTGCTGACCCGCGAAGACCTTCGCCACGTGCTCGTCGACTCCGGCGCCAAGGCGGTCGTCACCTCGCCCGAGTTGCTCCCCACCGTGCGCGCCGCGGCGGCCGACGCCGGCGTGGCTCTCGTCGTCTCGACCGGTGACACTGACGAGGACGTGGTGCCGTTCGCAGAACTCGAGACTGCCGAGCCGCTTTCGATCGTCCCTCGTGAGCCTTCCGAGCTTGCAGCACTGATGTACACCGGCGGCACGACCGGGCGCGCGAAGGGCGTCATGCTCTCGCACGAGAGCCTCTGGCGCGCCGGCGATGCCGCGCAGCGCGTCGGCTACCTGCCCGGCGTGACCCGGGGCCTCGGCTCGCTGCCTCTCTCGCACGCGTTCGGGCTCCTCGTCACCGTCGTCGGCCTCCACCAGCCCGAACCCGGGGTGGGCGTCCTGATGCGCTGGTTCCAGCCCGGCACGTGGCTCGAGCTCGCGCAGGAGCACCGTGTCCAGGCCGCCGCTGTCGTGCCCTCGATGATCCAGATGCTGCTCGGCGAGCCGCTCGAGGACTACGACCTCTCGGAGCTTCGCTACCTCGCGTCCGGCGGAGCACCGCTTCCCGTCGAGGTGGCCGAGGAGCTTGAGCGACGGCTGCCGGGTGTCGAGGTGCGCGAGGGGTACGGGCTCACGGAGACCGCCGCGATCCTGACCGCCACCGCGCCCGGCAAGGTGCGGCGCGGATCGGTCGGCACACCGGTTTCGGGCGTCGAGCTCTGCATCCTGAACGACGCTGATCGTGAGGTTGCCACCGGCGAGGTCGGCGAGATCTGCGCGCGTTCGCCGATGCTGATGCGGGGCTACTGGCGCTCGGCCGAGTCGACCGAGGAGGCGATGCGCGGCGGTTGGTTTCACACGGGCGACCTCGGCCGCGTCGACGAGGACGGCTACGTCTACGTCGTCGACCGCAAGAAGGATCTGATCATCCGCGGCGGCTTCAACGTCTTCCCACGCGATGTCGAGGAGGCGCTGCTCGAGCACCCCGCGATCGCGGCCGCGGGCGTCGTCGGACGCCCCGACGCTGCGCACGGTGAGGAGGTCGTCGCGTTCGTCGAGCTGCGCTCGGGCCCGACCGCCACCGCCGAGGAGCTCGTGGCGTTCGGCAAGCAACGGCTCGGGGGCTACCGGTACCCGCGCGATGTCCACGTCGTCTCGGCCCTCCCGTTGA
>JBKJML010000099.1:0-9064 GCA_046596415.1 Gaiellaceae bacterium | reverse complement strand
CTCATCTCGCAACAACTTGTGTTTGTCGTCGATCTCCTCGATGACCGCGGCGACGACGCCTTCCTCGGTTACGCCTTGACCATCCGCGAGGCGGAGGTTCAGTCGGGCTTCGGCCCCACGCAATATCTCGGTGTAATACCCCGTAAGTTTGCCGAAAAAGTAGATCGCCTGCTCATCGGGAGGAAACAGAGCGGTATTGCGTTCGAGAAAGGCGAGAAAGTCGTCCGAGTAGTTGGACAACGTGTCCTTAGGCGCAAGGTCAAGCTGGTCTCGATAGACCTTGATAATCGTTTCCCAAGGCATGCGCATCATCTCTGCTCCGCCGTAGATCATCAGTCCAACGGCATGCGTGCGGGATAGGCCGAAGATCTTGTTAGCCGTAGGCCACGCCTTCCGCCCCAGCTCACTCTCGACCGTCACCGCACTGTCGGCTGCCAGAGCAACCCCATGTCGGTTCATCACACTGACCTCAGCGGTCATGAATCACCCGCGGTGGGTGCTGTGTCGACCACAGTCAAGTATCTACCTACCGCACCTAAAAAGTCGAGCCTGCCGGTGCCTCTACTTAATAACCCACGAGTCGCCGCTGCCCAGTAGCGCCGCGAGCTCGCCTTCGCCCTTCGCCCTCGCAACACCGATCTGCTCGGACATCAGCTCGTCGTAGACCGGGCGCTCGACGTCGCGGAAGACGCCCATCGGGGTGGCGCCGATCGCTTCCTGCGTCATCCGGGACAGCGCGAACGCGTGCGCGGGCTCGTGGGCGTGAGCGTCATGGATCAGCAGGCCTGGCTCGGACGCAGCCACGACCTCCGGCGGGCCGTCCGGCAGCAGGCGCACTCCCTTGTCGCCCCACACGACCGGCTCGCCGTGCCGCAGGTACAGACGGTTCTCCTTCTCCTCCCGCACGAAGTCGAAGGCGCCGTCGTTGTAGATGTTGCAGTTCTGGTAGATCTCGACGAAGGCGCTCCCCTTGTGGTGCGCGGCGGCGCGGAGCACCTCGGTCAGCTCCTTCTTGTCGGTGTCGATCGCGCGCGCGACGAAGGTCGCCTCGGCGCCGATCGCCAGCGAGAGCGGGTTGAACGGGCGGTCGAGCGAGCCGAGCGGCGAGGTCTTCGTGATCGTGCCGAGCTTCGACGTCGGCGAGTACTGGCCCTTGGTCAGCCCGTAGACCTCGTTGTTGAACATCAGGATCTTGAAGTTGACGTTCCGGCGCAGCGCGTGGATCAGGTGGTTGCCGCCGATCGAGAGCGAGTCGCCGTCGCCGGTCACGACCCACACCGAGAGATCGGGGCGCGACACCGAGAGCCCCGTCGCGATCGCCGGCGCGCGGCCGTGGATCGAGTGCATCCCGTAGGTCTGCATGTAGTACGGGAAGCGCGCCGCGCAGCCGATCCCGGAGACGAAGACGATGTTCTCGCGCGCGATCCCGAGCTCGGGCATGAACGATTGGACGGCGTTCAGGATCGCGTAGTCGCCGCAGCCCGGACACCAGCGGACTTCCTGGTCGGTCTTGAAGTCCTTCGCCGAAAGCTGGATCAGGTGCCCGTTCTCGCTCATCGCCTCTGCCTTCGCTCATTGCCGCGCTTGAAGTTGCCCGTCGCGCGCGCCATCAAAAGCTGCAACTCGTCCTCGCTCGCCTCCGGCACGGCGGCGAGGAACCGCTCGGCGAGCATGCCGGCGAGCGTCGTCGCGAGCTGGCGCTTCCAGAAGATCGTCACCGTCCCGTCGCGCCGGTCGCGGTAGGAGAACGGGCTCTCCCGCAGGAGCCGGCTCACTGCTTCACCACCGCTTCGATCGCCTCGGCGAGCTCGCTGGAGCGGAACGGCATCCCGCGCACCTTGTTGTAGCCGACCGCGTCGACGAGGAACTCGGCTCGCACGAGCTTCAGCAGTTGGCCGAGGTTCATCTCCGGGATCAGCACCTTGTCGTAGCTGCGCAGCACCTCGCCGGTGTTGCGCGGGAACGGGTTCAGATAGTGGAGGTGCGCGTGCGCCACCTTCTGGCCATTCCCCCGCACGCGCCGAACGGCGGCGCCGATCGGCCCGTACGTCGAGCCCCAACCGAGCACGAGCGTATCGGCCCCGTCAGGGTCGTCGACCGCGAGCTCCGGGATGTCGGCCGCGATCCCCGCCACCTTCGCGGCGCGCAGCCGCACCATCCGGTCGTGGTTGTCGGGGTCGTAGGAGATGTTGCCGGTCCCGTCCGCCTTCTCGAGCCCACCGATCCGATGCTCGAGTCCCGGCGTGCCAGGGACCGCCCACGGTCGTGCGAGCGTCACCTCGTCGCGCTTGTACGGATGGAAGTCCTCGCCGTCATTCGGCTGCGTCGCGAACGCGACCGAGATGTCGGGCAGCGAGTCGACAGCCGGGATCAGCCAGGGCTCCGAGCCGTTCGCGAGATAGGCGTCCGAGAGCAGGAAGACGGGTGTGCGGTACTTGAGTGCGATCCGCGCCGCCTCGATCGCCGCGTGGAAGCACTGCGACGGGGTGGAGGCTGCGATCACCGGCAGCGGGCTCTCCGAGTTGCGTCCGTAGAGCACCATCAAGAGGTCTGCCTGCTCCGGCTTCGTCGGCATCCCTGTCGAGGGCCCGGCGCGCTGGATGTTCAGGATCACGAGCGGCAGCTCGAGCGCCACGGCAAGGCCGATCGTCTCCGACTTCAGCACGATCCCGGGGCCAGAGGAGGCGGTCACACCGAGCGCGCCGCCGAAGGAGGCGCCGAGCGCCGCGCCAACGGCCGCGATCTCGTCCTCGGCCTGGAAGGTCTTCACCCCGAACGACTTTCTGCCGGCCAGCTCCTCGAGGATCGAGGAGGCGGGGGTGATCGGGTAGGCGCCGAGGAAGAGCGGCAGCTTCGCCTGCCGTGAGGCGGCGATCAGGCCGTAGGCGAGCGCCGTGTTGCCGGTGATCTGGCGGTAGCGGCCGGGCGGCAGGTTCGCCGGCTTCACCTCGTAGGAGACGGCGAAGCCCTCGGTCGTCTCGCCGAACGCGTAGCCGGCCTTGAAAGCGGTGATGTTCGCCTCGGCGATCGTCGGCTTCGAGCCGAACTTCTTGTCGATGTAGGCGATCGTGCCCTCGGTCGGGCGGTGATAGAGCCAGGACATCAGGCCCAGCGCGAACATGTTCTTCGAGCGCTCCGCCTCGCGCGGGGTCACGTCGATCCCCTTGAGCGCCTCGATCGTCATCGTCGTGAGCGCCACCGGGTGGACGTTGTAGTCGGCGACCGACCCGTCCTCGAGCGGATTTGCCGCGTAACCCGCCTTCTGAAGATTGCGCTCGTTGAACGCGTCGGTGTTGACGATCAGCGTGCCGCCCTTCGGCAAATCCATGAGGTTCGTCTTCAGCGCCGCCGGGTTCATCGCTACGAGCACGTTCGGCTGGTCGCCCGGCGTCAGGATGTCGTGGTCGGCGAAGTGGACCTGGAAGCCCGACACACCCGGCAGCGAGCCGGCCGGGGCGCGAATCTCGGCCGGGAAGTCCGGGAAGGTCGCGAGGTCGTTGCCGAACATCGCGGTCTCGCTCGTGAAGCGATCGCCCGTGAGCTGCATCCCGTCGCCTGAATCGCCGGCGAAGCGGATGATGACGCGATCGAGCTGCTCGACCGGTTTCATAGCCATAGGCATAGCACAGCCAGCCGCGCGGCTACCCGCCGGCGCGCAGGCGGTAGAGCGCATGCAAGCCCCACGGCGGGTGCTCGAAGTCGTGCTCGTACGTGAAGCCGGCCTTCTCCATCACGCGCCGCGAGGCGGTGTTGCCGGTCAGCGTGTAGCAGACGACCTCGCGAAGCCCGTGCTGCTCGAAGGCCTCCCGGATCGAGGCGCTCGCGATCTCGGTCGCATACCCCTGGCCCCAGCACTCCGGCACGACCGCGTAGCCGACCTCGACCTGCAGCCTTCCTTCGACAATCTTTCGCTCCGGACCGCCGCGGCCGACGAGCCTGCCCTCGCGGTCGCGCCAGAGGCGATAGCCGAAGCCCTCACGCTCCCGGTGCGCAACGTGGATGGCGAGCCGCTCCGCCGTCTCCGCGCGCGTCCTCACACCGCCCAGGGTTGCACCAACGCGAGGGTCGCCGAGGATCGCCGCCAACTCGTCGAGGTGCTTCGGCGCCAGCGGCTCGCCACGGAGCCGCTCGGTCTCGGCGGTCACGCCCGCATGCGAACGATCTTGATCCCCCACGCGGCGCCGCTCTCGAAGAGCGCGTCGGGATCGACCTCGTCGAGCCAGCCGAGGAAGTGTGACGCCGGCTCGTCCTCTGTCGAGCCGTGGACCGCCGACCGCTCCTCGGGCACCTCCTCGACCCCGCGCTCGAGCTCGTCGAGCCGGCGCTCCGCCTCGTCGGCCGCAGGGCCTTCGGCGTAGCCCTTCCCCATCAGTCGAGCTCGGCCAACAAGGCATCGAGGTCGAGGGGTGCGTTGAACATCGCCACCCCCTCGGAGCCGTCGGGCGGCCGCGGCCACTCCTCCTGCGGGCGGTCACGGTAGAGCTCGACGCCGTTCCCGTCGGGGTCGCTCAGGTAGAGCGCCTCGCTGACACCGTGGTCGGTCGCGCCGACGAGCGGGATCCCGGCAGCGAGCACGCTGCGCAGCGCCTCGGCGAGCGTCCTGCGATCGGGATAGAGGACGGCGACGTGGTAGAGACCGGTCGTCCCGCGCGGTGGCGGCGAACCACCCTTCGACTCCCAGGTGTTGAGCGCAATGTGATGGTGGTAGTCGCCGGCCGAGACGAACGCCGCCTGATCGCCGAGCCGCTGCTGCACCTCGAAGCCGAGCACGCCGCGCCAGAAGGCGAGCGAGCGGTCGATGTCCGCCACCTTCAGATGGACGTGGCCGATGCCGACGCGAGGGTCGATGCTCATCGCACCCGGGACGATAACGGCGCGCGCGAGGCTGCCGTGCCGGCGAGAGCCCAGAGGCAGTAGGCGAGCCAGGGCACGCCGAGCACGTCCGTCTGGAGCGCGATCGCCAGCACGGCCGCGAACGCCGCAGCGAGCCACGGCTCACGCCGAACGAGCAGCCACAGCGCTCCGAGGCCCCAGCCGACGAACGCCAGCATCCCGAGCAGGCCCGTCTCGACCCCGAGCTCGGTGTAGGTCGACTCGCCCGCCTTCAACTCGGTGCCGGTGCGGCGCGCGCTCGTGCCGGCGTTGCCGAGCCCGAAGCCCTGCGGGTGGTGCACGACCGTGTCGATGCCGTCGCGCAGGTTACGCCAGTGACTCGCCGTCGAGGACTCGCTCGGGTCGAGCGGGTCACCGCTCCGCAGAGGTGACTTGGCAGCGTTCTCGCGCTGGAAGACGAGCTCGGCCGGCGTGAACGTCGTCTCCGGCCCAATCGACGGATACGCCTTCACGAACGCGACTCCGACGACGACGAGCGCGAGCGCCGCGGCAGCCGGCCAGAGGCGGCGCAGGGCGAGAGCGAGCACAACGAGGCCGCCCGCCAGGGCCGCGAGCGCGGAGCGCGAGTAGCTGAAGAGGAGCCCGGCGAGCAGGAGCGCGGCGAGCGGCGCCGTCCAGCGGCTGCGGCGGACGGCCGTCAGACCAAGCAGCGCGACGACGAGCAGGTGCGCGGTCGCGAGCGGGCTCAGGAAGGTCGAGACGAGCCGTCGCTCGGGCCGCTCGTCACCGTCGTTGTAGACGAAGTTCTCCGGCAGGCCCGAGAGCGCCTTGCCGTAGTCGAGATCGAGCTGGTCGCGGTACCAGCCGACCGCGCCGGAGTGCCGCCACCAGTCGAGCGAGACCGCGTAAAGATCAACGAGCCCGATCGCAGCGACCGCCGCGGCGACGCCGATCGCAAGCGCGCGCAGGCGCTCGAGCGGCAGCGGCACCGAGCGGCCGAGGAACCAGGCGCCGACCGGCACGAGCGCCGAGCGCAGGCCATAGGCGACCGCCCGCTGGTCGGCCTCACCGTCGAGCCAGCCCTGCGGCAGCACCGCATAGAGGACGACGAGGAGCGCAAACAGCGCCGCCAGCGCGTCGACCGCGTTCGGCGTGAACGGCAAGCGACGGTCGCGCAGTGTCCGCCAGGCGACGACGCCGAGCGCGAGCGCGAGGAGCGCCTCCTTCCAGGCGGCGACCACGGTGAGCGGCCCGTCGCGAAGGCCGGCACGCCAGAGCGCAGCCATCGCCGCGTTATGGAACGCGAGCCCGACGATCAGCACCGCAACTGCCCCGGTTGCGATTCGATTAGTCAACGATCGCCACCAGCGTCAGGCCGAGATTGACGATCCGCACAGGCACGGGGAAGAGCGCCTCGAGGTCGGCGGGGCCGAGCAGGTGATTCTCCTTCGCCCACGGCTTGCCGATCAGGTCGTAGGCGCGATGGGCGTAGCGGTCGGGCAGCCAGTGGACGAGTGGGGCGCGCGTGTGGACCTCGACCGGGAACCAACGGTTCGGAGTGGTGAGGAACACCCGGCCGGAGACACGCAGCGCCTCCTCGACGAAGGCCCGCTGCTTGACGCGCGGGCCGACGTGCTCGATCACGGCGTTCGAGAAGGTGATGTCGAAGCTGTCGTCGGCGAACGGCAGCGCGGTCGCGTCGCCCTGGACGTAGCTTGCGCCGGGGTAGCGCTCGCGGAACGTGAGCCCCTCGTGCAGGCCGAGCGCGGTGATCCGCTCCTGCCACGGGTAGAGCTCCTCGAAGAAGTTGAGCGTCCCGCAGCCGGGATGCTCGCCGAAGCCGAAGTCATCGACGCCGACGTCGAGCACCGTGGTCGCCGCGGTCGGGCGCATCGCCTCCATGAAGAGGCCGAGCTTGCGGCGGCGCGAGCGCAGCGAGACACGGTCGACGATCCCCATCGAGGCGACGGTACCGCGCCCGCAGGCTGTCCGGATGGCGCCCGCCCGATCCTCTATCTTCGGGAGGTGGCTGCCGAAGTGCTCATCCGCCCCGCCGGGGCCTATCTCCTACGCCTTTCCGCCGGGTTCGGCGACGCGACGAAGCGAGTCGCGGCCGGGGTCGTGACAGCCACACTCGGCGGCGACGAGTGGGCGCGCGCGTGGCAGGGCCCGGACGGCACGGTGACGATCCGCGCCACGAGCGACGCTGCCGTCGAGCGGATGCGCTTCGTGCTCGCGCTCGACGACGACCATTCGGAGTTCCTGCTCCGCTTCGCTGCCGATCCGCTGCTCGGGCCGTCGCTTTCGGCGCTGCGGGGGATGCGCCCGGCGCGCACCGCTACCGTCGCTCACTCGCTCCTGCGGGCCGTCGCAGGACAGCTGATCGAGGCGCAGCTCGCCCGCGCGATCGAGCGGCGCGTGATCCGGGAGCGGATGCCGGTGGTGGCCGACGGGCTGCACGCCCCGCCGCTCACTGCCGACCTGGCGGCGTTCTCCCCCGTCGGCCTGCGCCGTCACGGTCTCGCGACCCACCGTGGCTCGACGCTCGTCCGGATCTGCCGCGATCTCGACGTCGAGCGGCTGCGCGACGTCCCGCTCGAGGCCGCCGCGGCGCGGCTACTGCGCGAGCGCGGGCTCGGGCCATGGTCGCTCGGCGTCGTCTCGATGGAGGGGCTCGGCCGCTTCGACCACGCGATCGTCGGCGACCTCGGCCTGATGAAGCTCTGCGCCGCCCTCTGGGGCCGTTGGCCGGAGCCGGAAGAGACGGCGGCGCTCCTCGCCCCCTACGGCGAGTGGGCCGGCCTCGCGTGCGCCTACCTGCTGGCCGGCTGGCAGCGCGGCCTCGTCCCGGGCGCGAACGCGGCGGCCGGCCGCCAGGCGCGGGTGCGAACCCGCTACGCCGCATGATCCTGGCCTGCACGGGCACCGACTCGCGCTGGCCCGAGTACCCCGACTGGCAGCGGACCGCCCGCTGCCCGGCCGGAGCCGACGGGATGGAGGTGGTGACCTTTCGGTCCTGGCTCGACGCGATCGACGACGTCGCCGCCCACTTCCGGTCGACCGGGATCTCGTTCCCGGTCGTCCACCTCGAGAAATCGATCGGGGCCGGCTTGTCGGCGGAAGACCCGTCCGAGGCTCTCGCCCTGTTCGACCTCAATCTCGGACTTGCACAACAGGTCGGCGCCTCGATCACGGTCCTTCACCTCTGGGAGCTTCCGATCGGCGACTCCCTGCTCGAGCGAAACCTCGCCGCGCTGCCCGCGCTGCTCGATGCGGCGACGCGCAGCGAGCTCGTGCTAACGGTCGAGACGATTCCTGCACGCGTCGGATCGCCGCTCGAGAACGTCCGCCGCGCCTGTGAGCTCGACGAGAGATGCCGGGTCACACTCGACACGGAGTTCCTGGCCTTGCACGACGAGCTCGAAGCGGCTCTCGAAGCCGACTGGCTCTGGGAGCGAGACCTTGTCGAGCACGTCCACGTCAAGGACTTCGCCGGCTCGCTTCTGGACGAAGCCGGCGTCCGTTGCTACCGGATCCCGGGCGAGGGACGCATCGACTTTGTCACCTTCTTTGCCGGTCTGCGTGCTCGGGGCTACGGCGGCCACATCACGCTCGAGGCGCCGGGCGTCGGAGCCGACGGGACGATCGGGATCGAGCGACGTGCCGAGGGCCTCCGTCGCCTGCGAGCCCTGACCGGCTGATACCTAGACTCCGGGGATGGAAACCTCCAGCACGCGGATCGCAATTCTCGGCGCCGGGCGGATCGGCGAGGCCCTCGTCGTGGGTCTCCTCTCGTCGGGCCGGCACACGGCGGCGGACATCGTCGTCACCGGCCGGCGCACCGAACGGCTCGAGGAGCTCGCGACGCGCCACGGCGTCACTACGACGACCGATAACCGCGCCGCCGTCCAGGGAGCGACACTCGTCGTGATCGCGGTCAAGCCGCAGGACATCGAGGCGCTCCTCGCCGACGCCGGCAGCGCGATCGTCCCCGGGCAGACCGTGTTGACGATCGCCGCCGCGATCCCGACGAAGGCAATCGAGCGGCACCTGGCCGACGGCATCCCGGTCGTGCGCGCGATGCCGAACACCCCCGCGACCGTGCACGAGGGGATGGCGGGCCTCTGCGCGGGAGCGCACGCGGGCGAGGAGCACCTCGCGCTCGCCGAAACGACGCTCGCCCACCTCGGCGCGGTCGTCCGGGTGCCGGAGAGCGCGATGGACGCGATCA
>JBKJML010000144.1:0-3067 GCA_046596415.1 Gaiellaceae bacterium | reverse complement strand
TGGGCGCGCCGACTCGAGCACCCAGTCGACCATCCGGCGCCCGAGCAGAGGGTGCAGGTGCTTCGGCACGGCGGAGCGCATCCGGGTGCCGAGGCCGCCGGCCATCACGAGGGCTGCGAGCTTGGGTGCGATCACGAGTGGGCGCGGAATGGCTGGGGTGCCAGGATTCGAACCTGGGATCGCGGGACCAAAACCCGCTGCCTTACCGCTTGGCTACACCCCACTGAAACGGGGTCCGAGTATAGGCAGCTAACGACGGTCGGCGAGCAGGACGGCGAGCGCGATCACGGCGGCGATCGCGACCGCGATGATCGCCAGCGTCGTCGCGATCACGACGAGTACCGGCACGAGCGCCATGAGCGCCTGCGAGACGGCGAGGATCCAGCCGCCCTGCCTGATCGACGGCGAGCGCTGGGTGCGGGCCCAGGCGAAGTACCCGACGAGCACGGCCACCGCGACGGCCAACGCGGCGAACCACGGGATGACGTGGAACACGACCAGAATCCCCTCGGCGACAGCGATCCAGACCGCAACGCGGAGGCGCCGTTCGCTCAGCCAGCGGCCGGTCCGGGTACCGCCGTGCTCGATCATCGGGGTAGCGGACACGCGGTCAACCGTACCACGCAGGCACCGTGATCCAGGCCGTCCCGAGCGGCTCCAACAGGGCCCGTGCGGCCTCGGCGTGGCGGCGGTGGAGGAAGAGCCCGTAGACGACCGGGCCGGCGCCGGTGACGTCGGCCCGGAAGGCGCCGAGCCCGAGCAGGCGCTCTGCGAACGGCGACGACGCGAGGTCGTTCCGGGGCAGCGCCGCGAGATCGACCGCGCGCGCCGTGCCATGAATCGCAGTGAGGAGCGTGGCTCGGCGCTCCTCGAAGCCGCCGGCCGCTCCGCGCTCGTCGAAGGTGCGGTAGACGGCTGCCGTCGAAGCCTTGGCGGCGCCGTGAGGCAGGAGGAGGAGCACCCAGTAATCCTGTGGCAGGTCGAGCGGTGCGAGCTCCGAGCCGTCGCCCGTCCCGAGCTGCGGGCCGCTCGTGAGGAAGAAGGGGCAGTCGGCGCCGAGCCCGGCAGCGATCGCCTGCAGCCGCTCGTTGGGGAGCGGCTGGTCGAGCAACCCGTTCGCGAGCTGGAGCGCCGTCGCGGCATCGGAGCTGCCGCCACCGAGGCCGGCCGCGACCGGGATCCGCTTGGCGATCGTCGCGTGCCAGAGCGGTTGAACGTTCGCCTCGGCTGCGAGCTCCACGAGCGCCCGGCGGACGAGCGTGTCGGGAGGAAAGCCGGTCACCCGGAACGCCGGGGCCGACTCGACCCGGACGCGGTCGGAGAGGTCGAGCCGTTGGAGCACGGTCGCCACCTCGTGCTTGCCGTCCGCTCGGCGCTCGCCGACCACGAGAGCGAGATTGAGCTTGGCGGTTGCCGGGCGGCGGTTCATGCGAGCCGCTCCGCGAGCGCGACGAACTCGGCCGGCTCGAGCGCCTCGGCACGCAGCTCGGGGCGGTGGCCGATCGCCACGAGCGCCGCAGCGGCCTCGTCGCGCGAGGCGAGACCGGCGAGCGCGATCGAGTTCGGGAGCGTCTTGCGGCGGTGCGCGAAGGCCGCCTCGACGACCCGCTTCACGTGGTCGAACCGGGCTGGCAGCTCGCGTCGCCGGAAGGCGACGAGCGCAGAGTCGACGTTCGGCGGTGGCCGGAAGACGGTGCGCGAAACCGGGTGCAGCCCTGTGCGCTCGGTGGCGAGCTGGACGAGTACCGAGACGGCGCCGTATGCCTTGGTCGAGGGGACGGCGAAGAAGCGGTCGGCGACCTCCCGCTGCACCATCACGCACCACAGGCCGATCGAGGGCAACCCGCCGAGGCTCTCGACGACGATCGGGGTCGCGATGTTGTACGGGAGGTTCGCGACAAGCTTCGTCGGCACGGGCTCGAACGCCGCGAGGTCGAGCGCCAGGGCGTCACCCCAGTGCAGGTCGACGTCGTCGCGGAGTGAGAGGTCGGCAACGTGCGGGCCGAGCGAGCGGTCGAGCTCGACCGCGTGGACGTGGGCGACCCGGTCGGCGAGCGCCCGCGTCAGGACACCGAGCCCCGGGCCGATCTCTAGCGCGACATCGTCCGGCCCCAGCTCGGCCAACCGCGCGATCACGCCGAGGATGTTGTCGTCGACGAGGAAGTGCTGGCCGAGCCGCTTCTTCGGTCGCACCGTCACGGGAGCCGGAACGCCTCGGTCGCGTTCGCGTCGATGCGGGCCGCAAGCTCGTCGGCATCCTCACCGCGCACGGCGGCGAGCACGGCCAGCGTGTGGACGACGTTCGCAGGCTCGTTCGGCCGCCCGCGCAGCGGCTGCGGCGCGAGGTAGGGACTATCGGTCTCGGCCAGGATTCGGGTCGCCGGAACCGCTGCCGCCGCGGCCCGCAGCTCGTCGGCCTTCGGATAGGTCACGTTGCCCGCGAAGGAGAAGTACCAGCCACGCTCGATTCCGGTCTCGAGCAGCCCCGGCTCTGAGAAGCAGTGCATGACGACGGTGCCGCCATGGCGACCGAGGATCGCCTCGGTGTCGTCGTTCGCAGCGCGCGTGTGGATGACGATCGGCAGGCCGCGCTCGGTGGCCAGGTCGAGCTGTGCCTCGAAGAGCGTCTGCTGCTCCGCCTTCCGGTCGGCGCCGTAGTGGTAGTCGAGGCCGGCTTCGCCGACAGCGACCGCCTTCGGATACTCGAGGAGCGCCCCCAATTCCTCGACCCGATCTGCCTCGCGCGTGCCGGCCTGGTGCGGGTCGATCCCGAGCGCGGCGTACACATTGTCGTTCGCGGCGGCGATCGCGAGCGCCGCCCGGCACGACTCGATCCCGGTGCCGACCGTGACGATCCGGGTCACGCCCGCGGCGCGCGCCCGCGCGACGAGCGCGACGGCCGGCTCGTCGCACCCGTCGAGGTGCGCGTGGGTGTCGATCACGCTGCTTGGGAGGGCGGGTCGAGCCGTGGGAAGAGCGGCGGCGCGGGCTCGAGACCCTGGATCGCCACCAGCCGGCCGGCGGCGACGTTCTCCCACGCGAGCTCGTGCGGCTGCCCGAGCGCCGC
>JBKJML010000280.1:0-10033 GCA_046596415.1 Gaiellaceae bacterium | reverse complement strand
GATCGACATGGCCGTCTACATGGCCGGCGAGGGACGCCGCATGTTCGGCCAGACGACGCCGTCGGAGTTGCGCGACAAGTTCCAGATGTCGATGCGGCTGCCGGTCGGTGTCGTGGGAGCGATCACGCCCTGGAACTTCCCGATCGCGATCCCGGCGTGGAAGCTCACACCGGCGCTCGTGTGCGGTAACACGGTCGTCCTGAAGCCCGCTGAGGACACGCCGTTGCTCGCGGAGCGCTTCGTCGAGCTGCTCTCGGAGGCCGGGCTGCCCGCCGGGGTCGTCAACCTGGTGCACGGCTACGGCGAGGAGGCGGGCGAGCGGCTCGTCACGCACCCGGATGTCCCGATCATCACCTTCACGGGCTCCCGCGAGACCGGCGTGCTCGTGACGAAGAACGCAGCCGACCAGCTCAAGCACGTCCATCTCGAGCTCGGCGGCAAGAACGGGATCATCGTCATGGACGACGCCGATCTCGAGCTCGCCGTCGAGGGAATCGTCTGGTCGGCGTTTGGCACGTCGGGGCAGCGTTGCACGGCCGCGAGCCGTGTGATCGCGCACGAGGCGGTCTACGAGGAGCTTCAGAAACGGCTTGTCGCGCGGGCCGAGCAGATGCAGATCGGGCCCGGCTGGGATCCTGAGACCGACCTCGGCCCCGTGATCAGCCGGGAGGCGCTCGAACGGATCGACAGCTACTCGCGGCTCGGCGAGCAGGAGGGCGCGAAGCTCCTGACGGGCGGCGAGATCGCGAGCGGCGGCGACCTCGCGAGCGGCCACTACTACCGGCCGACCGTGTTCGGCGACGTCGACCCGCAGATGCGGATCGCGCAGGAGGAGATCTTCGGCCCGACAACGGCGTTGATCAAAGTGGGCGGCTTCGACGAGGCAATCCGCGTCGCGAACGGGATCCGCTACGGGCTCTCGTCGGCGATCTTCACGCGCGACGTCAACAAGGCGTTTCGCGCGATGCGCGATCTCCAATCCGGAATCACCTACATCAACGCCGGCACGACCGGCGCCGAGGTGCACCTGCCGTTCGGTGGCACGAAGGACACCGGCAACGGCCATCGTGAGGCCGGTCAAGCCGCACTCGACGTGTTCACGGAGTGGAAGTCGGTCTACGTCGACTACTCCGGCAAGCTCCAACGGGCGCAGATCGACAACGTCGAGCAGCCCGCGCCCTGAGGGCGCGGCTCTTCACCGACGGCGGCGCACGGGGAAATCCCGGTCCGGCCGCGTACGGGTACGTGCTGGAGGCAACCGACGGGACCGTGCTCGCAGCCCACGGCGAGGCGATCGGCATCGCGACGAACAACGTCGCCGAGTACAGCGCGCTCGTGGCGGGGCTCGAGCATGCGATCCGGCTCGGCGTGCAGGAGCTCGAGGTCGTCTCCGACTCGGAGCTGATGGTGAAACAGATGCGCGGCGAGTACCGGGTGAGAAACGAGGCGCTGCGCGAGTACGCGCTGCGTGCGGGCCGTCTGGCTCGCGAGCTTCGAGGCGTCAGCTACACGGCGGTCCGTCGCGAGCACAACAAGCTCGCCGACCAGCTCGTGAACGACGCGCTCGACGCTGCCACCGAGTCGTAGCGGGTGACCCTCGACGCCAGGTCGCCTCGGCCCTCGATCAGCGAAGAGCCCTGAAACGACGCGGTTTTCCCGCAGGACACTTCAGGGGCACCGCGGATGCTCCTTCGCGGGCGACGGTCGAACATGACCGCCATCATCCACAAAGGAGTAACCGTGAGTACCAATCGACTCGGCACCGGCACGCTCGCGGCCGCTGCCCGCAAGAAGACGACTGACAGGGGTGGCAGCACGCCGCGCACGGGCTCGTCGAGGCGGAGACTCCTGGTCGTGCTCATGACGGCGACCGCCGCGCTGCTCTTGACGCAGGCCGCAGCGTTCGCCGAGCCGGGGCCGGTCACCGCACCGCTGATCCCCGGCACACCCGCGCTTCCGGGCCCGGTCATCGATCCCGGCAAGCCCGGCGAGGCGATGAAGGCCCTCAAGACGGTGCCGGACGTCGCGCTGCCGGGAACGGCCGTGACCGTCTCCGGCGCCGGCCTCCCGGCCTCGAAGGACGTGACACTCGTCTGGATGACCTCGAACATCCGCTACATCCTCGATCCGAAGCCCGACAGCGTCGACTACATCGGACGCAAGGTCGACAAGATCGGCGTCTCACTCGCGAAAGCGACGACGGATGCCTCCGGAGCGTTCAGCGTCGGCTTCAAGGCGCCCATCGACTTCGGCGGGCTGCATGACCTCTACGCCGTCGTCGACGGTGTGCAGGTCGCCAAGGGCGGCTTCCTGGTCGTGCGCAAGGTGACGATCACGCCGACGAGTGGACCGACCGGCACGCCGATCACCGTGAAGGTGGTCGGGATGGGCTCGCCGACCTACGAGAGCGTCGGCGGTGTCCTCTACGACAACCGCTACGCCGGGGCCGTCTCCGCCAACACGACCCGCGGTGTCGCCGTGTTCACGCTTCGTGCAGCCGGTGGGCCGGGCGTGCATTTGATCGAGTACGCCGGCTCGAGCCACACCGTCCCCTACCTCAACATGCGTCAGTCGCCCGTCCCGTGGACGGACAGCCTCGTGCTGAAGTTCAAGGTGACGAAGGACGCAGGCCCGCCGCCCGTCAGCATCGAGTGGCCGGTCTCCGTCACGCCGACGATCAACGCTCGGACGACCCTGTCGCTCGCCAACCTCGGCGTGTCGACGTCTGTGGCCCTCCAGCTGAGCTCGACCAGCGGACAGGTGCTCGCCAAGGTCGGCCTGACGGCGTCGGGGCTGACCCCCAGTGCGCCTGTCGAGCTCTCCTGGTCGACGGTGGTCGGAAACCGCGTCAACTGCACCGGGACGTGTTGGAGCTTCGTCTCGCTGTCACTCGGCAGGGCGACCGCGACTCCCGAGGGAACGATCAACGCGCCGGTCACGATCCCTGACGGGCTCGGCGGCTGGCATGTCGTCCAGGTCTCGCAGGACGGCCAGGTCAAGGCGCAGATCCCGTATTACGTGAAGCGGAGCTTCGTCTCGATGCCGAAGGTCGTCAAGGCGGGGCAGCCGTTCGTGGTCGAGCTGAAGGGCGTCGGTTGGACGCAGCTCGACAACACCGTCGCGGTCACCTACGACAACAGCTACGTCGGGTACGCGTGCGGGTTCAACTCGAACGGGGACGTGAAGATCCAGCTGCGCGCCACGGGCGAGCCGGGCACGCACCTGATCGATCTGTACCCGCTGCTCTACACGCAGCAGCCCGCGTATGCCTACCCGCAGCTCGGCATGGTGCCGCTGCTCGGATTCGCACAGGACGCACCCGGCCTCGCGGCCGGCTACCAGCTGCCGGCCTTCAGGCTGGCGATCAAAGTCGTCGCCTAGCGACGAACAAGAGTGGGGGCGCTGCGCCGAGCAGCGCCCCCACTGACGTTTCGCTGCTTCGAGCGCGAAAAAAGGCCCTCCGTGAGGGCCTTTTGAAGCGGATGATGGGACTCGAACCCACGACCTTCTGCATGGCAAGCAGACGCTCTAGCCAACTGAGCTACATCCGCGTGGGAGGCAAGTATAGCGACGCCTTTTACCCCCGAATCCTTTCCAGGCCTTCGTGCGTTGTACCACCATGGAACTGCTGCTCACCGTGTGCCTCGTGGCGATGGTCCCGGGGCTCGTCACCTTCCTGCGGCCCGACGCGTCGTAGGCGCGGCGTCAGTCGCGGTGCCGCTCCGGTGCCGCGCACTCGGCCGTGTCACCCTCGCAGCAGCCGAGCTTGAACCGGCATCGCGGGCACTGCCAGGCCTGGTGGCGGCGCCCGAGCGTGAAGCCGTCTCCGAGAGCTCCTAGAAGAGCCAGAGCAAAAGGACGATGATCACGATCAGCGTCAGCAGTCCGCCGCCGATGTACATGGAAGCTCCTCTCGTCGTTTACCGGGAAGTACAACGCGGCTCGGGGCGAGCCGGATACGGCGCGCGGTACCATGGGACGGCCGCTCGCGGCGACGTGGCCGAGTGGTTAGGCAGAGGCCTGCAAAGCCTCGTACAGCGGTTCGAATCCGCTCGTCGCCTTTTCGTCATGCCGATCCAGGGGATAATCGCTCGATGACCGATACACACTCCGCCTCTCACCTGACCCACGCGCTCGAGCTCGAGCGCCGTGACGACGAGCTCGCTGCGGCCGTGGGTGCCGTTACCGCGATCTCCGAGCGGGTCGACCGGCTCCGCACCCGGGCGCTCGAGATCGCCACGTGGCTCGAGCGGCTGCCCACCGAGCGCACTCACCTGGACGAGGCACACATCGAGGCGCGAAGGCAGATCGCTGCTGCCCGCGACGTCGCTGCCGCCGCTGATGCCGAGCTGGAACGGGTTCGAGCCGGCCGGGGTCCGCGGCAAGAGGCGATCTCGGCCGCCGAGCTCGCGATCGAGCTCGCGCGCGCCGACGTTGCCGCAGCGGATGCCCATCTGGCCCGGCTCGGCGAACGGCGAGCCGGGCTCACGCGCGAGGAAGCGGCACTGACCGCCGAGTCCTCGACGCTTGCGGCCGACGCCGCCAGCCTGGCTCGCGAGCTCGGCGCGATGCCTCGACTCTCCCGCCAGGTCGGCGAGAAGCCCGGGCAGGGGCTCGACGCGCTTGCCGAGTGGGGGGCGGCGGCGCACGCGGCGCTCCTCGTCGTCCGCAGTGGGCTGGAGACCGAGCAGGAACGAATCGTCCGCGAGGCGAACGAGCTCGGGTCGGCCGCGCTCGGTGAGTCGCTGGGCGCGACGCGCGTCGCCGCGGTGCGCGAGCGGCTCGAACGCGGCTGATGGTTGATGCCACGAGATCGTCCGTCGCGGGGCGCGAGCCGGCAGCTCTGGGGCGTGGGCTTAGGTGCTCGCCGATGCCGGCGGCATCGGCGAGGGGCTGAGCTCGCGAAGCGGCCTGGGAGCGGCCCAGACACGCCGGATCACGCCACGAGCGCGCGAGATCGTGGCATCAACCATCTAGCCCAAGGAGCTACGAGCTGGGGACACGCGAGCCCACGAGGGCCGCGGGACAGCGCCAGTAACGAAGGTCGCCGTCGCCGCCGCTCGCGACGCAACCGTCGCGTGAGAGATCGTTGTAACCCGTCAGCCTCCCGGGCCGGCAGGCTCGCCATTCGCCGCCGTCCGGCAGCGCGCCCGCTACGCGGACACACGAGCCGACGAGCCCGGCGCGTTCGAGCGTGCGGTCATGCTTGCCGTAGCCGAGGCCGGCGGCGAGCAGGGCGGCGAGGAGGGCGAATTTGAGCATCGGCGGGTGGGCCGCCGCAGGAAGACCGCTTCATGAATCGACGGTTGGCGCTGTTGACGTGATCACTCGTTCGGTGGAGCAGTCATCCCGAGCCGCTGCTGCCACGCCTCGCCGGCCGCCCGCCCCTCGGGGGTTGCGAGAAAATGGTCGAGTGGAACATGCAGGAACGCCCCCTCGGCCTCCGCGAGGAGCTCGCTGTCGTCGCGCAGCGAGGCCGCGATCGCGACTCGCCGGCCGCGCTTCGACACGACGTGCGCTTCCACCCGCAGCTCACGGTTGATCGGCGCCGGCCGCCGGTACCGGATCGCGATGCGCGCGGTGACCGACGGAAAGCGATGCCAGGTGGCGAGCAGCCCGCAGGCTTCGTCGAGCGCCGCCCCGACGATGCCGCCGTGCGCGATTCCCGGCCCGCCCTGATGGTGCCTGCCGAAGCGCACCACCGACTCGTACCGCTCGACGCCTTCGACCTCTGGCAGCACCATCCGCAGGCCGAGCTCGTGGTCGCCGCAACCGAAGCACCTCGGGTCGTGGTGGGGCGGGATTCCGCTCAACGAAGGCCGCCGCGCTCGTGGTGCGCGCGGAAGAAGTTCTCGGAGCCGGCAGTCGCCATCGCGCTGGAAGCCGAGATCTCGAGCGCGAGCGCCGCCGCGGCGATGATCTGGGCGAACCGGTAGACCTTCCCCGATCCCGCACAGTCGAGGAGCTGCAGCCAGGAGCGGGCGTAGGGGAGGGTCGTGCCGCCGCCGACCGTCCCCACCTCGAGGCCGGAGAAGCGGATCGAGATGTGCAGCCCGCCCTCGGTGCGGATGCCGGTGCCATGCGCCATCGAGCTCGTTCCGACCATGCCGAGGTCCTGGCCGGTCGCCGCGAACACGGCCGCGATGGCCGAGGCGGGCGTGAAGGCGACCGACTGCATGCCCGACGCGATCGCGCCGTGCGTCCCGGCCCAGGTAAGCGCCTCCAGGTCGTCGATCGTCGTCGAGAGGACACGGCGCACGACCTCGTCGGTGAGCGTGCACTCGGCGATCACCGTCTTGCCGTGGCCGCCGCGCTCGAAGTAGCGGTGCGAGGACTTCTTGTCGCCGCCCATGTTCGCCTCGAGGATCGCTCGCTGCGGCTTCACGGGCGCCTGCGGCATGACGTAGGCCATGTTGAGCGCGTAGGAGTTGCGGGTCATCATGTTCGGCCCGCACGCGTCGCCGGTCGTCCAGGCCCAGAGGACATGGCACATCGGGCCGACGACGTGGGTCTCGACCTCGCGCAGCTTCGCGTGCCGGGACAGCATCGGGTCGTCGGCGGCGGCGAGGAAGGACTGCATCTGCTCGACCGAGTCCTCGATCCACCTTGCAAGAGTCACAGCTTCATCTGTCGTATTGCAAATAAAGCATGATGCTCGTGTGATTCTGTCTTTCATGACATATGTTCTGAACCCGCCCGAGGCGGCGGCAGCCTTCGCGCCGCGCGTGAGAGAGGCGGAGAGCCCACCCTCGGTGTGCGCGAGCGGCACGAGGATCTGCTCCCGGGAGCGGCCCGTCTCGCGCAGCGACCCGGCCGGCTCTTCGAGCTCGTACTCGCCGAGGTCGACGTCCAGCGGCCCGACGACCGAGACCGGGATCAGCGCCGCTCCCGTCAGCACCTCCTGCGCACCCGTCCACGGCGTCAGGTCGTGCTCGAGCACTTCGGGCCCGACGCGGTCGCGAATCGCGTCCTGGCGGGCCTGGACGGAGTCCGGGTCGTTCTTCCTCGGCCAGCGCTTCGGCGTCACCGAAGCGTCAGAAGTTGAGGTCGATGTCGCTGACGTCGAGCCCGAGCGACGCGGCCAGCCGTACGCCGAGCTCGACGTCCTCGCGCAGGCGCCGCACGTCGGTGTCGTGCATCAGCGAGCCGATGAACTCGCGCGCCTTCGGGCGCCAGAGCGCGTGCTTCACGAACACGGGCAGCATCAGGTTCGCGGCGTCGACGAGCCGGTTCTTCGTCGCGGTGGTGGCGTGCTCGAGCAGCACCCGTTCGTACGCCATGCCGGCGCCGTGGTGAATCCCGTCGTCGATCGTCAGCCGGTTGCAGACGTCTTCGAGCACCGTCCCCTTCGAAGAGCGGGCGATCAGCCGGAAACGCGCGATGATCAGGCGCTCGTAGAACACCTGCATCATGAAGACCTTCTCCTCGAGCGTCTCCGCGTGGAGCACGAAATGCGCGAGCTCGTCGAGGTAGGGATCGCGCTCACCCATGCCGCCGCACGCGTGCGAGAGCCGGAGCCACGCCTCCGTGTGGCGCGACTCGTCCTGCACCATCGTCGTGTAGTACAGCTTCGCCTCCGGGTCGGGGGCGAGCGCGAAGAGCTGCGTCGCCATCTCCACCGCGAGCTCGTCGGCCTGGAGCTGCTGGGTGACGACCGAGCGCCAGAGATCCTTCCGGCGCGCGAGCTTCTGCGGCGAGCCCTTGTACTCCGGGATCGGCGGCACGTCGTTCCAGGGCAGGTCGCGGACCTGCCACTCGGCCTTCTTCGCGAGCTCGTAGAAGCGCAGCACGCCGGCGAAGGCGGCGCGGTCGTCGTCCGCCGTTTCCTCAGGGAGCTGCGAGAGCTGATCGATCCCCATCCCGAGGAGAGGCTAACCTTTTCCCGGCGATGGCAGTGATCATGGACGGCAAGTTGCTCGCAGCGCGGATCCGCGCGGAGGTGGCCGCAGACGTGGCCGGCCTGCCGCCGGTCGGCCTTGCGACCGTGCTCGTCGGCGACGACCCCGCCTCCGATGTCTACATCCGCGGCAAGCACAAGGCCTGCCAGGAGGTCGGGATCGAGGCGCGGGACATCCGGCTTCCCGCCAACACGACCGAGGACGACGTGCTCGCGCTGATCCGCGAGCTGAACGAGGACGACTCGATCGACGGCCTGCTCGTCCAGCTGCCGCTGCCCGGCCACATCGACGAGGCACGCGTGATCCGCGCCGTCGACCCGGTGAAGGACGTCGACGGCTTCCATCCGCGCAACGCGGGCCAGCTCTATCTCGGCCAGCCCCAGCATGTCGGCGGGACGCCGCTCGGGGTGCTGGCGCTCCTCGACGAGTACGAGGTGCCGCTCGCCGGCGCCGAGGCGGTGGTGATCGGCCGCAGCGTGATCGTCGGCAAGCCCGTCGCGCACCTGCTGCTCCAACGTCACGCGACCGTGACGGTCTGCCACTCGCGGACCCGCGACCTTGCGGCCCACGTCCGCCGGGCCGACATCGTCGTCGCCGCGGTCGGCTCGCCGCACATCATCACCGCCGACATGGTCAAGGAAGGGGCGACCGTGATCGACGTCGGGATCACGCGTACCTACGCCGGCCTCGTCGGCGACGTCCACCCCGCCGCGGGTGACCGAGCCGCCTTTCTGACCCCCGTCCCGGGCGGTGTCGGGCCGATGACGATCGCCATGCTGCTGCGCAGCACCGTCCACGCCGCCCGCCTTCGAGCGGGAACGGTTGCGCTCCCCGGTCAATAGGGGCTATGGTTCGCGCGCTTCATGGCAACGTAGTTTTGTAAGGAGGAACGACAGTTGGCTCAGGGCACCGTCAAGTGGTTCTCGAACGAGAAGGGTTACGGGTTCATCGAGCGTGAGGGTGGCGAGGACGTCTTCGTCCACTTCTCTGCGATCACGATGGACGGCTACAAGTCGCTGACCGAGGGTCAGCGCGTTGAGTTCGAGGTCGTCCAGGGCCCCAAGGGTGCCCAGGCCGCGAACGTCTCGGCCGCATAGCCTCTTTCGGAATCGAGCTTCAGACGGGGCCTCCGAGAGGGGGCCCCGTCGTTTTGCGAGGATAGGAGCGCATGGGAATCACACGAGAGGAAGTCCTGCACGTCGCCAAGCTCGCGCGGCTCGAGTTGAGTGACGAGGAGGTCGTGCGGTTGACGGCGGAGCTCGGGGCGATCCTCGAGGCGGTCTCGAAGGTCTCCGAGCTCGATCTCTCCGACGTGCCGCCGACCTCACATCCGCTCGACCTGGTGAACGTGGCGGCCGACGACGTGCCGCACGAGTCGCTGCCGCTCGAGACGGTGTTCGAGAACGCGCCCGAGCGCGACGGCGACCTGTTCCGCGTTCCCCCAACGGCGTGATAGCCGCATGATCGACACGCTGCGACTTTCCGCCGAGGAGGCGACGGCGATGCTCGCTCGCGGCGAGGTGAGCGCCGAGGAGCTGCACGCCGCCTACCGCGAGGCGATCGCCGCGCGCGACCCCGAGCTCCACTGCTACTTGACGACGCTCGACGCGCCCGACTCGGACGGCGTGCCGATCGCGATCAAGGACGTGATCTCGACGAAGGGGGTCGAGACGACAGCGGGCTCGAAGCTCCTCGAGGGCTACGTCCCCGTCTTCGACGCCACCGTGACCGAGCGCTGCCGCGCGGCCGGGCTCGCGCTGCTCGGCAAGACGAACACCGACGAGTTCGCGATGGGCTCCTCGACCGAGAACTCCGCCTTCGGGCCGACGCACAACCCCTGGGATCCGGGTCGCGTGCCCGGCGGCTCCGGCGGCGGCTCGGCGGCCGCGGTCTCGGCGGGTCTTGCTCCCTGGGCGCTCGGCTCCGACACGGGCGGCTCGATCAAGCAGCCCTCCGCGCTGTGCGGGAACGTCGGTCTGCGGCCGACGTACGGGACGGTCAGCCGCTTCGGTGTCGTTGCCTTCGCGTCGAGCCTCGACCAGGTCGGCCCGGTCGCGAAGAACGTGCGCGACTGCGCGTACCTCTACTCGATCATCGCCGGCCGCGACGTCAACGACTCGACGACGGTCGAGGTC
>JBKJML010000120.1:0-5110 GCA_046596415.1 Gaiellaceae bacterium | reverse complement strand
AATGCAGGGGAGAGGATTCGAACCTCTGTAGGCTGAGCCGGCGGGTTTACAGCCCGCTCCCTTTGGCCGCTCGGGCACCCCTGCGCGCGCGAGCAGTGTACCCACGGGCCGGAGCGGCCAACGATCGACCGCTTCGAGTTCTCGCGTGAGCTACCGGAAGCGCTTCGAACGCTTCAGCGAGGCGCCGGTCGTCCTGATGACCCAGCGGCGACGGCTCGGTGCCGCCTTCGTGGCGGAGCAGGAGGGCGGGGCGGGGGCGATCCGTCGAGGTGGCGTCACCGTGCTAGCTCTAGCGCCTGGACCGGACGGAGCGACCGCAAGGGTCGGCAGGGACTAGGCCCAGGCCACGAGGTCTAAAGGAGCGCCCCGCGGCTGCCGATCTGTGGACGGCCGCCATGGATCTCAACACCCTGCTCAGACGCGCCGTCGAACTCGGCGCCAGCGACGTCCACCTGAAGATCGGCAAGCCGCCGATGCTTCGCCGCGACGGCGAGCTCGAGGCGATGCCTGACGCGCCGGAGCTCGGCGACGCAGAGCTTGCAGCCGTGCTCGAGAAGGTGACGGAGGTCGCTCCTCAGCGCTTCGCACTCTTCCACGAGAGCGGCGATCTCGACATCGCCTACACCGCCGAAGGCCTGCCGCGCTTCCGGGTCAACGCCTTCCGCCAGCGTGGCGCCATCTCGTTCGCGTTCCGTGTCATCCCGCGCGACGTTCCCAGCTTCGAGCAGCTCAGCCTGCCGCCCGGCGTGAGCAGGCTCGCCGAAGAGCATCGGGGGCTCGTGCTCGTCACCGGCGCGACCGGCTCGGGCAAGACGACGACGCTCGCAGCGATGCTCGACCACATCAACCGGACGCGCCGCCAGCACATCGTCACGATCGAAGACCCGATCGAGATCCTCCATCCGGACCGCGCCTCGATCGTCAACCAGCGCGAGGTCGGCCTCGACACCGAGTCGTTCGCGCAGGCGCTCCGCCGAGTGCTACGCCAGGACCCGGACGTGATCCTGATCGGCGAGCTACGCGACATGGAGACCGCGCAGACCGCGCTTCAAGCCGCCGAGTCGGGACACCTCGTCTTCTCCACCCTGCACACGATCGACGCGGCCGAGACGGTCGGCAGGATGATCGAGTTCTTCCCGCCCGGCAAGCAGCAGCAGATCCGGTCGGTGCTCGCAGGCGTGCTGCGCGGCGTGATCAGCCAGCGCCTGCTCCCGCGCGCCGACGGCGGCCGCGTCGCCGCCGTCGAGGTGATGGTCATGAACGCGCGCATCTCCGACCTGATCCGCGAGGAGCGCACCGAGGAGATCCCCGATGCGATCGCCGAGGGTGGCTTCTTCGAGATGCAGACGTTCACGCAGGCCCTGATCGAGCACGTTCTCGCCGGGCGTGTCGATCGCGAGGTCGCGGCGAACGCCGCGACGAACCGCCACGACTTCCTCGTCTCGCTCGACCATGCGCTGAAGACGCAAAGCGCCGGTGCCGCCGCGGAGGCAGCAGCCACCGCCGCAGTGGAGGACGACACGCCGGCACTCCGGGTCGTCCGGCCGGCGGGTTGACGGGCGGTTGATGAGGCGCCTGCTCGTAGCCGTCACGGTCGCGCTCACATGCGTTGTCGGCACCGCGTCGGCCGACACGTTCGTGGTCGTGCCCACGACGAGCGCTCCGGTGTCGACTGCGTTGCCAGCGCTTGCGAGTGCCCTCGCTCCCAACGAGCCGGGCTCGCTCCTCCTCCCACCCGGCGTCTTCGTCGCCTCGTTCAGGACCCCGCAGACGCCTGCCTATTCGGACCTGCTCGGCCTCTGGCAGGCGGCCGGTGCGGCCTACGGGGTTCCATGGCAGGTGCTCGGCGCGATCAACAAGATCGAGTCGAACTTCGGCCGCAACATGGGCCCGAGCTCAGCCGGCGCGGTCGGCTGGATGCAGTTCATGCCCGACACGTGGTTCCGCTGGGGCATGGACGCCTCCGGGGACGGCATCGCCGACCCTTGGAGCGCCGCTGACGCGATCTACTCGGCGGCGCGCTACCTCGCGGCCTCCGGCGCGGCGACCGACGTGCCAGCTTCGATCTTCTCGTACAACCACGCTCAGTGGTACGTCGACGAGGTGCTGCAACTCGCTGGTGCCTTCGACGGCGCGGGTGCGGTTGTCGCCTACGACGGACTCCAGCAGCGACTGGCCACGGCGCAGGCCGCGATCGTCGCTGCGAACGAGGAGCTCGAGACGGCCCGCGCCCTCGAAGCCGATCTCAGCCGACAGGCCGAGACCACGGCCGCGGGGGTCGACGCGACGGAGCTCCTCTCGGATCGGCTCGACGCAGAGCGGTCCGCTTTCGAGGACGGCGATGCTCTCGCGGCTGCGACCAGCGAGGTCGTCCGGCTCGAGGCGCAGCTCGCCGAGGCCGAGGCGGCACTGGCCGCGGCGCGCGACGGCACCCAGGCGGCCTCGTTCGGCGCCGGCAGCCTGTTCGGCGGCCCCGTCGCGCTCGGCTCCTACACCTTCCCGGTCGGTGGTGGGCCCGGGGTCGTCAGCGTCGGGCGCGACCACCACGACTACCCGGCCGCAGACATCGTCGCGCCCGAGGGCACGCCGGTCTACGCGCTCGCGGACGCTGTCGTCCTCGAGTCGTGGCCCGAGCCGGCCGGCCGCTGCGGGATCGGGGTCACGATGCAGACCGTTGACGGGCTCGTCTGGACGTACTGCCATCTCGCCTATCTCGAGGTCGGCGTCGAGGCGGGCGCCGTGCTCACCGCCGGTGCGCCCGTCGGCCTCGTCGGCTCGACCGGACGCTCGACCGGCCCTCACCTGCACCTCCAACTCCAGCCGGCCGACGCCTATCCACAGCAGATGCCCTGGTTCGAGGAGCTCGCGGGCACCGCGTTCGCCTGGAACGACGGAAATACGGTCGAACCGAACGCCGGCGCCGTCTTTACGGTCGTGCCGCCCGAGGACCTGGGCGACGCGGTGATCCAGTTCACCCTCGAAAGCTCTTGAGTCCGGGCCTCCTGCTGCCGACATGAGAAGCATGGCCCTACGCCTGCTCACGCGCGCGCCCCGGCTCGCAGTCCTGATCGTCCTGCTGCTCTTTGCCACGACGACGCTGACCCTTGCCGCGACCGGCTCGAAGTCCGGCGCCAAGGCGCGTACCGTCGTGTCTGCGGCGAAGCCGACCCTCGTCGTGCCGGATGTCCGCCACCAGGCCTACGTGTTCGCGAAGGGCGCACTCGAGGAGTCCGGGTTCGCGTGGCGCGTCGAAGGGCCCGTGCGCGGCTACGCAGTCAACACCGTCGTCTCGCAGAGCCCGGCACCGGGGGCCGTCGTGCTCGACCGTGGCTTCCCGACGATCGTCCTTCGCCTCGCCCGAACCGGCGGCTACGGCCAGCAGGGCGCACCCGAGAACGCGTCGCCGTATGCGGGCACGCTCGCCGTGCCGGCACGCGCCGTGGTCGTCAAACCGGCGGCTCAGCCGGCGGCGGTCAAGGCCCGCACGGCTGCGCCTGCGCCACGTGCCAAGCCGGCCGCGAAGCCCGGTGCGAAGCAGTCCGCCAAGCCGGTCGTGAAGCGCGCTCCGGCCGTCCGCAAGCCAGACTTCACCGTCGCGGGAGCGCCGCGCGAGCCCGCCGACGAACTGCTCCTCGACGTCCGCGCGAAGCGGCTCGCCGCCTGGCTCGAGAACCACCGGCAGCCGACGAGCGAGAACGTCTCACACTGGCTCTACCAGCACTCGTGGCTTGTCGCAGGCGCCCGTTTCGGCTGGTCGAACGGCGCCGAGGCGCTGCGCACGCTCGTCGAGGTCGATCGCCGCACCCAGTCGCTCTGGCAGCTCGGCGCTCAGAGCGAGCGGGTCGCCCGGGCGGCACTCGCTGAGGTCGAGGCGAGGGCAAGGTGACGGCGCGTCGGCTCGCCGCCGCGCTCCGTCGCGACGAGAGCGGCTACACGCTCACCGAGCTCCTGACGGTGATGGTGATCCTGAGTGTCGTGATGGGGGCACTGACAACGATGCTCGTCTCCGGCTCGAGGGCCTCGATCGACATGAACCAGCGCGTCGAGGCCCAGACGGAACTGCGCCTCGGGCTCGATCGGCTTCGCCGCGAGGTGCATTGCGCGAGCCTCGCCACCTCCGGCACGACGAGCGTCACGCTGACGATCGCCACCACCTGCCCCACAGCGCAGGGAAACACGAGCATCACCTGGTGCACCGTCGGCAGCGGCACGCGCTACGGGCTGTGGCGCTACGCGGGCGGCACCTGCAGTGGCACCGGCGTGCGCGTCGCCGACCACCTGACGACTGCGTCCGTGTTCGGCTATTCACCCCAGTCCGCGACCAGCCTCGCCAAGCTCGCGGTCGACTTCCCGATCAGCCTGACACCAGGCGCCGGCCGCGCCTACCGCCTGACCGACGAGATCGTGCTGCGGAACAGCACGCGCACCTGATGAAGCGCCTCGTGCGAGACGAGGACGGGTTCACGCTCGCGTTCGCGCTGCTGACACTCGTCGTCTCGTCCGCGATCCTCGTCACGGTCGTCGACTACACGAGCTCGAACGCCCGGAACTCGAGCCGGAGCAAGGGAGACCAGAGCGCCTACGCGCTCGCCGAGGCGGGCGTCAACAACGCGATGGCGGTCGTCTCGAACCCGACGAACAACGCACTCGTCTCGGCGACCCTGCCAAGCAGCTACGCGCTCGCGGCAGCGAACGCCAGCTACTACCGCGCCTACGAGGGCGGCACGAGCTACTGGTGGGGGACGCTCGACGCGAACACGGGCATCTGGACGATCTATGGCAAGGGCGTGGTCAAGAACCCCACCGGGCCGACGGCCGCCGCGGTGACCCGCACGCTCTCGGCGAAGACCCAGGTCGTTGCCACCTATTCGCAGCCGTTGAACGCACAGGCGTGGAACTACATCTACTCCACGAAGACCGGTGACGCGGACGGCTGCGACGTCTTGCTCGCCAACAGCGTCGCGATCAGCTCGTCGCTCTACATTGCCGGCAACCTCTGCCTCGCCAACACGGCCAGCATCGTTGCCGGCCCCGATCTGGTGAATATCGTCGTGCAGGGTCGCATCGACCAGTCGACGAGCAGCAACACGATCGGAACGAGCGCAGCGAA
>JBKJML010000132.1:0-6114 GCA_046596415.1 Gaiellaceae bacterium | reverse complement strand
TCGACAAGATCGGCGTCTCACTCGCGAAAGCGACGACGGATGCCTCCGGCGCTTTCAGCGTCGGCTTCAAGGCGCCGGTCGACTTCGGCGGGCTGCATGACCTCTACGCGGTCGTCGACGGCGTGCAGGTCGCCAAGGGTGGCTTCCTGATTGTCCGCAAGGTGACGATCACACCGACGAGTGGGCCGACGGGCACGCCGATCACCGTGAAGGTGGTCGGGATGGGCTCACCGACCTACGAGAGCGTCGGCGGTGTCCTCTACGACAACCGCTACGCCGGTGCCGTCTCCGCCAATACGACCCGCGGTGTCGCCGTGTTCACGCTTCGCGCAGCCGGTGGGCCGGGCGTGCATTTGATCGAGTACGCCGGCTCGAGCCACACCGTCCCCTACCTGAACATGCGCCAGTCGCCCGTCCCCTGGACGGACAGCCTCGTGCTCAAGTTCAAGGTGACGAAGGACGCGGGCCCGCCGCCCGTCAGCATCGAGTGGCCGGTCTCGGTCACGCCGACGATCAGCGCGCGGACGACCCTTTCGCTCGCCAACCTCGGTGTCTCGACGGCTGCGGCCGTTCAGCTGAGCTCGACCAGCGGACAGGTGCTCTCCAAGGTCGGCCTGACGGCATCAGGGCTCACGCCGGGTGCACCGGTCGACCTCGCTTGGTCGACGGTGGTCGGAAACCGCGTCAACTGCACCGGGACGTGCTGGAGCTTCGTCTCGCTGTCACTCGGCAGGGCGACCGCGACCCCCGGGGGAACGATCAACGCGCCGGTCACGATCCCTGACGGGCTCGGCGGCTGGCACGTCGTGCAGGTCTCACAGGACGGCCAGGTCAAGGCGCAGATTCCGTATTTCGTGAAGCGGAGCTTCGTCTCGATGCCGAAGGTCGTCAAGGCGGGGCAGCCGTTCGTGGTCGAGCTGAAGGGCGTCGGCTGGACGCAGCTCGACAACACCGTTGCGGTCACCTACGACAACAGCTACGTCGGGTACGCGTGCGGGTTCAACTCGAACGGGGACGTGAAGATCCAGATGCGCGCCACGGGCGCGCCTGGCACGCACCTGATCGACCTCTACCCGCTGCTCTACACGCAGAATCCGCCATACCTGAACGCGGTTTATGGGATGGTGCCGTTCCTGAGCTATGCCCGGGACGCCCCCGGACTGTCGCTGGGCTACCGCCTGCCGGCAATCCGCCTGGCGATCGAGGTCGTCGCGTAGGAGTCTCCAATGGGGAGGGGCGACCGCCCCTCCCCGGCGTCACGAGCGTCCGAGAGGAGATGAACCGATGTCCTTCAACTTCTCGAAGAGACGCACGGTGGGCCGCAGCAAGCTCGCGCCGGCCCACTCGTCTGTGCTCGAGCGTTGGACGCTTTTCGTGCTGCGCCGGCGCCGACTCGTGCTCGCAGCCTGGGCGGCGATCGCCGCCGCCGGCGTGGTCGCAGCCGTTCTGTTGCCCGCGCAGCTGACCAACTCCTTCGCCGTTCCCGGCACCGAATCAGAGCAGGCGACGCAGGCGCTGGTCGCCGGCTTCGGCGAGCGGCCCGAGGGGAGCTTCACGGTCGTCTTCCGCGTCGCCGACCCCGGGGACGCACTCCTTCGAGCTCGCCTCGAGCGCCGGCTCGCACGCGCCGCCGAAACCCTCCCCGGCGGCCACGTCGCCTTCATCCGCGCCACGGGTGGCGTCGTCTACGGCGAGTTGGCGACCGCTCTGACCCTGCAGCAGGCCAGGGGCCGCACCGAATCGCTCCGCCGCGCACTCACGGGCGTGGATCCCCCGGCGCTCGTCAGCGGACCAGCGGCGATCCAGCACGATCTCGACCCGATCCTCGCTGCCGACCTACGCCGCGGTGAGGCGATCGCCTTGCCGGTCGCGCTGCTTGCCCTCCTGACGGTTCTCGGCCTGACGCTGGCGCTGGGGATCCCGTTCCTCTTCGCCGCCTGCACTGTCGCCGGCACACTCGCGGCGGTCTACGGCGCCGCCCAGCTCTTCTCGATCACGACCTACGCCACGAACCTCGTCGTGCTGCTCGGCTTCGGCCTCGCGGTCGACTACTCGCTCCTTGTCGTCCTGCGCTACCGCGAGGAGCTTGCTCGTGCCGGCGCGGGCCGGCAGGCCCGCGACGCGGCAATCGTCCGGACGATGGCGAGCGCCGGGCGCGCCGTCGCGGTCTCCGGGCTGGCGGTCTCGATCGGCCTGGCCCTGCTGTTGTTCGTGCCGGTGCCGTTCATCCGCACCCTGGGCATCGTCGGCGTGCTGATCCCGCTCGTGTCGATCCTGGCAGCGCTGACGCTACAGCCGACACTGCTCTCGCTCCTCGGCGGCTCCACGCAGCTGCGCGCACGACGCCACGCTCCCTGGGCGGCGCTCGCACGGGCGGTCATGCGTCGGCCGCTGCTCGTCCTACTGCTAACGACGGCGTTGTTGCTGGCTGCCGCCGCGCCGGCTCTCTTCATCAAGGTCGGGCCTGGCTCACTGGCCGGCCTGCCTCCGCAGACCGAGTCCACCGAAGGCCTGCGCGCACTGCGCGGTGGCGTTGGCGCCGGCGCCCTGACACCAACGCAGCTCATCGTCGACGCCGGGGCTCCGGGCCGCGCGCGCCAGCCCGACGTGCGGACGGCAATCGACCGCCTCGGCGACAGGCTGTTCGCCGACTCCGAAGTCCGCCTCGTCGCAAGCGGTCCCGACGTGCCCTATGTCGATGCCGCCGGTCGCTACGCGCGGGTGGTCATGGTCGGGCGCCACGAGTACGGCGCCTTGGCCTCGAGGCGCCTGATCGAGCGCGTTCGCGCCCGTCACGTGCCAGCAGCCGACTTTCCCCCTGGCGTGCGCGTTGTCGCCGGCGGGGCCCCCGCTCAGGGGGTCGACTTCCTCGCTCGGGTCGACGCGGTCTTCCCCTGGCTGGTGCTGGCGGCGCTGGCGCTGACCTACCTCGTGCTGGCCCGGGCCTTCCGCTCGCTGCTCTTGCCGCTGAAGGCGGTTCTCCTCAACCTGCTCTCCGTCGCCGCCAGCTACGGCCTGCTTGTGCTCGTCTTCCAGCATGGTGTCGCTGCCGATCTGCTCGGTGTACAACAGGCCGCGCAGATCGAGGGATGGATACCGATCGTCCTGTTCGCCACCCTGTTCGGTCTGTCGATGGACTACGAGGTGTTCATCGTCTCGCGGATGCGGGAGACCTGGGATGCGACGCACGACAACGCCGCTGCCGTGGCCGCCGGGCTCGAGCGAACCGGGCCTCTGATCAGCGTCGCCGCGGTGGTCATGATCGGCGCCTTCGCCGGCTTCGTGCTCGGTCGCGTTCCCGGCCTACAGCAGTTCGGCCTCGGCCTGGCCCTCGCTGTCCTGATCGACGCCACGCTCGTCCGCCTGCTGCTCGTCCCCTCCCTGATGGCGGTGTTCGGCCGCTGGAACTGGTGGCTGCCACCGTCATTCGAGCGGCGGCTCCGCGTTCGGGCCGCCGCCCCGGCGTGCCGGTGTGAGGCCGTGGAGGACGCTCGATGAGACGCCGTCTACTACTGGTCGCGCTGATCGCCTTGCTCGCCCCGGTCCCGGCCGGGGCCGCGATCTCGCCGACCTTCCGTCTGACGATCGCCCATGTCGTCAGGAACTGCCATATCTGGACGACGGCGACGAAGCAGCTCGGAGCCACGACACGGATCACCGTGCGGCCCGGGGCGCGCGTCGTCGTTCGCATCGACTGCCCGATGGACTTCGACTTCGTGCAGACAGCCGGCCCGCGGTTGCAGCTCGGCAACCGGCGTACCTTCGGCGGCCAGTCGCGCACGATCCTCTTCCGCCGTGCCGGCGTCTACCGCCTGCGGGCGACGAATGTCCAGACGCCCGAGGAGCGGGGGCTGGAGACGCTCGGGCCACCCAACACGCTGCTGCTGACCATCGTCGTCAAATCACCCTGACGTAGCGTCACTTGAAGATGTTCACGGCGCGGGCCGTGACGAGCAACACGGTGACGGCCGAGACGGCTGACTCCGAGAGCATCAGGAGCTTCGCCCGCCGCGTCAGCGGCATGGCGTCGGTCGGGCTGAACGCGATCGAGTTCGTGAACGAGACGTAGATGTAATCGACGAGCTTCGGTCGCCACCCCGGCTCCGCGAGCGCGGGGTTCTCCAGCTGCGGGAACTGGAAGTCGGGCGGCGCGGGGGATCGCTCGGAGCGTCGAACCGGGCCGCCGCGGTCGAACGCCCAGAACCAGAGGCCGAATGCGATCACGTTGGTTCCCCAGATCGTCGTTCCCTTCAGCAGGAGCTGGCCGCCGCTCGTCTCCTCGCCGCTGATCAACGAAGCGAGCAGCGCACCCAGCGCGAACGTGTTGTCGACGCTGATCACAGCGAGGAGCGCGATCGCCACATTTCGGTGATGGCCGAGGCGCTGCAGGGTCTGACTTGCGCGCTCCCACGCGAGCGCCAGCAGGAGGACGGTCTCGGGGACGACAGCGATCGTCCACACCCACCAGGGAAGCCGCCACAACTCCCAGCCCCGCTCACGGCTCACGAGGGCCAACGTGAGCTGGAGCGCGATGACGGCGACCACGGCCGGGGCGGCGTCCCACCGCGCCTCGCGCACCGCTTCGGTCTTAGCGCTCCGCTCCGTGTCGTCCATCAAGCGATTGTGTCTGATCTGACTCCGAGCAGGAGCGAGCGGTTAGCCTCTACCCGTGTCCGACGTCCTTACCGTCGAGCCCGGCGACCGTACCGGCCCGAACTCCTGTCGCGTGATCCACGGCGGCGGCGCCGAGAAGCTGCCTTTCGACCGGGCTTCGGTGGAGGCGCTCCTGGCGGGCGGCAGTTTCTTCTGGCTCGACCTCGACCAGCCCGATGGAGACGACTATGCGATCCTGCGCGACGTTTTCAAGTTCCACCCGCTGGCCGTCGAGGATTCGGAGAAGTTCGGTCAGCGCGCCAAGATCGACGAATACGACGATTTCGTCTTTCTCGTCCTCTACGGGGCAGCGCCGGACGACGACCGTCTAGCCGAGGTGCACTGCTTCTACTCCGAGCAGTTCCTCGTCACCGTGCATCGCGACGACTGTCCCGCGTTCGCAGATGTGCGCATACGTTACGAAAAGCGGCATCGGCCGCTCGACGACCCAGCGCAACTTCTCTACCGGATCATCGACGGGCTCGTCGACAGCTTCTTCCCGATCCTCGCGGACTTCGACGACCGGATCGACGAGTTGGAGAACCAGACGTTTCTCAACGCCGGCGACGAGCAGTTGCAGGAGATCTTTCGGATGAAGCGCCTGCTCGTCGGGATGCGGAAGGCGATCACGCCGCAGCGCGACATGTTCGGGGCGCTGATGGGAGGCGTGGCGCAATTACCCGGGATGACCGATGCGGACGAGCGGTACTTCAGGGACATCTACGACCACCTGATCCGCATCTCCGACCTGATCGACACCTATCGGGACCTGTTGACGAGCTCGATGGACGTCTATCTCTCGACGGTTTCGAATCGACTGAACGCGGTCATGAAGCAGCTGGCGGTCGTGGCGACGATCTTTCTGCCGCTGACGTTCATCACCGGCTTCTTCGGCCAGAACTTCGGCTGGATGGTTCAGCACATCGCGAGCCCGGGTCTCTTCTTCGGGCTCGGAATCGGGATCGAGATCCTGACCGTGATCGGGCTCCTGACACTGTTCAAGAAACGGGGGTGGTTCTAGCCATGGAGATGAGAGAACTTGGCACCGGGGGCCTACGTGTGAGCGCCCAGGGCCTCGGTTGCATGGGCATGTCGGAGTTCTACGGAGCGGCGGACGAGGGCGAGGCGTTGCGCACGATCGACCGCGCGCTCGAGCTCGGCGTGACGTTTCTCGACACCTCGGACATGTACGGCCCGTTCACGAACGAACGGCTCGTCGGCCAGGCGATCGGCGTCCGCCGCGACGACGTCCAACTCGCGACGAAGTTCGGCATCGTTCGCGGCGCGGCCGGCGAGCGACTGGGCGTGCGTGGAGACGCGGAGTACGTTCGCAGCGCCTGCGACGCCTCGCTCGAGCGCCTCGGCGTCGAGGTGATCGACCTCTACTACCAGCACCGCGTCGACCCGAACGTCCCGATCGAGGAGACCGTCGGGGCGATGGCGGAGCTCGTCGCGGCCGGC
>JBKJML010000190.1:0-4431 GCA_046596415.1 Gaiellaceae bacterium | reverse complement strand
ATCGAGCGCGGAGTCGCGGAAGCCGCCGGCGAGGATCCGCCCGTCCGGGGTCTGGTGCCAGTAATCGAAGCCGTGGCGGCCGTAGTGCGGGAGCTCGAACAGCCGCTCCTCGATCGGCTCGGTCGCGATCATCTGCCCACGAGTCGGGATGATCGCTCCTTCCAACTCGGCGAGCAGGCCGCTCGGATAGCCGTCGGTGGCGACGACGATCCGCTCCGCCTCGAGCTCGTCGATCGAGCCGATGCGGTGGTGCTCGACGACTTCGACACCGGCTTCGACCGCGAGCCGGGCGAGCGAGCGCACGAAGCGGGCGGGCTGGAGCGCTGCGTCGCCGGGGTGCAGGATCGCAGCGGTGAAGCGCCCTGCAAGTGGGCTCTCGAGCTCCTCGCACCACTCTGCGTCGAGCCCGTCGGCTCGCAGCGCTTCGTACTCGGCGCGGATCTCTTCGCGTTCCTCGACGTCGAGCGCGAGGCGCAGGCTGCCGTCGCGGCGGAACGCGTCCGGGACGAGCTCGACCATCCGGTCGAGCGCACCCTCGGTGAGGCGCCAGTAGTCAAGCGCGTCGGCGCCCATGTACTCCCGACCCTGGTCGTAGGCGATCGCGCCGCCGCGCAGGGCGAAGCCGCCGTTGCGGCCGCTCGCGCCCTCGGCGATCCCGCGGGCGTCGTGCAGCCGCACCGCCAGGCCGGCGCGTGCCGCTGCGAGCGCGCACGAGACGCCGGTGACACCGCCGCCGACGATCTCCAGGTCGGGCGGGCGCCCGAGCGGGCGGCGTTCGACCGCCGTCGAGTCCTCCGAGAGCCAATACGACGCCACGCGGCGATGCTAGATGCTCGCGGGCCGGGCGAGCCCCTCCTCGAGCGTCACGAGCCCGGCAAGCTCGAGCTCGGTGAGCGCGACGGCCACCTGGCCCGCCCCGAGCCCGAGCGAGCGAACAAGCTCGTCCGGCCCGATGGCGGAGTCACGAATCCGCCCGAGCAGCGCCGCCGCCGCCGGTGAGAGATCCGGCGGCGTCACGTCGGCGGGCGCGAGCCCGAACGACTCCAGCACATCGGCGGCAGCGGTCAGCGGCGTCGCCCCGAGCCGTAGCAGCGCGTTCGCGCCCGCTGAGAGCGCCGAGGTGATCTCGCCCGGCACCGCAAACACCTCCCTCCCTTCCTCCAGTGCGAGATCTGCCGTGATCAGCGCGCCGCTTCGCTCCCGGGCCTCGACGACGATCGTCCCGGCACAGAGCCCGGCAACGATGCGGTTTCGTGCCGGGAAGCGCCACGGTGCCGGCGCCACGCCGGGCGCGTACTCGGAGACGAGGAGGCCGGTGGCAGCGATCTCCGCCGCGAGCCGGCGATGGGCAGCCGGGTAATCGCGGTCGATCCCGCAACCGAGCACGGCGACGGTGGCTCCACCCGCGTCGAGCGCACCCCGATGCGCCTCGCCGTCGACGCCGCGTGCGAGCCCGCTGACGACGACGAGCCCTGCGGCGGCGAGGTCGCGGCCGAGCAGCCGCGCCACCTGGCGGCCGTACGGTGAGCAGACGCGGGCACCGACAACCGCGACGGCGGGCCGGGCGAGCAGTTCCTCCGCTGCGGTTCCGCGCAGGAAGAGACCCGGCGGCGGATCGTGGATCGCCCGCAGGATTGCCGGAAAGCCTGGGTCGGAGCGCGCGAGAAAACGGAAGCCTGCCGCAGCGAGCCGCTCACGCTCGACGCGCTCGTCGAGCCCGTCACAGAAGGCTGCGTAGCGGGCGGCGCGCGGTGCCTCGACCAGATGCGAGTCGGTCGCGGCTGCAAAGAGGGCGAGCGCCAGCTCGCTCATCGCTCCGTGAGCTCCGCGGGCGAGCGGTAGGAAAGCGCCTCGGCAAGATGCTCGGCTCCCACTTCGGGCGCGTCGGCGAGTGCGGCGATCGTTCGTGCCACGCGGGCGACCCGGGCGCGCCCACGGCCGGAGAGCGGTAACCGCTCGACCGCACGATCGAGCAGCGCCGACGCCTCCCCAGAGCGCGCCAGCGGCCGCACTCGAAGCCGGTCGCGCCCGCCGATGACGCGCTGCTGGACGTCGCTCGACGGCTCGCCCGGTGGCGCCGAGAGCTCCTCCGCCCGTGAGCGAGGCATCATCACGACGAGGTCGAAGCGGTCGAGGAGCGCGCGCGAGAGCTTGTCGCGGAACGCGGCGAGCCGCTGAGTCGAGCACGAACACCCGGCCGCCGGGTCGCCGCGACCACCACAGGGGCAGAGGTTCATCGTCCCGACGAGGGCGAAGCGCGCCGGGAAGATCGCCTGCCCCTGCGCACGGGCCACCGCGACGGTCCCGTCCTCGAGCGGCTGGCGGAGCGCCTCGAGCACCGGCCGCTGGAACTCGGGCAGCTCGTCGAGGAGCAGCACGCCGCGATGGGCCAGGCTGGCTTCGCCGGGGCGCGGCCCGGGGCCGCCGCCGACGATCGCTGCGGCGGAAGCCGTGTGGTGCGGCGCCCGGAACGGCGGCCGGGTCACGAGCGGCCGCCCCGGCTGGAGGATGCCGGCCACCGAGTGGATGCGGGTCACCTCGAGCGCCTCGTCCTGCGCGAGCGGCGGCAGGATTCCCGGCAGCCGTCGGGCGAGCATCGTCTTTCCTGTCCCGGGTGGGCCGGCGAGCAGGATGTTGTGCCGGCCGGCAGCAGCGAGCTCGAGCGCGCGGCGGGCGCGCTCCTGGCCGCGCACGTCGGCGAGATCGGGCAGCGGTACCTCCGGCTGTGGCACAGGCGGATCGAAGACCGGGGCCGGCACCTCGCCACGAAGGTATGCGACCGCCTGCCCGAGATGCTCACACGGGATTGCCTCGACACCCGCCAGCGCGGCCTCCGGCGCCGATGCGACTGCACAGAGGACGCGCGAGAGCCCCGAGCGCAACGCCCCTTCCGCCACAGCGAGAACGCCGCCAACGGGCCGGATCCTCCCGTCGAGCGCGATCTCACCCACCGCGGCGTGCGCCGCCAGAGCGTCGGCGGGCACCTGCCGAGAGGCGGCAAGCACCGCGAGCGCCATCGAGAAGTCGAACCCCGACCCCTCCTTCCGAAGCGCGGCGGGCGCGAGGTTGATGATGATGCGCCCGTCGGGCCACTCGAGCAGGGCCGAGGCGATCCCGCTTCGCAGCCGGTGCTTTGCCTCCTGGCACGCGCGATCGGCGAGGCCGACAATCGCGAACGCCGGCAGTCCGCCCTGGAGATGCACTTCGACTTCGACCCGCCGCGGCTCGAGGCCGACGAGAGCATGGGTCACGGCGCGCGCGAGCACGCGAAGGACGCTAGGCGCCCCGGACGCACGGAACTCCTACGTCTTCGTGTCGGCTCTCGCCACCAGGATCGACTCGAAGTACTCGCCCGCACGACGACCGGTGCGCCGGTTGACGTGCCGCTCCAGGCGCTCGTCGAGCCGCAGGCGTGCGCGCTCCAGGATCTCCGGGTAAAGGTTGCGACGGTCGTTGACGACGATGCAGACCGGCACGCCCGGCCGCAGGGAGCCGCGCACGTTCTCGAGCACGCCGACGATTCCGTCGCAGTAGTCGACGATCGCCTGCTTGCTCGTGCCGAGCGCCGCTGCGCCGACCTCGCGGTCGCGGCGGTCGTCGAGGCCGAGCAACTCGTAGGCATAGCGATGCTGCTCGTGGTAGTCGATCAGGCCCGGATAGGGCGGCGAGGTCACGACGCCGTCGTAGGGGCCGCCGAGCTCGAGCTCGCGCGCATCCCCGTGCAGGAGCGTCGCCGAATGGGCACCGTCGCGTACGCGCGCGAACTCCTTGATCCGCGCCAGCGTGTCGAGCAGGTAGCGGCGCAGGAAGCGGTCGGCGTCCTCGACCGGGCGGCATTCCCGCTTGTGCTTGAAGCACCAGTACGCTTCGAGCTGCGGCGTGCGCGGGAACTCGAGGTCGAAGTGGGCGGTGCGGCGGGCCGAGCGCGCGGCGCGCGAGAGCACGACCTTCAGGACGTCGGCGTGGTCGTAGCCGTCGACGAGCGAATGGAACGCCAGCAGCTGGCGCGCCGCAGCCGGCGCATACCAGTTACGCACGTAGGCGGATGGCTGCCCCACAACCTGCTCACCGTCGTGTCGGTCGAGCGCGTCCCGCAGCTCCTGCTCGAGCACGAACAGGTTGTACGACCGCGTCTTGACGTCGCCGAGCAGGACGTTGAAGGCCGCGACGTCGCAGCCGGTCGCGTCATAGCCGCTCTCGAGCGCCTGCACGAGCGTCGTCCCGGAGCCGGCGAACGGATCGAGCACCCGCCCGCCGGGCCGGATGTAGCGCTGAAGCAACGTCTCGACGAGCTGCGGGATGAACTTGCCGAGGTACGGGTGGAGCCGGTGGACGTGCTTCGTCCGTACGCGCTCCGGGAGGGCGCTCTCGGACCAGGAGAGCTCGAGGTCGAGCTCCGAGTAAAGCGCTTCTTGTGTGGCCGCCATGGAA
>JBKJML010000152.1:0-5453 GCA_046596415.1 Gaiellaceae bacterium | reverse complement strand
CTTCATGGAGGGCGCGCCCGACTGGCCGGACGATCGCCTTTGGCGGCTCGTCGAGGAGGAGCGCGTGACAATGCTCGGGCTCTCGCCCACGCTCGTCCGCTCGCTGATCCCGAAGGGCGAGCCGACGACCGATCTCTCCTCGCTGAAGGCGATCGCGACCACCGGCGAGCCCTGGAACGCCGGTCCCTACGCGTGGCTGAACGAGCACGTGGCCGGCGGCGGGCGGATCCCGATCGTCAACTGCTCCGGTGGCACGGAGGTCGGCGCCTGCTTCCTCTCGGTGACGCCGATGAAGCCCGCCAAGCCCGTCTCGCTCGGCTTCCCGGCGCTCGGGCAGGCGATGGACGTCTACGGCCCCGAGGGGACACCGCTGCGCGGCGAGGTCGGCGAGCTCGTCTGCACGCGCTCCTGGCCCGGCATGACCCGCGGCCTCTGGGGCGACGACGAGCGCTACCTCGACACCTACTGGCGCCGCTTCCCGGGCGTCTGGACGCACGGCGACTGGGCCTCGATCGACGACGACGGCTACTGGTTCCTGCACGGCCGCTCCGACGACACGCTGAACATCGCGGGCAAGCGAATCGGCCCGGCCGAGATCGAGTCGGCGGCACTCAACCACCCGGCCGTGGTCGAGGCGGCCGCGATCGGCGTCCCGCACGCGGTGAAGGGCGAGACGGCCTGGGTCTTCTGTGTGCTCGCGCCGGGACGGGAGGCGACCGCCGAGGAGATCGCGGCGGCGGTCACCGACGAGCTCGGCAAGGCGTTCAAGCCGGACCGGATCCTCTTCGTCGGCGGCCTGCCGAAGACGCGAAGCGCCAAGATCGTGCGTCGCGCCGTCCGGGCGATGGCGCTCGGCACCGACCCTGGCGACCTCTCTACACTTGAAAATCCCGAGTCGCTGAAGGAGATCGCCGATGCCGTCTAGAGTCGCGCTCGTCACCGGCGGCGGCCGTGGAATCGGCGCCGACGTCGCCCGCTCCCTGACCGCCGATGGCTGGCGCGTCGCCGTCTCGGCACGCAGCGAGGAGCAGGTCGCGGCCGTCGCGGAGGAGATCGGCGGGCTCGGAGTCACGGCCGACGTGGCGCGCGAGGAGGACGTGCGCGCGCTCGTCGAGCGGGTCGAGGCCGAGCTCGGGCCGATCACGCTCCTGGTCGCAAACGCAGGCGTCGCTGCCTTCGAGGAAGCCGCCTGGGAGCTGGAGCCTGCCGACTGGTGGCGCACGTTCGAGGTGAACGTGCTCGGCGTCTATCTCTGCTGCCGCGCCGTCCTCCCGGGCATGCTCGAGCGAGGTGAGGGCCGGATCGTGATCACCGGCAGCGGCGCCTCCTACCTGCCGGGCTCGGCGGCCACCGCCTACTCCGCCTCCAAGGCCGCCGTCGGGCGCTTCGGCGAGACGCTCGCGAACCAGCTCGCCGGCCGCATCCCCGTCTTCACGATCAGCCCTGGCCTCGTCCGGACGGAGATGACGAGCGGGCACTTCCCCGACGACGCCCCGTGGACACCGCCCGAGCTCGCCCCCCGGCTCGTCGTCGCGCTCGCCTCGGGCCGCGCCGACCGCCTCTCCGGGCGCTACATCCACGCCGAGCACGACGACATCGAGGATCTGATCAGCCGCGCCGCCGAGATCGTCGAGAGCGATCTGAACGCGCTGCGACTCCAGCGCTAGCCCTTCAGCAAGATCCAGGTCTGTCGAGCAACGGCGAGCGTCTCCCCGGCCTCGCCGAGAAGCGCCGTGCCGGCGTAGAACTTGCGCCCGTCCTCGCCGAGGCCGAAGCCGAGCGCCACGCACCGCTCGCCCGCTCGCGGCAGCCGGTCGATCCGCGCGGCCATCCGCCCGAGCAGAGATTCGCCGCGGCCGACAAAGCCCCCGCCGAACGCGCCCGGGCAGTCGATTGCCGCCCAGACGACCGCCACGGAGACATCGTGCGCCGCCCAGGGCGCGGCGACGAGACCGGGCCGCACCTCGCCCGGATAGATGCAGAGCCCGTCTCCCTGCTCACGCGCAGGCCCGCAGGTGAAGCATTCGGGGTAGGGATGGTCAACGAAGCCGGTATACCGCTCGCGGGCCAGAACGGCCTCCTCCCAGGTGACGATCGCGGGCGCCACGATCTCGACCGTGGCCGGCACCGCCTCCGCGACGAGCGTCTCGTGGTCGAACAGCAGCGCGCGCTCGGCGTCGCGCTCGATCCGGAGCGGCCGGTCGAGCGGCGGCGGCAGACGAAGCGTCACCTCCGCCTCGCCGCCGACGAAGCCCGCAAGCAGACCGCAGGCATAGCCGCCGTTCCCGGAGGTGAGCGGGCCGCGGAAGCGGCGTGGGATCGAGACGGTCTCGGTCATGGCCGCTCGTAGACCTGGAAGCGGCCGTCAGCGAGTTGCAGATAGAGCGTCCTCGGCTGGGCCGCTGCGGAGGGCGCGAGCCACACCTGGCGCTGGCCGAGCCGCGCTTCGGTTGGCTCGAGCCCGAGCGCTGAGACCTCAGACGGTTGGAGAGCGCCGGCGGCCTCGTAGGTCTGCCCGTGGTAGGAAACAGTCGTCTGCTGACGCGCTGCGACTGCGATTGCGCCGAGCAGCACGAGCAACCCGACGACGGGCAAAAGCACGGTGATCAGCATACGGCGGGTCATGTAGAGTGGTTTGCGACCAACAGTCGGAAACTAGGTGGAAGATGCGGCTCGCGCTCGCCCAGATCAACACCGTCGTCGGTGACCTCGACGGCAACCGGGAACGGATCCTCGCACGGATCGACGAGGCCCGCGACCATGGCGCCGACCTCGTCCTCTTTCCCGAGCTCGCCGTGACGGGCTACCCGCCCGAAGACCTGTTGCTGCGGCCCGCGTTCGTCCGCGCCGCCGAGGCCTCGCTGGCGCAGATCGCGGCCGCCTGCACCAACATCGCAGCGCTCGTCGGCGCGCCGGTCTTCGACCGCGACCTCTTCAACGCCTGCGCGGTGTGCGCCGACGGCGAGATCAAGGCGCTCTACCGCAAGCGCTATCTGCCGAACTACGGCGTCTTCGACGAGAACCGCTATTTCGCTCCCGGCCGCGAGCTCGTGCTGCTCAGGCTCGGCGACGCGCTCGCCGGGCCGACGATCTGCGAGGACATCTGGCAGTCGGGGCCGCCCGCAACCGACCTCGCGCTTGCCGGCGCGCAGCTCCTGCTCAACCTCTCCGCCTCGCCGTACCACGTCGGCAAGGCGGAGGATCGCGAGGAGATGCTCGTGTCGCGGGCCCGCGACAACTCGTCGTTCCTCGCCTTCGTCAATGCGGTCGGCGGCCAGGACGAGCTCGTCTTCGACGGCCACTCCGTCGTGCTGGACGACGAGGGCGAGGTGCTCGCGCGCGCCCCGGGCTTCGAGGAGGCGCTGCTCGTCGTCGACATCGACCCGGGAGCGGCGATCGGCCGGCGGCTGCGTGACGTTCGCCACCGCGCCCTGGCCCGCGAGCGGGAAGCCGACGTCACGGTGCCGATCGTCGAACTCGGCGCCCTTGCGGTGCCCGGCGACCTGCTCGGCGGTGACGTGACGCCGTTCGCACCCGAGCTCGAGCAGATGCGCCGCGCGCTCGTGCTGGGCTTGCGCGACTACGTCGGCAAGAACGGCTTCGGTGACGTCGTGCTCGGCGTCTCCGGCGGCATCGACTCGGCGCTCACCGCCGCGCTCGCGGTCGACGCGCTCGGCCCGGAGCGGGTGCACTGCGTCTCGATGCCGTCGCGCTACTCGTCGGAGGAGACGCGCTCCGATGCGCGGCTCCTCGCCGAGAGCCTCGGCTGCCCGTTCCTCGAGCTACCGATCGAGCCGCTCGCCGAGGAGTTCGCGACCGCGCTCGCCGGCGCGTTCGCCGGACGCGAGCCGGATCTCGCCGAGGAGAACATTCAGGCCCGCAGCCGCGGTGTGCTGCTGATGGCGCTCTCGAACAAGTTCGGCTGGCTCGTGGTCTCGACCGGGAACAAATCGGAGCTCGCGGTCGGCTACTCGACCCTCTACGGGGACATGGTCGGCGGCTTCGCGCTCCTGAAGGACGTCTTCAAGACGGACGTTTGGCGGCTCGCGCGCTACGTGAACGAGCTCGCGGGCGCGGAGCGGATCCCCGCCTCGACGATCGAGCGGGCGCCCTCGGCCGAACTGCGACCCGACCAACGCGACGAGGACTCACTGCCGCCCTACCTCGAGCTCGACCGTGTGCTCGAGGCGTACGTCGAGCTCGACCGCAGCCGCGAGGAGTTGCTCGCGGAGGGGTTCGACTCGGCGATCGTCGAGCGGGTGCTCGCGCTCGTCGACCGGGCCGAGTACAAGCGCCGCCAGGCACCACCCGGCGTGAAGCTCCGGTCGAAGGCGTTCGGCCGCGACCGGCGCACACCGATCACGAACCGCTGGCGCGGCTAGTTCTTAGACCCCGACGTCGACGGGCTCGCCGGGTGGGCCGTCACGGAGGAGCGCCACGACGAGCTCGGGGAGACGGCGCGGCGCGAACAGCTCGTCGCTGGCGGCGAGCTCTGCCGGCGTCCACCACCGGACGGCGGTGACGTACTCCGCCGCAAGCTGCTCCGGCGTGAAGCGCGGCGCGGGCTCGAACCGCGGCACCTGCACGAACATCGTCTCCTCGATCTGCCCGTCCCAGCCGCCGCCGTAGAAGGGGAAGACGTGCTCCCGGTGCCAGATCCAGGGCCCGGGCTCGAACGCAGCCAGCCCCACCTCCTCGGCGAGCTCGCGGGCGATCGCCTCGGCATGCGACTCGCCCTCGTCCACACCGCCGCCCGGCATCGCCCAGATCGGTGCCGTCGCGTCCGGAAACTCGAAGCGGACAAGCAGCACCCGTTCGTCCGGGTCGACGACGAGCGCGCGCGCCGCACGCCGCATCCGCAGCTCGCTCACGCGAGCAACTCGCGAAGCGCGCGAAACCAGCGGAGCCGCTCCGCATATGGCACGGCGGCGTTCGCGGGCGAGGTCGACGGCAGCACGAACAAAAGCGTGTCGTGGAGGCGTCGCTCCTGCAAGCCGAGTGTGGGCCGCTCACGGAAGGTGCCGCGGTAGGCCTCCTTGCCGACGAACGCGATCGCCCTCGGGTGGAGCTCGGCGGCGATCCGCTCGAGGCGATCGGCCGAGCCGGCGAAGTCGGCGGAGCGGAGGTCACCCGAGCCGGGCGTCGTGCGGAGGGCGGCGTTCGTAACGCCGATCCGAAGTGCGAGCAGCTCGAGCTGCTCCGACGGGGCGTAGAGCCGAGGCGTGAAACCGGCGTCGTAGAGTAGGCGCCAGAAGTCGTTGCGCGGGTTCGCGAAGTGAGCGCGGGCTGCGGCCGAGACACGGCCGGGATTGATGCCGCAGAAGAGCGCCGTCAGACCGGGCGCGAGGACGTCGGGGACGTCCGAGGGCGCGTCAGGCGGCTTCAGGTTCTCTGGCGTCGAGCTTCTGCTCGAGCAGGGCTCGGAGCGTTTCCCCTGCGACGGTCGGCTCGTA
>JBKJML010000214.1:0-13521 GCA_046596415.1 Gaiellaceae bacterium | reverse complement strand
CATTTTCGTTGCGATCGTCGGGCTGGGAGTGCTGATCCTCGTGCACGAGCTCGGGCACTTCAGCGTTGCGGTCGCGACGGGCATGCGGCCGCGCAAGTTCTACATCGGCTTCCCGCCCGCGATCGTGAAGACGACCCGCAAGGGAATCGAGTACGGGATCGGCGCCGTGCCGCTCGGCGGTTTCGTCAAGATCCCGGGCATGCACCGGCCCGCAGCGGCCGACGCCTCGATGTACTTCGATCGCGCGGTCGACGACGCACCAGAGCTTGTCGCGCTGGTGGAACGCCTCCGTCGCGCCCTCGAGGCGGCGGCCCACGACACCGCTCGCGAGGCGGTGAAGGAGCTCCGCGCCGCACTCGCCGTTGCAAGTCTTTCCGAGCCCGCGCGCCGCTCCGCCGATCGCGGCCTCACCGAGCTCGACGATGCGCTCGGGCCTGACGCCTACTGGCGTGCCGCCACCTGGCGCCGAGTGGCAGTCATTCTCGCCGGCCCCGCCGCGAACGTCGTGCTCGCCCTCGTCGTCTTCACCGTGCTCCTGATGCAGGACACCTACCGGATCGGCGTCCGCCTCGGCTCGAGCGACAACGCTGCGACGACGCGGATCGACTCGATCGTCGCGGGCTCGCCCGCAGCGGCTGCAGGCTTGCGCGGCGGCGACCGGATCGTCGCCGTCGACGGCCGTCACGTCGACGCCGAGACTCTCCTCGGCCGGATCCAGCACTCGAAAGGGAGGCCGCTCTCGCTTCAGGTGCGTCGCGCCGGCAAGCTCGTGGCGATCGAGCCCGTCCGGGCGGAGGGGAGCGGTGCCCGATCACTGCCGGCCGCGGGCTGGCGTTCGGTCGAGATCACGGGCATCGTGACGAAGGCGATCGGTTCCTCGCTCGGCCGGCTCGTGACCGGCTCCGGCCGCAAGGAGATCTCGAGCCCCGTCGGGATCGTGCAGGGCTCGTCGGAGGCCGCGAAACAGGGCGCGTCCACCTATCTGTGGGTGATCGGGCTCGTCAGCCTCTCACTGGCGCTTCTGAACCTGCTGCCGCTACTCCCGCTCGACGGCGGCCACATCGTCTTTTCGCTGCTCGAAGGGATCCGCGGCCGTGCGGTCGCGCGCGAGGTGTACGAACGAGTCTCCGTGATCGGGATCGCCCTTGTCCTGCTGCTCTTCTTCATCGGCCTCTCGAACGACATCGGCCGCCTGGGCGGCTAGAGCTACCCTTCCACTGTGGCCTCCGCGGTGCAGATCAAAGTCGGTGGCGTCGCGCTCGGTGGCGGCGCTCCCGTCGTCGTCCAGTCGATGACGCTGACGCCGACGCACGACGTCGAGGCGACCACGGCGCAGATCGCCGCCCTCGTCTCCGCCGGCTGCGAGGTTGTCCGTTGCGCTGTGCCGAAGACCGAGGACGCCGAGGCGCTGAAGCGGATCGTTCGTTTCTCGCCGATCCCGGTGATCGCCGACATCCACTTCAACGCGAGCCTCGCCCTGAAGGCGATCGAGGCAGGCGTCGCGGCCGTCCGGATCAATCCGGGCAACATCGGCGGCCCGGACAAGGTCGAGCTTGTCGTGAAAGCCGCGAAGCGCGCGGGGATCCCGATGCGGATCGGCGCCAACTCCGGCTCACTCCCCAAGCACCTCGAGGAGCTGGCCCAGGGCGACCAGGCCGAGGCGCTCGTCGCGGCCGCGATCGAGGAGGTCGAGCTGCTCGAGAAGCTCGACTACCGTGACTTCAAGATCTCGGTCAAGTCATCGCACGTCCCGACGATGATCCGTGCCTACCGCACCCTCGCCGACAAGGTTCCGTACCCGCTCCATCTCGGGGTCACCGAGGCGGGGACGCCGTTCTCCGGCTCGATCAAGAGCGCCGTCGGCATGGGGGCGCTGCTCGCGGACGGGATCGGCGACACGATTCGCGTCTCGCTCACGGCCGACCCGGTGCGTGAGGTCGAGACCTGCTGGGAGATCCTCAAGGCGCTCGGGCTGCGCGAGCGCGGGCCGGTGATGATCTCGTGTCCGTCGTGTGGCCGCGACAACGTCGGCGTCGAGAAGCTCGCCGTCGTCGTCGAAGAGCGCCTGAAGGCCTACCCGCAGGCGTTCGAGGTGGCGGTGATGGGCTGCGCGGTGAACGGGCCGGGCGAGGCGGGCGATGCCGATTTCGGAATCGCCGGCGGGCGCGACGTCGGGTTCGTCTACGCCCACGGTCGCGTCTTGAAGAAGGTCTCGTCCGAGCTCCTGATCGAGGAGCTCTTCCATGAGATCGACCGCTGGATCGAGGGCGGCATGCCGCGGCCGAAACGGCTCAAGATGGCGAAGCCCGCCGCACTTGCGATGGCCGAAGCCTCGCTGATTCCCCTGGACTAGGCTCTCAGGATGCAGCGCGCATCGCAGCTCTTCCTGCCGACCCTGCGGGATGCCCCGGCCGACGCCGAGGCAATCAGCCACCAACTGCTCGTACGGGGCGGCTACATCCGCCAGGTCTCGACCGGCGTCTGGACGTTTCTGCCGCTCGGCTGGAAGGTGCACCAGAAGATCGTCCAGATCGTCCGCGAGGAGATCGACGCGATCGGCGGCCAGGAGATGCTCTGCCCAGTCCTGACGCCGTTCGAGCTCTGGGAGCAGACCGGTCGCGATTCCATCCCGGAGCTCTTCCGGCTGAAAGACCGGAACGGACGCGACTACGTGCTGCCGATCACCCACGAGGAGACGTTCACCTTCCACGCGAAGGAGATCCAGAGCTACAGGCAGTTGCCGCAGATCCTCTACCACTTCTCGATCAAGGAGCGTGATGAGCCACGGCCCCGCGGCGGCCTGCTGCGGGTGCGCGAGTTCATCATGAAGGACTCTTACTCGTTCGACCGCGACGTGGAGGGCCTCGACCGCAACTTCCAGGCGCATCGGGCCGCCTACGAGAGGATCTTCGAGCGCTGTGGGATCGAGGCGGTCGGTGTTCAGGCCGAGTCGGGGATGATGGGCGGCTCGGAGTCGTTCGACTTCCTGGCGCCGTCGGGCTCCGGCGAGAACGTCCTCGTCACCTGCGTGAACGGCGACTACGCCGCCGACCAGGAGATCGCCCGCGGCATCCCGCGCGCGCCATCGTTCCCCGCTCGGCTCGACGCAACGGAGGAGATCGAGACGCCCGGCACGACGACGATCGAGGCGCTCGCAGAGCTGCTCGCGATCGACGCTGCCGCCACGTCGAAGGCGATGCCTGTCGTGAAGACCGACGGGACGCTCGTACTCGCGCTCGTCCGCGGTGACGACCGGCTCGAGGAGGCGAAGCTCGCGACTGCACTCGGCTCCGACTTCGTGCCCGCCACCGAGGAGCAGATCAGGGCGGCGTTCGGCGCCGACCCGGGCTCGCTCGGGCCGGTCGGCTTCGGCGGCGAGATCGTCGCCGACGACGCGCTCCGCGACGGGCAGTTCGTCGCGGGCGGCAACCGCACCGGTTGGCACCTGCGCGGCGTCGAGGCTCCGCGTGACTTCGAACCGCGCTTCGCCGACATCCGCCAGCCGAAGGAGGGCGACACATGCCCCCACTGCGGCGGCGCCTTGCGCTTCGAGACGGCGATCGAGGTCGGCCACATCTTCAAGCTCGGCACTCGCTACTCGGAGCCGCTCGGCGCCACGTTCCTCGACGAGGATGGCAGCGAGAAGACGATGTTGATGGGAAGCTATGGGATCGGGCCCGGGCGGGTGATGGCGACGGCCGTCGAGCAGCTCGCCGGCGAACAGGGCATCGTCTGGCCGCGGGCGATCGCCCCGTACGAGGTCGAAGTGCTGTCGCTCGACGCCGGCAACGAGGAGATCCGCTCCGCCGCCGAGGCGGTGGCGACCGCGATCGAGGCCGAGGGCTTCTCGGTGCTGCTCGACGACCGTGACCGGCGCCCGGGCGAGAAGTTCGCCGACGCCGACCTGATCGGCGCACCGCTCCGCGTCACGGTCGGCAAGAAGACACTGGACGACGGCGCCGTCGACGTGCGCGACCGCCGCAGCGGGGAGGAGACGCGAGTCCCGAGTTTGGAAGCCGCAAAATGGGTAGCCCATACCTGATGCCCCGTCGGAGAAAATTCAGCGAGGACCCGTTCGGACCGACGATCGAGCGGCTGATGGACGAGACCGGCCTCACCTATCGCGCGCTCGCTGCAAAGACCGAGCTGTCGGCCGGCTACCTCAACCATCTCGTGCATGGCAACCGGCCGGTTCCCTCGAAGGACGTCGTCGAACGCTTGGCCACAGCGCTCGGAGTCGAGCCTGAGCATTTCCGCGAGTATCGGCTTCGTGCGATCACCGACCGGCTCGAGTCGATGCCGGAGTTGATCGACAGGCTCTACAAGCGGCTCGGGGCCGCATAGGACGGAGGCCGTGGTTGGCGGTTCGTCGTTCGGGAATACCGTCGTGTGGCGTGATGGAGCACTCACCTGAAGCTCTCGTTCAAGACCCCGATCGACTGAGCGCCGTTCGCAGCAGTGGTGTGCTCGAGCGAACGCCGGCAGTGTTCGACGGCCTGACTCGCTTGGCGCACGCATTGCTGGGCGTGCCCGCGACGTTCCTGTCGGTCGTCGACGAGGACCGGGACGTCTATGTGAGCCAGGTCGGATTCGGCGCGCCGCTCAGCACGACGCGGTCGCTGACCGGGAAGACCTTCTGCCATCTCGCGATCGCGAACGACGGCCCACTCGTGATCAACGACACGACCGTCGATCCCGCACATCGGTCGATCCCCACCGTCGAGTCGCTCGGCGTGGCCGCGTACCTCGGGGTGCCGATTCGATTACCGAACGACCAGGTTCTGGGCTCGTTCTGCGCGATCGATCACGCGCCGCGCGAGTGGACGGCGATCGAGCGGGAGGTGATGGTCGAGCTCGCCCGGTCGGCCGAACGCGAGCTTGCCCTCCAGGATGTGGCTCGGCGCGAGGCGGAGCGCGCCGTTGCCGCCGAAGCGATCGCCCGCAAGCTGCAGGAGGCCCTGGACGAGCTCGACCGCTCCCACTGGCGTGTGCGCAAGCTGCAGGAGCTGCTGCCGCTCTGCATGACGTGTCATCAGATCCACCGCCCCGACGAGAGCTGGGAGCCGCTCGTCGACTTCCTCGCTCGCGACGGTCTCCTCGTCAGCCACGGCTACTGCCCCGACTGCGTGGGTGCCGCCGGGGCGGGCAGCTGACGCTCGACCCGCGCGGTCTCCCTGCTACCGTGCCACCGTCGCGGGGCGTGGCGCAGCCTGGTTAGCGCGCTAGTCTGGGGGACTAGAGGTCCCGAGTTCGAATCTCGGCGCCCCGACTGCCAGAAGCCCCGAAGACGGGGCTTCTTGCGTTCTGCGGCCCTCGCTTCGCGCTGGGCCGTTCGGCCTATGGATTCCAGCCGCCGCACGGCGTAGTGTCGCCCGAGGTGGGAAGACCAGCCCTCGTCCTCCTGCTCGCTGCGGCGTGCCTTGCAGTGCCTGCGTCGGCGCAGGCGCGCGGCAGCGTGGGTGACGGCGCCGTGCGCGGACGGGGTGCGGGCACGACGCCGACAGCGATCTTCTACTACCCGTGGTACGGGACGCTTGCGCGCGACGGTGCGTTTCAGCACTGGCAGCAGAACGGGAGCACGCCGCCCGGTGACGTTGCCGCGAACTTCTTCCCGTCGCGCGGCGCCTACTCGTCGACCGACGCTCTCGTGCTCGCGGCCCAGATGACGCAGATCTCGGCGGCCGGGGTGGGAGAGGTGATCGTCTCGTGGTGGGGCAGAGGCTCGGTCGAGGCGGCGCGCCTCCCGGCGGTCGTCGCCGCCGCGCATGCCAACGGGCTCGCCGTCGGGGTACACGTCGAGCCGTACTCCGGCCGCACCGTGGCGAGCGTCGGCGACGACATCGCCGAGCTCCGGCCGCTCGGGATCTCGGATTTCTACCTTTACGCGTCCACCGAGCTCTCGGACATCGCCTGGTCGTCGCTCAACCGTGGCCTCGCCGGCGTGCGCACGTTCGCCAACACGCCGTACGCCGCCAGAGCCTGGGCCGGCGGCTTCACCGGGCTCTACACCTATGACGTGCTGCTCTACGACGGGAGGTCGTTCCCGCGCCTGTGCGAGCAGGCGCGGCGGCTGAAGATCCTCTGCGCACCGTCGGTCGGCCCCGGTTACGACGCACGCCGAGCGACGCCGGACACGCGCGTCAAGCCGCGGCGTGCCGGCGCCACGTACGACGCGATGTGGCGTGCCGCATTGCGGGCCAGGGCCGACATCGTCACGATCACGAGCTTCAACGAGTGGCACGAGGGGACGCAGATCGAGCCGGCGAAGCTCGCCGCCGGGTACGAGAGCTACGACGGCGCCTACGGGCTCCGCGGGGCGGCGGCGGAGAATGCCTATCTCGAGCGCACCGGGTACTGGACGTCGCGCGTCGGCGCCCCACGTTCGCGCCGCTAGGCTGAGCGACAGTCGGCGCAGGCGCCGCGGAGTACGACGTCGTGGGCCTCGAGCTCATAGCCGAGGGTTCCAGCCAACGCGTCCATCGCCGTCTCGAGCCGCTCGTCGCTGAACGGCTCGAACTTGCCGCAGTCCCGACACACGACGTGGTGATGGTGGTCATGGCCGGCTGCACGCTCGTACCGGGCGGTGCCGCGGCCGAGATCGACTTTCTGCACGAGGCGCAGCTCGACCAGGAGATCGAGCGTCCGGTAGATACTCGCGATCCCCACCGGGCGCTCGACACGCACGCCGTCGAAGATCTCCTGGGCCGAGAGGCAGCAGTCCTGCCGGGCGAGGTAGGCGATCACCGTCGAGCGTGCGCTGCCGTCGCGATAGCCGGCGGCGCGAAGCTCCTCGATCGCACGGTACGTCCACGACGATGACATCCGCTTCGATGATAGCGGCTCTCAATATCATCGCGTGGTAGGGTCGCCTCATGAAAGCGATAATCGTTCTCATATCCCTGGTTGTCCTCGCGTTAGCCGGCTGTGGCGGCTCGCAGAGCACGGACCGGAGAACGAGCGTCGTGGCCGCCTTCTACCCGCTCGCCTACGCGGCAGAGCAGATCGGCGGCGCGACCGTCGAGGTGCGGAACCTGACGCCGCCGGGCGCGGAGCCGCACGATGTCGAGCTGTCGCCGCGCGACGTCGAAGCGGTGCGCTCGGCCGACGTGGTGCTCTATCTCGGCGGGGGCTTCCAGCCGGCGGTGCAGCAAGCCGTGGCCGGAGCGGCTGGGACAGTCGTCGACCTGCTGCCCGGCCTCACCGCCAACGACGACCCTCATGTCTGGCTCGACCCGGTCCGGTACGCAAGCCTCGCCGGTGCGGTCGGCCGGGTACTCGGCCGACCCTCGGCGTCGCTGCAGGCACGGGCCAGGGCGCTCGACACCGACTTCCGTGCAGCACTCGCGCGCTGCGACCGGCGCGAGCTCGTCACGAGCCACGCTGCATTCGGTTACCTAGCTCGCCGCTACGGCCTCGAGCAGATCGCGCTGACGGGGCTGTCGCCCGACGCTGAGCCTAACGCGAAGCGGATCGAGACACTCGTTGGCCGCGTGCGACGGTCCGGGGCGACGACAGTCTTCGCCGAGCGGCTCGTCTCGGCGGCGCTCGCGGACACGGTCGCGCGCGAAACGGGCGCGCGCGTCGCCGTTCTCGATCCGCTGGAAGGGCTCACTACCGACAACCTCAGCCGCGGCGAGGACTACTTCACCGTCATGCGTGCGAATCTCGCTGCGCTCAAGGACGGCCTCGGATGCCACTAGCGGTCGAGCTCGAGCACGTCTCTTTCCGCTACGGCTCGAACGAGCCGGTGCTCGAGAGCGTGAACCTTCGTGTCGAGGAGGGCGAGTTCGTGGCGATCGCAGGCCCGAATGGCGGCGGCAAGACGACGCTCGTGCGGCTCGTGCTCGGCCTCGAGCGTCCGTCCACCGGCCGCGTGCTCCTCTACGGCGATCCGGCCGACCACTTCGGCCGCCGCGCCGACCTGGGCTACCTGGCGCAGCGCTCGGTGCTCGGCACCGATGCGCCGGCGACGGTGCGGGAGGTCGTTCGCGCCGGTCGCCTCGCTCGCGCCGGGCTGGTCGGCCCGCTGCGGCGCCGCGACCACGCGCTCGTCGACGAGGCGATTGCTCGAGTCGGGCTCGTGGAAGTGGCCGACCGGCCGCTGCGGTCGCTTTCGGGCGGGATGCAGCAACGCGCCTTCATCGCCAAGACGCTCGCCGGCGAGCCCCGCCTACTCGTGCTCGACGAACCGACGACCGGCGTCGACGCGAGCGCCCAAGAGGAACTGGCGGCCCTGCTCGACCGGCTGCACCGCGAGCTCGGAGTGACGGTCCTCTACGTCTCGCACGAGTTCGGCGCGGTCGAGCACTTCGTGGAGAGGCTCGTGCTCGTCCGGGGCGGGATCGCCTTCGACGGGCCGCCACACGAGCTTCCCGGCCTGTGGCACGACCCGTCCCATCACCATGCTTGACTCCGAATTCATGCGGCTCGCGCTCGCGACGGGCGCGATCGTCGGCGTGCTCGCGCCGACAGTGGGCTTCTTCCTCGTCCAGCGACGGCTCAGCCTCGTCGGCGACGGGATCGGCCATGTCGCCTTCGCCGGGGTCGCACTCGGTTACGTGCTCGGTGTCTCGCCGGTCCTGACGGCGCTCCTGGCCTCGCTCGCCGGAGCATTCGCAATCGAGTGGCTCCGCTCGCGTCGCGACACTGCGGGCGATCAGGCGCTCGCGCTCGTCTTCTACACGGGCATCGCCGCCGGTGTCGTGCTGATCTCGAGCGCCGGCGCCCTGAACGTGAACCTCTTCCAGTACCTGTTCGGCTCGATCCTGACCGTGACGCGAACCGATCTCGCCGTCGTCGCGGGGCTCGGGATCGTCGCGCTCGCGCTCGTCGCGGCGCTCTACCGTCCACTCGTCGCCGTCGTACTCGACGAGGAGGGTGCGCGCGTCTCGGGTGCGCCCGTCTCCCTCGTGAACGTTCTGATCGCTGCGCTCGCCGCGGTGACCGTGTCGGTCTCGATGCGGATCGTCGGCATCCTGCTGATCGCCGCCCTGATGGTGCTGCCGGTGATCGCCGCGACCAGGATCGCGTGGAGCCTGCGCTCGACGCTCCTGCTCTCGGCCGCGATCGGGCTCGCCTCGTCGCTCCTCGGGCTCACGATCTCCTACTACGCGGCCTTGCCACCCGGCGGCACAATCGTCCTCGTCGCCGCCGGCTTCTTCGTCCTCACCGCCGGCACGGCCGCGGCGCGCGGGCGCGCCTGAACCAGGCACAACCAGCAGGGCCGTTACGGCACCCAGAAGGGCTTGAAGCCCAGGACCTGGCCCGAACGAACATCAATGGCTCCGGTCGCGTCTAGAGAACGACGTCGGCGCCGCAGCCGGCAATGAGAGCATCGTGCACGTCGGCCGGCGCCACGCCCTCGAGCGAGCGGTGACCGAGGTCGATCTCGATCTCCGGCCACGACTCGAGCCCGAGCGCGCGTGCCCCCTCGTCGGCGCCGAAACAGAGGAGCCGCTCGGTACCGAAGATCCCGCGGCGGCCGGTCTGGCGGCGTGCGATCCCCTCCAGCTCCCGCAGCTCCTCGAACGGGTCGATCCGCACGTTCGAGTCCGAGCCGATGCACAGTGGGATCGAGCGGTGCTCGGCCCGGGCTGCAGGGAGGAAGCCGTCGGCGAGGTCGGCCTCGGTCGTCGGGCAGGTGCAGATCGTGGCACCGCTCGCAGCCACCCGGTCGAGCTCGGCACCGTCGGCGTGGGTCGCGTGGACGATGGTCGTCCGCGCCGTCAAGCAGCCGGTGCGCGCCAGCAACTCGATCGGCCGGCAGCCGTGCTCGGCGAGGCACTCCTCGATCTCGCGGGGCTGCTCGTCGGCGTGGACATGAAGCGGCAGGCGCTCCCGGTCGGCGTAACGGCCGATCTCCTCGAGCCAGTCGGCAGGGCACGCGCGAACGGAGTGGGGGGCAAGACCGACGCGGATCCCGTCGCCCGCGAGCTCCTCGACCTGCGACAGGTACTCGGAGACGCTCGTCTGCCGCATCCGCTCGAGCCCGCCGCGGGCGTACGCGGCGAGCAGAAGCACGAGCTCCACACCCGCCGCGCGAGCCGCTGCGGCGGCCGCGCGCGCCTCGGCGAGCCCAAGGTAGTGGAACTCGCCGACCGCCGTATAGCCCGCCGCTCGCATCTCGCGATAGCCACGCTCATAGGACTCCCGCACGAGCCCGGCGTCCTGCCGCTCCGCCTCCGCGAGCATCTCTTCGCGCCAGGCCCAGAAGTCGCCGCCGCCCGCTCGGCCGCGCAGAGCGCGCTGGAACGTGTGCGTGTGTGCGTTGACGAATCCCGGCAACGTGAGCGTCGCAGTCACGGCAGGCGACGCTAGCAGCACTATCCTTGCGATGTGTCCTCTCAGACCGTCTCCTTGCGGCTCGCTGCGATCCCGAACGCCCTGACGATGCTGCGGCTGGCTCTGATCCCGTTCTTCATCGCCTTCTACGTGCACGCAGGGGACGGATCCAGCTGGGCCGCTGGCTGGATCTTCCTCGTCGCCGGCGTCACCGACCAGGTCGACGGCTGGCTCGCGCGCCGCTGGCACGTCGAATCCCGTTTCGGCCGACTCGCCGATCCGCTCGCCGATCGGCTGATGATCGACTCCGCCGTGATCCTGCTGTGGCTCGAAGGCAAACTGCCCTGGCCCGGCGCGCTCGCGATCCTCCTACGTGACGTGATCCTCGTCGGCGGGTATCGATTGCTCATGCCACGCGGCATCGATGTCCCGGTCAGCAAGCTCGGCAAGCTCGCCACCTGGATCATGTACCTCGCCGTCGGGTTCCTGACCGTCAGTGGCCACGACACCCACTGGCCGCTCTGGGTCTTCTGGACCGGGCTCGCCCTCGCCCTGCTCGCGGCGTCGCAGTACGTGCTCGCCGCACGGCGCAAGGTCGCGTCGTGAGAGCGGTCGTCATGGCAGGCGGTGAAGGGACACGGCTGCGGCCGCTCACCTCGAACCAGCCGAAGCCGATGGTGCCGATCGTCGGCAAGCCCTGCATCGAGCACATCCTCGAGCTCCTCAAGCTGCACGGCTTCGACGACGTCGTCGTCACGCTCGCCTTCCTGCCGCAGGCGCTCCGCACCTATTTCGGCACCGGCGAGCCGCTCGGCCTCAACATCGAGTACTCGGTCGAGGAACAGCCGCTCGGCACCGCCGGCTCCGTGCGACTGGCGAGCTCGAAGCTGGACGAGACGGTGCTCGTCATCTCGGGTGACGCACTCTGCGACGTCGACCTCCAGGCACTCGTCGCCTTCCACAAGGAGAAGGGCGCCGCCGTCACGATCGGGCTCAAGGCAGTGCCGAACCCGCTCGAGTTCGGGATCGTCGTCACCGACGAGGACGGCAAGATCGAGCGTTTCCTCGAGAAGCCATCCTGGGGCCAGGTCTTCTCGGACACGATCAACACCGGCATCTACGTGCTCGAGCCCGAAGTGCTGAACCATGTGCCCACCGACCGGCCGTACGACTTCTCGAAGGAGCTGTTCCCGCTCCTGCTCAAGATGGGGCGGCCGCTCTACGGCTTCGTGCTCGATGGCTACTGGCAGGACATCGGCAACCTCGATCAGTATCGGCAGGCAAATTTCGACGCGCTCGACGAGAAGGTCGCGCTGAACGTGCCGGGCATCCGGCTCCGCGGCAACGTCTGGCTCGGCGAGGGGGTCGAGATCGACGACATCGAGCAGATCGAAGGCCCGGCGTTCATCGGCAACTACTGCCGGATCGCGAAGGACGCGTCGGTCGGGCCCTACTCGGTGCTCTCGACGAGCGTCACCCTGCGCGAGCGCGCCCGGACGACCCACAGCGTCGTCGACGCCTCCACCCACATCGGCCGCGGCACACAGATCGAAGGGGCCGTCGTGGGGCGTAGCTGCGACATCCGCGGCCACGTGCGCGTCCAGGAAGGGGCTGCGATCGGCGATCAGGTCACGATCGGCTCGGAGTCGACGATCCTGCCCGGCGTCCGGATCTACCCTTACAAGGAGGTCGAGTCCGGATCGATCGTCCACGAGAACCTGATCTGGGAGTCACGCTCCTCCTCGCGCCTGTTCGGCAAAGACGGCGTGGCCGGCCTGATCAACGTCGATCTCACCCCCGAGGTGGCCGTCCGGCTGGCAGCGGCGCTCGGGACAGCGCTCAAACGAGGCGCCCGGGTCGTCGCCAGCCGCGAGTCGCCGCCTGCGTGCCGGATGATCAAACGAGCGATGATCGCCGGGCTGAACTCCGCCGGCATCGAGGTGGCCGACCTCCGCGTGTCGCCGTCGGCCATCTCGCGCCACGTCCTGAAGACGCAGGGGTTCGCAGCCGGGATCCACATCGGTGCGAGCCACGCCGACCCCGAGGTGGTGCTGATCCGCTTCTTCGAGCCGCCAGGCATCCAGGTCGGGCCGTCGCTCCAGAACGAGATCGAGAAGCACTTCACCCGGCAGGAGTTGCGCCGTGTCGGTCACGCCGACGTCGGCGGCACCACCTACCCGGCCCGCGTGCGGGAGAGCTATGCCCATGACCTGGTCGATTCCGTCGATGTCGCTGCGATCCGCGAGCGCGGCTTCCGAATCGTGGTCGACTACGGCTACTCGGCCGCGATGTTCGTGTTACCGCTCGTCGTCGGCCCGCTCGGCGTCGAAGCGGTGTCGGCACACGGCTTCTTTGCCGACGACAGCCAGGCCACCGGAACGGAGCTCGCGCAATCGATCGGTCAGGCCAAACGGCTTGTCACTGCGATCGGGGCCGACTTCGGCGTCGTCTTCGACCGAGCGGCGGAACGGATCTACCTCGTCGACGAGCTCGGCCAGGAGGTGCCGGTCGAGCGCACGCTCCTGTTGCTCCTGAAGCTGATCGGCGCCGCCGGGCGCACCGGCGATGTCGTGTTCCCGGTCACGGTCACCGGACAGGTCGACCGCCTGGTCGAAGGAACCAGCCTCCGCGTCGTCCGCACTCCAGCCTCGCTCGCCGATCTCACCCGTGGCGCAGCCGAGGATGGTGTCGTCTTCGCCGGTGGGGGCGCCGGCGGCTACGTCTTCCCGCAGTTCGTGCCGGGCTACGACGCCGTTGCGAATCTCGCGATGCTTTTGGAGCTGCTCGCTCCAATCCGCACGCCGCTCTCCGAGCTCGTGGCGGAACTGCCGCACTCGACGCTTGTCCACCGCCAGCTCGCCTGCCCGTGGGCGCAGAAGGGGACCGTGATGAGGCTTCTGAACGAGCGGCTCCAGGGACGGGAGCTCGACACGCTCGACGGGCTGAAGGCGACCGACGAGCGTGGGTGGGCCCAGGTGCTCCCGGACCCGGACGAGCCGCTTCTGCATCTCTACGCGGAGGGCGCGACGGAGGCGGTCTCGGACGAGCTCGCCACAGAACTCCACGAGCTCGTCGACGAGATCATGCAGGGAGACACTGCTGCGGCACGAACCACGTAGAACCTCAAGCTGAGGTTGACCCCTCCGCCTGGCTGCTGCTTTACTGATCGAACGAACCGCCGACGCGAAAGGCTCCCGTGGAACCCCTGCCCGATCTCGCCACGCTCGCCGACTCCGACCT
>JBKJML010000249.1:0-3085 GCA_046596415.1 Gaiellaceae bacterium | reverse complement strand
GCCTGCTGTCAACCCGACGAGCAGGGACAGTCCCTGGTTCTCAGGTTGACAAACGGTCAGGTCCGCGCCGGGCGCGGCCATCCGTCAAGCGGACGATCAGTGTCTGGCACTGGTTCTTTCGTTGACGTCTGGGCGCGGACTGAAAGGGCTACGCCTTGACGACGGCGACGTCTTCGGCGCCGTTCGCCTCGACGGAGACCGCAAGTACCTCGGCCGCGATGCGCTCCGAGAAGTCAAGCAGGTCGGCGTCACGCCGCGGAATCGTGAGCCGGATCCGATCGGTCAGCTCGAGCCCCTGTTCCTTCCGCAGCGAGTTCACCGCGTGGATCAGGTCATAGACGCGCCCCTCACGCACGAGCTCCGGGTCGAGCGTCGTCTCGACCGCGACCGTCAACCCCTCCTCCGAGGCCACAGCCCAGCCCTCGCGGCCCGTCCGCTCGACCAGCACCTCGTCGGCGGCGAGCTCATGACCCGCAACGCGGAAGCCACCATCGGGAAGCGTCTCGAAGTCGCCCGCCGCGAGCGCCGAGCGCACCGCAGCGAGCTCCTTACCGAGGCGGGGGCCGAGCGCCGGCAGGTGCGGCTTCACCCGCAGCTCCGACTCGACCTCCCCGAACTCGATCTCCTTCACCCGTAGCTCCTCCGAGATCTCGTCGGCGTGCGCCACCGCGAGCGTCGCGCCCTCGACGACGAGGCGCCGCAGCGGCTGGCGCAGGCTGAGCCCCGAACCGGCACGAGCCTGACGGCCGAGCTCGACGACGCGACGCACCTCCGCCACCTCCGCGAGCAGCGCCTCGTCGGCGCCCGCCGCCTCGGGCCAGCCGGCCAGGTGGATCGAGCGAGGCGCGTCGGCGCACGGCCCCGCGACGAGGTTCCGCCACAGGTGGTCGGCCAGGAACGGCATCACGGGAGCCACGACGCGGAGCGACTGCACAAGCGCGTACCAGAGGGTTGCGAACGCGGCCGGGTCGTCACCGTAGAACCGTCGCCGGGAGCGGCGGATGTACCAGTTCGAGAGATCGTCGACGAACGACTCGAAGGCCCGCATCACGTTCACGGTCAGGAACGAGTCGTACGCCTCGGTCGCCTCCTCGACAAGCTTTCCGGTCCGCGCGACCAGCCAGCGGTCGAGCGGCCGCAGCTCCTCGCCCGACGGCCCCGCGACGAGATCGCCGTAGGTGGGCTGCCAGCTCTCGATGTTCGCGTAGCGGACGAGGAAGCCGACCGAGTTCCAGAACGTCAGCAGCTTCCGCTTGATCTCATGCCCAGGCCCGAAGCCGAAGAGGAGGTTCTGGTTCGGCGGCTGAGCGCAGTACTGCCAGCGCATCACGTCGGCGCCCATGCGCCCGAACGCGTCCTCCGCCTCGATCATGTTCCCCCACGAGCCATGCATCTCGCGGCCGTTCTCGTCGAGCATCTTCTCGTAGCCCAGTACCTGCCGGAACGGCGCGCGCCCGGTCAGCGCGACCGACATGAAAAGCTGCGAATAGAACCAAAGCCGGATCTGCTCGCGCATCTCCGAGACCCAATCGGCCGGAAACCACTGCTCCCAGTAGGCGTGGTCGGGCAGATCGGCCGTCGTCAGCCCCTTGGCCGCGCCGGTCGCGTACCCCTGCGGCACGAACTCCTCGTTCTGCCAACCGAGCGTCGAGAAGGGAACGATGCCGGCGTCGAGCCAGACGTCGCCGACCTCGGGCACGCGCCGCACCTCCGCGCCGCACTCCTCGCACGAGATCGGCACCGCGTCGATCCAGGGGCGGCGCAGCTCCTCGAGCTCCGCGAGCCCTCCGAGGGCGCGCTCCTCGAGCTCCGCCCGCGAGCCGATCACGTTCAGATGCCCGCACGCGCAGGGGTAGAACGGCAGCGGTAGGCCGTAGTAGCGGCGTCGCGAGATGTTCCAGTCGCCCATGTTGCGCAGCCAGTCCTCCATGCGCTTGCCCATGTAGGTGGGCGTCCACTCGACGGTCTCGTTGGCGTCGAGCATCGGCTGCCTGATCTCGTCGACGCCGATGAACCAGTCGTCGGAGATCCGGAAGATGAGCGGTGTGTGGCAGCGCCAGCACTCGGGATATCGATGCTCGATCGTGCCGAGCTCGACGAGCAGGTCGCGGTCGCGCAGGTCGCCCACGATCTGATCGGTCGACTCGACGGTCGAGAGCCCGTGCAGCCAGCCGTAGGTGTCGTAGAAGCGCCCGCTCTCGTCGACCGGCATCAGCACCGACAGCCCGTGCGTCTTCGAGAGCTCGAAGTCCTCCGAGCCGCAGCCCGGCGCGATGTGCACGACACCAGTTCCCTCCTCGAGCGACACCTCGTCCCACGGGATCACGCGGTGCTCGACCTCGCCGCCAGGCCCGAGCGAGTCGAACGGGCCGGCGTATCGCCAGCCGACGAGCTCTTCACCGCGCCGCTGCTCGACGAACGTCTCGTCGGGGTAGCGCGCAGCGGCGACCCAGTCGCCGTTCTCGCGCCGGCCGTACTCGGCCTCGGGATTCACCGCGGCGGCGACGTTCGCCGGCAGCGTCCACGGCGTCGTCGTCCAGACGATCAGCGCCTCGCCGTCACGCTCGAGCAGTGGGAAGCGGACGAAGAGGGACGGGTCGACCTTGTCGATGTAGCTACCTGCCAGCTCGTGAGCCGAGATCGACGTGCCGCAGCGGGGGCACCACTCAGTCGAGCGGTGGCCGAGGTAGACCCAGCCGCGGCCGTGGACGACCTTCAGGAAGCGCCAGATGTACTCGATGTTCGTGTCGCTGAAGGTGAAGTAGTCGGTCCCCCAGTCCATCCACTGGCCCAGGCGCCTCGAGCCGCGGGTGATCTCCTCCGACGACTTGACGACGACGTCGCGGCACTTGCGCGCGAACCGGTCGAGCCCGTACTCCTCGATCTCCCGTTTCGAGTTGAGGCCGAGCTCGCGCTCGACGCCGACCTCGATCCAGAGCCCCTGGCAGTCGAAGCCGTTCTGATACCGCTGGTCGTGGCCCTGGAGGGCCTTGTAGCGCTGGAAGACGTCCTTGAGCGTCCGCCCCCACGCAGTGTGGACGGCCAGGGTCTTGTTCGCCGTCACAGGCCCGTCGAAGAAGCTGAA
>JBKJML010000209.1:0-15886 GCA_046596415.1 Gaiellaceae bacterium | reverse complement strand
CAAGCTTCGCCGGATCGGGGATCGTTGCACCGAGCAGAAAGCCCGAGAACGTGGCGAGGTTCCACATCACGAAGAGGCTCAGCTCGACCCCCAGCAGGAAGGCGAACGACCGCTCCTTCGCGGCCGCAGCGACGCCGAACGCCTCGTCGGTGAGGAAGAACGCAACCACCGGGCGCTCGCGTCGCGTGAGGTGGAAGAGGCGACCGAGCGAGAGCCCGTAGAGCAGGTGACGCACGTTGAGCAGGAGGGTCGTGAGCACGATCTCGAGGCCCGCAGCCCCGGCCGCGATCAGGCCGACGGCGCTGAACTGGGCCGCGCCCGCGAAGACGAAGATGGAGAGTGCCTGGGTCTCGAGCAGCGAGAGGCCCGAGGCTCGGGCCGTCACGGCAAAGGCGAGTGCGAAGGGAATGACCCCGAGCCAGAGGGGAGCGAGGGCCCAGAAACCCCGCTCGAAGCCGCCTGTTGTGCAGTCCTCGCCCATCGCGCGATCCTACGGACAACGGTTCGAGCCGCAGAAACAGAAACGCCCCTGGCTGCGGCTCCCGGGGCGTTTCCGTTTCTCTGTGGGGTGGCCTTCCCCGAGAGTGTCAGCTGAAGCTCGTGACTCTGCGGCCCAGGCACGAGACTTCTTCTTGCTGCCACCGTTCGGGTTGTCGGTCTACCCCTGCGCCGTAGCCTGGCGTGGACTGCGGTGCGTGGTAATCGAGACTGTAGAGGCCCTGTCCCAAAAAGTCAAGTAGCTCGGTCAAGTGATTTACGATATGCTCTCCTTCACTTGACCGGAGACGCGCAATCATGGGAGATTTACCGCGTTCGGGAGCGACGCCTCACCCTTCGGGGGGAGGCAGGGCCGAGGTGAATTGCATTGACTGACACACAGATGGACGCCGCCCCTCATCGCTCCGCGCAGGACGAAGAACTCGCGCCTGTTGCCACCGCAACGGCAGCGACGACGTCAGCGACGACACCCTCGGCCCCGACATCGCGCCTCGGCGACAGGCTCCGGTCGCTCCGCCTCGCGGCGGGTCTGACCCAGACGCAGGTCGGTGGCGAGCGATTCTCCAAGGAGTACATCAGCCAGATCGAGCGTGGCAAGACGCGTCCCACCGACGAGGCGATCGCCTGGCTAGCGACGCGCCTCGACGTCGACGCCGCGTTCCTCGGCGGCGGCGTCTCCACCGATGTCCGTCGCCGGATCGAGGCGCAGCTTGCCCGCGCCGAGGCTCTGACTGCGTCGCACCGGTACGGCGATGCCGTCGAGCTGTTTCTCACCGCGCGCCGAGACATCGGAGCAACGGGCTCGGCCGAGCTCGAGGTCAGAGCGCTCTCCGGCGAGGCCTGGGCGCTCGCCCAGGAGGGAGACGCCCGCGAGTCGGTCGAGTTGCTGCAGGTCGCCCGCGAGCTCGCCGAGGGGCCACAGTTCTCCGACGTCGACCGCGCCGACATCCTCTTCCGGCTCGGCGTCTGTCGCTACAAGCTTGCGAGTGTTGCGATCGCCGTGGCGCTCCTCGACCAGGCTCTCGTGCTCGCGGATGCGTCGGGACTCCCGTGCGACCTCCTCCGGGCCGACATTCTCGGTTGGCGTTCGCGCTGCCGGCGCCGTCAGCGCGATTTCGACGCTGCGCGCGAGGACGTGGAGGCTGCTCTCGAGCTCGCCCAGGGAATGGACGATCGCCGCGTCGTTGCGAACACCTACTTTCAGGCATCGCTCGTCGCCGAGCGGACCGGGCATTGGGCCGTCTCGCGGACCTACGCCGAGCAGGCGAAGGCGCTCTACGAGGAGCTCGAAGACGAGCGCAACGTCGGCCGCCTGATGCTCAATCTCGGGGGCCTGCACCTGCTGCTCGGCAAGCCCAAGGAGGCAATCGACCACCTCGAGGCCTCGTTCGCCCTGGCCGTCGAGGCCGAGTCGAGGCCAGATGCTGCACAGGCGCTCGGCGGACTTGCCACCGTCCACCTCCAGCTTAAGGACTACGACGCGGCCGACGAGAACGCGCGCAAGGCGCTCCAGTTGCTTGAGGGGCGCGAGGATTTCCCGGACGAGGTCGGGCAGTCGTATCTCGTTCTCGGGCGAGCACTGCTCGAGCGGGGGCGCCTCGATGAGGCGGAGAAGAGTTTCGAAGCTGCGGATGCCGTGTTCGAGCAGATGGCGTCCGTGGGGCACAGGGCGGGTGCATGGGTCGCGCTCGGCGACCTCGCGAGTCGTCGGGGAGACGACGGCGAGGCAGCGCGTCGATACCGGAGTGCTGCCGAGGCGCTCCAGGACATCCGGTTCTGAGGAAGGAGGAAAGGCAATGCACAGAGGCAGAATGCTCCTCCTGTTGGCCAACCTCGCACTGCTCGCGGCATGGCTCGGCAGGTTCCACCCCCCGAAAAACACCTGGTCGGACGGCCACTAGGCACACAAGCGCAACGGAATTCACGCGGGGCGGCGGCTAAGCTCGGGTGGTGTATCGCCCGGCCGCAGCCCTCATCGCCTTCGGTTGTGCGGTCCTGCTTGCCGGCTGCGGAAGCTCCGGCAAGAGCAGCGACAGTGATTCGACAGCGACGACAGCAGCGCCTCCAGGAACCCTGGAGGCGCTCTGGCGTGAAGGGGGGGATTCCGTCGCCGTTGTTCCCGGAACGTCCGATTACGGGACCGGCGAGAACCGCGTCTCGTTCCTGATCGTCGACAAGCAGTCGCAACTGATAGAGGAGCCGACGGCGCGGGTGTGGATCGCGCGTGGGCTCAAGCAGAAGCCCTTCGCCGAGACGACCGCGACGCTCGAGCCGATCGGCATCCCTGGTGGGGCGAAGGCCGACGCACAGAACATCTACGTCACGACCGTAACAACCCCGACGCCCGGGAAGTACTGGATCCTCGCTCAGCCGACCGGTGGCAAGGAGATCCAGGCGCTCGGCAACCTCGTCGTCCGCAAGCAGGCGGCCGCGCCGGAGGTCGGCGACCGAGCGATTCCGTCCCGCAACCCGACGCTCGAGCCGAACGCTCCGGTGAAGTCTGTTCGTGCCGCGACGACGGCCGAGCCTCCCGACCTCAATCTTCTGCGCACGACGGTTGCGGCCTCGATGGCGGCCAAGAGGCCGTTCGTCGTCTCATTCGCGACGCCGCTCTTCTGTCAGACGAAGACGTGCGGCCCCGTCGTCCAGGTCATACAGTCCGTCGCCAAGGACTGGCAGAGCAAGGGCGTCGACTTCATCCACATCGAGATCTACAAGGACAACGATCCCTCCAAGGGAACGAACCGGTGGGTGAACGAGTGGAAGCTACCGACCGAGCCGTTCACGTTTGTCGTCGACGAGACGGGCGTGGTGCGCGCACGACTCGAAGGAGCCTTCAGCCCGGCCGAGCTCGAGGCGGCGTTGCAGAAGGTCGCGCCGTAGCGCACTCCGGGTGCGGCGCGAAGGCTCCTGACCTCACGTGCGTCGCCGCCACGTGACGGCGGAACGAATGAGGCGTGGCGGTGGGTGCGGGCGCGTCGGTGGCGCGTGGCGACAGGATTCATCCTGTCGCCCGATCGGAGGCCGTGGCGTTCCCCTGGAGACGGCGCGTCGGTTGGGAGGCGGTGGAGTGCTGGGACCTGAGCATCGGGCCGCCGCTACGCTCCCGCAATGAGCCGCGTCCTGCAATCGCTCCCTGTCGGCGAACGGATCGGCATCGCCTTCTCCGGCGGCCTCGACACGTCCGTTGCAGTCGCGTGGATCCGCGAGAAGGGAGGGATCCCATTCGCCTTCACCGCCGACCTCGGCCAGTACGACGAGCCGGACATCGCCAGTGTCCGCGAGCGCGCGTTCGACTACGGCGCCGAGGCGGCAGAGCTCGTCGACTGCCGCGAGCAGCTCGTGAACGAGGGGCTCGTCGCGCTCCAGTGCGGCGCCTTTCACATCTCGAGCGGCGGCAAGACCTACTTCAACACGACGCCGCTCGGCCGCGCGGTCACGGGGACGATGCTCGTGCACGCCATGCGCGAGCACGGCGTCGACATCTGGGGCGACGGGTCGACCTACAAGGGCAACGACATCGAGCGCTTCTTCCGTTATGGCCTGCTGACGAACCCCGCGCTGCGGATCTATAAGCCGTGGCTCGACGCGCAGTTCGTCGACGAGCTCGGGGGGCGCAAGGAGATGAGCGAGTGGCTGCTCGAGCGCGATCTTCCCTACCGCTCGTCGGTCGAGAAGGCGTACTCCACCGACGCGAACATCTGGGGTGCGACACACGAGGCGAAGGAGCTCGAGCTGCTCGATCGCTCGATGTCGCTCGTCGAGCCCATCATGGGCGTCGCCCACTGGGATCAGTCCGTCGCGATCGAGCCCGAGACCGTCACGGTGCGCTTCCACGAGGGCTGGCCCGTCGCGCTGAACGGTAAGGAGTTCGGCAATCGAGTCGAGCTCGTGATCGCCGCGAACGAGATCGGTGGCCGGCACGGCCTCGGGATGTCCGATCAGATCGAGAACCGCATCATCGAGGCAAAGTCGCGCGGCATCTACGAGGCGCCCGGGCTGGCATTGCTCTTCGTCGCCTACGAGCGTCTCGTGAACGCAATCCACAACGAAGCGACGATCGACAACTACCGCACGATGGGCCGCCGGCTCGGGCGGCTGCTGTACGAGGGGCGCTGGTTCGATCCCCAGTCGCTGATGTTGCGCCAGAGCCTGCAGAACTGGATCGGACTTGCCGTCACGGGAGAGGTGACGATCGACCTCCGTCGCGGCGACGACTACACGCTGCTCGACACGACGAGCCCGAACGCGACCTATCACCCGGAGCGCCTCTCGATGGAGAACGTCGAGAGCGCCTTCGGCCCGGTCGACCGGATCGGCCAGCTGACGATGCGGCTCCTCGACCTCGAGGACTCGCGGGACAAGCTCGAGCTTTACGGCCGTCTTGGGCTCACGCAGGCCGACGGGCCGATGGAGCTGCTCGGCGGCGACGGCGAGATCTAGTCTCGTCCTCGCATCTCACACCTGTTCGCCGGCCCGCTCGATCACGACGACCGGGATGCGCGCGTAGGGCGAGAGACGCAGCAACGCACGCACGATCTCGGCGCAGTCCTCCGGGGCGATCATCTCCTCGCCCGGGATGCCCGTCCAGGCTGCCATCCGCGTGTCGACGAACCCGGGGCAGATCGCGGTTGCTCGCACGCCGGTGTCGGCCTCCTCGCGGTCAAGGGTGCGCGTCATTGCGATCAACGCCGCCTTCGACGCTCCGTAGGCTCCGAGTCCCGGCGTCGGGAGCGTGCCCGCGATCGAGGCGAGATTGATCACGTAGCCCTTGGTCATGCGAAGGTGCGGGAGTGCTGCCCGGGAGACGAGGAGCGGGCCGCGCAGGTTGACGGCCTGCTGCAGATCCCAGGCCTTCGCCGAGGTGTCGGCCAGGGTTCCCGCGATCCCGACGCCGGCGGAGTTGACGAGCACATCCAGGCCGCCGTGCGCCGCAACGTGCTCATCGACGAGCCGGGCACAGTCGTCCTCCGACGACACGTCTGCGACGACGATGGCGGCATCGAGGTCGTCACGTGCAGCCTCAAGGCGATCGAGCTTCCGTCCCGCGAGCGTCAGCGCGTAGCCCTCGTCGCGGAGCATGCGGGCGATGGCGAGCCCGATCCCGGACGAGCCGCCGATAATGAGCGCTGATGGCATTACCCGATCCTTGCACAGACAGAACGAAGGCCGCCACGGGGGTAGCGGCCTTCGTGTGGATCAGGGAGGAGAGGGGAAGGGGTATGACTCTCCGCCCCCCTGTTCTCCTTGTCGTCAACGGCTCCTTCACTTCGTGGTGATTGCGGTAGTGCGGCGTCTCGCAACCATGCTGTTTACCGTCGAACGTTGCGAGGCTCCGCACACCCGGTGCGTACACTGAATTCGTGACCGCGACCCCGACGCTGACCTCGCTCGCGAAGGCCGGCGGGTGCGCCGCGAAGTACCCGGCCGCCCGGCTCGAGAAGCTGCTCGCCGGCTTTGTCCCGGTCGATTCGGCCGAGCTCCTCGTCGGGCTCGATCCGGCCGACGACGCCGCCGTCTACCGCCTGGACGACGACCGCGCGATCGTCTTCACCGTTGATTTCTTTCCGCCTGTCGTCGACGATCCACGGGACTTCGGCGCTATCGCTGCGACGAACGCTCTCAACGACGTCTTCGCCATGGGTGGACTGCCGCTGCTCGCGCTCTCGATTGCTGCGTTCCCGGAGGAGCTCCCAACAGAGGTGCTCGGTGAGATTCTTGCGGGAGCGGACGAAGTCGTCCGGGCGGCGGGCGCAATCCTCGCCGGCGGGCACACGATCCGGGACGACGAGCCCAAGTACGGTCTTGCGGTCGTGGGCACCGTGCATCCGAACGGGATCTGGCCGAAGAGCGGTGCGAAGCCGGGAGATGCTCTGTTCCTGACGAAGGCGCTCGGGACGGGGCTCGTGCTCCAGTCGCAACGCGACGGCCGCGCACCCGCGGGAGCGCTCGACGCCGCCGTCGTCGCGATGCGCACGCTCAATCGCGCAGCCGCCGACGCGCTGCGGCCCTTCAACCCCAATGCTGTCACCGATGTGACGGGCTTCGGGCTCCTTGGGCACGCGCACGAGATGGCGTCGCGCAGCAAGGCTCGGATCGAGCTCGAGGCGGCGGCGCTCCCCGCGCTTCCGGGGGCGTTCGAGCTAGCGAGCGACGGCACGCGTACCGGCGGAGACCGCCGGAACCGCGATTACGCCGGCCCGCACGTCGAGAGCACCGCTCCCGCGGCGGCCGAGGCACTGGCCTTTGATCCCCAAACCGCTGGCGGGCTGCTCGCCTCGCTTCCTGCCGACAAGGGCGCCGTTCTCGCAGCCCGCTTCTCCGACCTTGGCCTCGAGCTCTATCGCGTCGGCCGCGTCGTCGAGGGATCAGGAGTCGAGTTGCGATGAGCGACAGCGAGTCCGCCGACACCGTGACGACCGCCCGCGTGCGGCGCGCCGTCTCGCCGCGACGATTCCTCCAACTTGCGAACATCACGCTCTTCACGCTATGGGTCGTCGTCACGAGCGGCGCCGTCGTGCGCCTGACTGCCTCCGGGCTCGGCTGTGACAACTGGCCGCGCTGCGGTGACAAGCCGTATCCCGAGACGGGCGGTCATGCCGCGATCGAGTTCGGCAATCGCATGGTCGCGCTCGTCGGCATCGTCTTCACGATCATCATGTGGCTCGCGGCGCGGCGCGTCGATGGGCTGCCTCGGTGGGTGCGCACTGTGGCCCTGATCACGGCGCTCGGCACCATCGCCCAGATCCCCCTCGGTGGGGTTACCGTGCTGCTCGATCTGCATCCGGTCGCCGTGATGTCGCACTTCCTGCTCGCGCTTCTCGTCGTCGCCGGTTCTGTCGTCGTCGTGATCGAGGCCTGGAGCCACTATCGGGGCCACGCTCCCGCGGCCGGTCCCTCGTGGCTCAGGAAGGTTGCCTGGGTCGGCGTTGCGGCCTGCGCCGTGCTCGTCGTCACAGGCACGGTGTCGACGGCTTCGGGCCCCCACTCGGGCGGCGAGGACATTCCGCGTCTCGGGCTCTCCATTCACGACACGATCTACGTGCACGTGCGCGCGACGGCTCTTTACGGGATCGTGCTCCTCGTCGTCGCGGTCTTCCTCTGGCGGCTTCGCAAAGAGCTCCCGGGAATCGCGTGGGGAGGTGCGCTCCTGCTGGTCGTCCTGCTGGTGCAGATGGCAGTCGGGGAGATCCAGTACCGGAACGCCCTGCCCTGGTGGCTGGTCGCAATCCACGTCTCGCTCGCTGCGACGATCTGGGTGTTGACGGTCGGGGTCGCGTGGGCGCTGCACCGGCCCCCCGCGCCCCTCGTGGCGGCCGACCGCCGCTAGACTCGCTCGATGGAGAACGAGCTCAGGATCGACGAGCGACCCGCTCTGCGCCGACCCGTTCTGATTGCAGCCTTCCGCGGCTGGAACGACGGTGGTCAGGCTGCGACGCTTGCGGGAGGGACGCTCGTCCGGTCCTGGAATGCCCGGCGCATCGCCGAGATCGACCCGGAGGGCTTCGTGGACTTCCAGGCAACGCGGCCGACGGTCACGCTCGACGAGGGGCTTACACGGCAGATCGACTGGCCCGAGAACGTCTTCCATGTAGCCTCGATCCCGGGAGCCGATCGCGACGCCGTGATCCTGATGGGTGTCGAGCCGAACTACCGCTGGCGCGCGTTCAACGAGCTCATCGTCGGCTTCGCCCGCGATCTCGGGGTCGAGCTCGTCGTTACGCTCGGCGCCCTGCTCGCCGATGTGCCGCACACGCGCGACGCGCCGGTGACGGGTGTTGCAAGCGATCTCTCGCTCGTCGAAGAGCTCGGGCTGCAGCCGTCGCGGTACGAGGGGCCGACGGGGATCGTCGGCGTCTTGCACGACGCTTTCAGGCAGGCGGAGATTCCCACGGTGAGCCTCTGGTCGGCCGTGCCGCACTACGTCTCGCTCGCACCAAGCCCGCGCGCAGCACGGGCGCTCTGTGATCGGCTCGGGGAGCTCCTCGGCATCGAGCTCGATCTCTCGGAGCTCGAGGAGGCAGAGGAGGTCTACGCGGAGCAGATCACCGAAGCGGTTGCCTCGGATCCCGAGACTGCTGCGTACGTCGAGGAGCTCGAGCGGCGAGCGGACTCGATCGACGATCTGCTCGACGAGGACGATCTCCCCACGGGTGAATCTCTTGCCGCCGAGCTGTCGCAGTTCCTCCGCGACCGCGAGAGCGGCGACCCGCCGGCGAGCTAGAGCTCGGCCTGCGCGACTTCGGTCGGAGCGGCTGCGACCGCACTGACGGGAGCTGTGCTCTTGGCTGCGGGCTTCGTTTCGGCCGACGATCCGTCGTTTGCTGCAGGGTCTGCTGGAGCGCCGTTCGTGTTTGCAGTCGCGGCATCCACCGTTCCCGCTGGGCGGCGCTTCTTGCGCCGGCGGCGCGACTTGCGGACGGGAGCCTTGGGTGCAGGAAGGTTCTCCGCCAGAGCGTTCGCGATCTCCGTCATGGGGCCGAGATCCTCGCGGGCCTGCTCGAGGAGCGCGGTTGCGCGCGGCGTGTACGCATCAGCGGACGCAAGCAGCGCGGCTCCGACCGACAGCGGCAGCGCTCGCGCGACCTGAACCAGCTTCGCGACGTTGTCCTCGTGACGATGGCCGCGAGAGTTCGCGACGGCTCCGAGCAGTCGCTTCGCCTCGGGGAACTCGGCGCTCGCACGGCGATCCTGCACCTTGCGCGTCGCCCGCGCCAGCTTCCACGTCCAGCGGCCGAGTATCTGATCCGGCGCGGTCGCCTTGCCCTCACCGATCGCTCGCAGCAGGATCCGGACGCCCGCGGTGCGATCCTTTTCCCAGGGCAGCGCCTGGCTGACGAGCGTGACGAGGTCGTCGAAGTCGGCGCGCTCCACGGGGGCTGCGACGCGATCGGCGAGCGCGGTCATACGGAGGCGGCGGTTGGGATTCTCGGCGGCGCAGACAGCGAGGAACGTCTCGAGGGCACCCTTGCCGGCTCGCCCTTCGGTGAACTTTCGCGCGAACTCCGTGCGCTGGTCGAAGCGGATCTGCCTGCCGGCGATCGTCGCCCAGAAACGCTGCTCCTCGTCGTCGAGAAACTTCGGGTCGATCCGCTGCCACTCGCGCTGGATCACGGCAAGCCGTCGGATCACATCGGGGGTGACAGGCACGAGCCACGGAACCGGTGACAGCAGACGGCGTGCTCGACGCTGCTGGCGTCGGCGCGGCGCGGGCGTGACGCGCGCACCCTCGCGGTAGAAGTCGGCGTCGAGCAGGGAGTGCAGCGAGATCACGCGATCGTTGTGCGTCGATCCCTTCGTCACGAAGTCGACGACGACGCCGGCTTCCTTGCGCGAGTGCATCCGCATGATCCGGCCGATGCGCTGCTGGTAGACGCGGCGGGAGGCAGTCGGCGCGAGGTGGAAGCAGACGGTCGCCCGCGGTGAGTTCCAGCCTTCCGCGAGGAGCTGCGCGTTGATCAGGACGTTGATCTCGCCGCGCTCATACGCAGCGAGCGTCTCGGCGAGCTTGACCGGCGGCGTCTTGCCCGAGACCGCCTCGGCCTTGAGGCCGGCCGCGCGAAACTCCTGCGCAAGGTTGTAGGCGTGCTCGACACCGGCGGCGTAGACGATGCCCGGCGTCGTCCCGAATCGTTCGCGATAGAGACTGGCTGCTGCCTGGTTGAGTGCCGAGTGGTCGAGTGCTGCGGCGAGAGCGCGCTCCTCGAAGTCGCCGCCGACGATCGGTACCGAGTTGATCGCAGCAGCCGGAGGGACCCTCAGGCAGCGAAGGGGAGCGATAAGTCCTCGGCGCGCAGCATCTGCAAGGGGAAGATCGTCGACCGAGGCGGGGAAGACGTCCGAGACCTGCTTCGCGATCAGCTGCTCGGTCGCGGTCATGCCGATGTAGATCGGCTCGTGGAAGCTGCGGATCGCCGCGCTCGTCTTCTCGCCGAGCGCCGTGTGCGCCTCGTCGCAGATCACGAGCTGGTAGGCCTCGCGCGAGATCGAGCCGGCGTGGCGCGCGAACCAGGCGTAGGTCTGAATCGTGATCGGATCCGGCCGCAGCGGCTCGAGGCCGGTGAGGATCGCGTCAGTGAAGCGATCGCCGTAGCCCTCCGTCGTCAGATCGCGCTGGAACTGGGAGACGAGCAGGCGGCGGTGCGTGAGGATCAGGATCCCCAGCGAGCGGGCGGCCTCGACGAAGCCCGCGGCCGCAATGGTCTTGCCGGAGGCGGTCGGGTGGCGGAAGCGGTAGCGGCGGATCGCGCCGGGATCCTCGCCGGTGAAGCCCTCAACCTCGTCGTCTTCCTCCTCGGGCTCGTCCTCGGCGAGCTCGTCCTCGTCCTCGGCGTCGTCGGGCTCGAGCTCGGCGTCCGACTCGGCGGCGTGCCCGTTGCCGTTCTCCTCCTCGGCGTGGCGTTGGTTCGCCGCGATCAGCTCGGTCAGCATTCCGGCGAGGGCGTCGATCTGGTGCTTGCGCAGCTCGGTGCCGGCGGCCGTCGCGGGAGGCTTCGAGGAGAGCACGCGCTCGAGCCCGAGCAGGAAGCCGAAGCGAACCTTCCAGCGGACCGACGGCGTCCGGCGGCCCGCCTCGATCTCGGCGAGCGCCTCGTCGAGCGCCGCGCGGCGCGCCGCACCGGGCGCGAGCGCCTCGGCGGGGTCTTCGCCCGCGTGGAGGAGGGGCTCGCCGGCCCAGTCTTGCGCCCGGAGCGCATCGGTTGTCGAAACATCCGCCGCGTCCGACGTTGGTGTCGGGTTCAGTATCGCTTCTGACATCTGCGCAGCACAGGTATCGAGACTTCCTGTCGTGCTGCTTTCCTCAGGGTGGCGCGCTCGTGCTGTGCGACAGCGGACGAACGGCGCTGAGGGCAGCATAACGCAAACTTCGCCTGCTCGTAAGCCCTATTCTTCGGGCCATGACCGACTGGGACGTGCTGCACGACGGCGCACGCGCGCGCTACGAGGACGGCGCGTCGCGGCTGCCTGACGACCCCGACGCCCGGCAAAAGCAGCTGACGCGGATGGGCAACGCGGCGGGTGCGGCCGGCCTGACCGCGCTGATGGCCGGGCGCGACGGCGGCGAGTGGTTCGCACGGGCCGCCGAGCGCTACCGGGAGAGCTGGGAGCACGCGCCGCCGGGAAGCTGGGGCCGGCCGATCGGCGCGGTCAAGGCGCGGATCCTCGCCGGCGACTGGGACGGCGCCGCAGCCGATGCGCGCTGGGCGCTCGACGCCGGTGCCGGCGAAGCCGACTCGCCGATCGGCCGGTATGCGGCCGCGCTCGCCTACGGCGTGCTCGGCGACTGGGCGAAGATGCGCGTCCACGCCGACTACGCGCGCACGCACGAGGCCTTTCCGAACGAGGTTGCAGACGCGCTCGCGTTCGTCGCCGCCGAGGACGTTGTCGGCTACATCGAGGCCGTCGAGGACGTGCTCGCATCGTTCGAGCAGCGGGACGACTACCTCGAGGACGTGCCGGCGGCCGACACAGTGCTCGTGCTCCAGGCGCTCGCCGGCAAGCGCGGGATGGCGGCGGAGCTCGAGTCGGAGCTGCTGCCCTAGAGGAGCGACGCGGCGGCGGCGTCGAGGATCGCGATCGTCTCGAGCCCGCGCACGAGGCTCGCCGGCGTCTCCGGCGACGGCTCCTGGGCGAAGGCCCGGCGCACCGCGTCGGCCTTGTCCTCGCCCGTGACGAGGTAGACGAGCAGCTTCGCCGCGGCGAAGACCGGTGGCGTCATCGTCACGCGGGGGACGAGCGGCTCCAGGCCCGGCTCGGCGGCGACGGCGCGCCGCTCGCGCTCCTCGAGCGCCGGAGATTCGGGGAAGAGGGAGGCGGTGTGCCCGTCGGGGCCGATCCCGTTCACGGCCAGGTCGAGTTTGACTCCTGCCAGTTCCTCGTCGTAGAGCGCGGCCGCCGCCGCCGCTCCCAGCTCGCCGCGGATGCGGTGCACCTCCGGCCCGACGGCGAGCCGGTCGAGCAGCGTCTCCTTCGCCATCCGGTAGTTCGAGCGCTCGTCGTCAGGTGCGACTGCGCGGTCGTCCCCGAACCAGACGTGCACGCCCGGTCGCCACTCGGGGTGCAGCTCGGCCGCGAGCTCGTAGGCCCGGCCGACGGTGGAGCCGCCGGAGAGGGCGATGTGCCCCGGATCCGAGGCGATGTGGATCAGCCAGCCCGCGGCGAGGCGCGCGGGGTTCTCGACGACGTGAACCGCGACGCCGTCGAGGCTACGAATCGCCACGAGCGAGCTCGCGCGAGCGGTTCATCGCAGCCTGGATCGCGTTCAGGAACGCGGCGCGCACGCCGGCCTGCTCGAGCTCGTGGATCGCAGCGATCGTCGTCCCACCCGGCGAGGTGACCATCTCGCGCAGCTCGACCGGATGCATCTTCAGGTCGCGCAGCTGCTTGGCCGTGCCGAGCATCGTCTGGACGACGAGCTGGGTCGAGATCTCCCGCGCGAGCCCAAGCAGGATCCCGGCCTCGATCATCGCCTCCGCAAGCAGCGCGAAGTAGGCGGGGCCGGAGCCGGAGACCGCGGTGACGGCGTCCATGTACGGCTCCGAGACGCGGACGACCGCGCCGAGGTGGCGCAGCGCCTCCTCCGCGAGGTCCATGTGCTCGTCGCCCGCATGCGAGCCCGCGCAGATCCCGGCGATTCCCTCGTGGACGACCGCCGGCGTGTTCGGCATCGCCCGCACGACCGGGACGCCGGCGCCGAGGTGGCGCTCGATTGCGGCGGTCGAGATCGCGGCTGCGACGGAGAGCACCGTCTGCTCCGGCTGGATCAGCGGCCCGATCTCCCCGAGCAGTGCTTCGATGTCCTGCGGCTTGACTGCGATCACGACGAGCCGGGCGCCCGCGACGACCTCCGCATTCGACTGTGAGACGGTGATCCCGTGGCGCTCCTGCAACTCGGTCACGCGCTCCTCGCGACGCGTCGAGGCGGAGAGCTCGTCGGCCGTGCGCCAGCCCGACGAGAGCAACCCGCTCAAAAGCGCCTCGCCGATCTGCCCGGCGCCGAGGATGGCGATCTTCCGCTGGTCTACAGCCATCACCGGAGTCTAGAGTCGCGGAGCCACAGGGCGGTCACGGCCGCCAGGAGGCAGAGCACGGCGCCGACGGCGAAGATGCGGTCGAGGACGAATACGGTCGCGTCCGTCACTTGAGTCTCGTAGACATCGAACCGTGACCGGTAGGCCCCGTCGCTCTCACCCTCCTCGCGCAGCGGCAGCGGCAGCCCGGAGGTGCGGCGCGTGAATGCGGCGAGGCCCCATGTCGTCAGCGCGGCGAGCCCGACAGTCATTCCGATCATGCGCGCGACCGTCAGCGATGCGGATGCGACCGCCTCGCTGCCGCCGCGTGCCGCCGCAATCGCCGCGCCGGCGAGAGGCGCCAGGACGACCCCGAACCCGACTCCTGCGAGCGCCAGGTCGAGCGAGATCGCCGGCTCTCCGACGCTTGCGTCCCAGCGAGCGAGGAGCGCAAAGCCGGCCGCACTTGCGAGCATCCCGCCTGCTGCGATCGCGGAATAGGGAAGGCGGCCTCCGAGCCAGCCGCCGACCAGGGCGCCGAGCGGGATCAGGGCCGTGAAGCGGAGGAGCATGAGCGCGGCCTCGGTCGGGCTCCGGTCGAGCACGATGACGGCGAAGAGCGGCACCTCGACGAGCGCCAGGACGAGGGCCCCACCGATCAGCAGGTTGGCCGCGTTGGCCGAGACGAAGCCCGCCTGCCGGTAGAGCGACCGCTCGAGCAGCGGATACTTCGCCCGCTGCTGGCGGCGAACGAAAGCCCCGCCGAGCGCGAGGGCGCCGAGGAGCACGACCGGCCGGTCCCCGAGCCCGTCGCCCGAAAGGCCGATCGTGAGTGCGAGCAGAGCCAGGCCGGCGAGCGCCGCGCCGATCCAATCCACGCGCGCGGACGCATCGCCTCCTCCTCCGACGAGCGACCAGACGAGCGCGACGACGAGGAGCGAGAGCGGCAGGTTGAGCCAGAAGACCCAGCGCCAGTCGAGCGTCTCGAGCACCACCGCGCCGTAGAGCGGCCCCAGCACCGCACCGGCCTCGGTGGCGCCGGCGATCAGGCCGAGCGCCAGAAGGCGTTTCCTACCGTCGTACAGCGACGCCGCGGTGGCGAGCGCGACGGGGACGAGGCCCCCACCGCCGATCGCCTGGACGGCGCGTGCTGCGACGAGCTGCCAGAGACCGTCCGCCACCGCCGCCCACCACGAGCCCGCCGCGAAGAGCGCGCACGCGACGAGCAGCAGCGGCCGGTAGCCATAGACGTCCGCGGCGCGACCGATCAGCGGCAGCGCGGCCGTGAATCCGAGCAGGTAGGCGGTGACGATCCAGGTCGCATCGTCCAGCCTGGTGATCGGAATCTCCAGGTCGGCGATCACCTGGGGGAGGATGGTGACGACGACGGTCTGATCGAGGCCCGAGACGAACACCGCGGCGGCGAGCGCCGAAAGCGCGACTCCTGCGCTGCGGGTCTTCGAACGCGATGCGCCCGCTACTCCTGCACCTCGGGCGCCTCGATCTCGAACTTCTGGCCGAAGTCGGAGATCTCCACGGTTCGGCTGGCTTCGGCAGGCTCGCCCTCGCCGACGGGGCCGCGCACGCGAATGCGGCGCAGGATCGAGTCGTCCTTCCCGATCCAGAGCTCGACGTCCGCGAGGCGGTCGCTCGTGCTGCTCACGACGAGCAGCCGCGCGGCGTCGCGGGCCTTCACCTTGCCCGTCAGCCGATGGGTCTCAACCCCGTCGACGGTCTCCGAGCCTGCGTCCTCGACCTCCACCGCACCTTCGATCACGCTCAGCACCCCTTTGGCGGGATCGAAGAACGAGACGGGGCTCGTGCCGACATCGAGCCTTCGCCACTGTCTCGTCAGGGGGTCGATGAAGTAGTCCTCCTCACCCACGAACACGAGCTCCGTCTCGATCGGGATGCGCGAGAACGTCGCCGAAGCCTTGGCCTTGAGCCGGTCCGGGACCATCACCTCACCCTTGGCGGAGGTGAGGCTGAGCCCGCTTGCCGCTGGGGGCACGTTCTCGACGTCGAGCGTGAAGCGAAAGCTCTTCAGCTCGCCGGTCTTCTCAGCCGCCGCGGTAACGATCTCGGCGGCGGACGGATCCTCGCCTCCTCCGGCACCTCCGCAGCCTGCGAGGAGCAGGACGCAGAGGAGAGCGCCGGCGGCCTTCCCGCGCACGACTACAGGGAGGTCGGCGCGAGCCGCTCGGCGAGCGCGAGCAGGACGCCGATCTGGATGTTCGGCGAGTCGTCCAGCAGCTTGCGGAAGTCGCGGTCGGTGATCACGAGCGCGCGCACCGGCGAGGTCGTGATTACCGACCGCGCCTTCCGCAAGCTGCTGGACGATTCGCCGAACATCCAGATCGGCGTCCTGCTCGCGCTCG
>JBKJML010000205.1:0-3155 GCA_046596415.1 Gaiellaceae bacterium | reverse complement strand
GACGCCAAGGCCGCCGAGGATCACGACTGCGAGCCAGACGAGGAAGAGGAGCGCCGTGGCGCGGCCGACCCAGCGCAGCCGCCGCAGCCGCCGTCCGCTCGCATCCTCGAGCACGCGCTGCGGCGGCGCGCGAGGTGTCGGGTGTGGGTGATTGGGGATCGTCATGCGAGAGCTCGCATTTGGAGTCATGCCCGGAGTGGGGTGATTCGACGCAAGCGGCGTCGTCACCGTCAGCTGATGAGGAGGTCGGCGAACGCGGCCGAGCTCTTGCCGAACTCCCACCAGCCCTGAACCGTGGGCTTCACGAATGCCGTGCTCCTGCCGTAGGCCAAGGGTATCAGCGCGACCTGGTCGGCGACCGCCATTCGGTCGGCGTCGTGGAAGAGCGCCAGCCGGGAGCGGTCGCTTCGTTCTTGCCTGGCGCGCTCGATCAGGTCGTCGAAGGGGGCATGTGCGTAGCCCCCCTCGTTGGTCTTCGACGCGGAATGGAGGAGCAGTCGGAGGTAGTACTCAGGATCGCTGTAGCCCGGCAGCCAGCCCGTGATCACGATGGGCGCGATGAACTCCTCCCACGGCCGCGCCAGCTTCGACGCCTGATCGGCGGACCACGTCGGTGTTTCGACGTCGACGCCGAGGACGGCGCGCCAGCTCGCGGCCACCGCGGCGACGATCTCCCGCCATTGATCGAGTGCGGCGAGCTGTACCACCCCGGTCACGCCCGACCGCGCGAGGAGCTCGCGCGCGAGGTCGGGGTCGAAGCGCGGGGCGATGTCCGGCGTGTGCCCCTGCAGCGCCGGGGGTACGAGACCGCCCGTCGCGACCAGCAGGTTCGACGGGAGGACGCGCTCGATCGCGCTGCGGTCGATCGCGTGCGCGAGAGCACGTCTGAAATCGACGTTCGCGGCCGCCGGGTTGGAGTGGTCGAACGCCAGGTAGGCGGTCCATGCGGCCGGCCCGACCACCGCGTCACCGCGTTCGAGAGCGTAGACCTGGTCGGCTAGCCGCGGCGTGTACCGGACGAGCACCATCTCTCGCTCGTCGTGCTCGAAGCGTTCGAACCCTTCTGCGAGGTCCTCGCCGACGAGCTCGACCCGCCCGACGTTTCCGGATCGCGCGACATTCGAATAGTCCCGGCGGCGCTCAAGGACGAGCGATGCGTCCGACCTGCTCGCGACCCGGAAGGGGCCGCTCACAACCTGGTTTTCGGGCGTCGACCAGTCAATTCCCAGGGTGTCGATCGTGTGGCGTGGCTGAGGCGCGCTGTCGGGCCTGTTCATGACGCTCATGAAGTACGGGGCGGGCGCGGCGAGCCGAAACTCGACCGTGTGGTCGTCCAGCGCCCTGACGCCGATGCTGTCCGGGTCGGGATTACGACGGAGGTAGTAGTCCTGACCGTTCTCGAGCACGAAGTAGATCGCGACGGAGGAGCCGGGGGCATCGGGGTTTAGGATGCGCTTGATGCCGAACTCGACATCGTGAGCGGTCAGCGGTGCGCCGTCCGACCACGTCAGACCGTCGCGGAGGTGGAAGACGTAGCGCAGGCCGTCGTCGGAGATCTCCCAGCGCTCGGCGAGCGCCGGCACGATCGTTCGCTCCGGCCAGGCCTCGACCAGTCGATCGAATAGCTGCATGCAGAGCTGGATGTTGGGCCAGGCGATCGCCGAGCTCGGGTCGGCATCGTTCGGCAGGAAACTCGTACCGATCCGAATCTCGGCCGAGGCGCTCGCAGCACTAGTCGAGGGCTGCCAATGGTCGAACGCCTGCTGGTACGCCGCGTTTGCCTCCGCGAACCGCAACGACGTGTGAAGCGCGAGCGCGAGCTTGAAGAGCACGAGCGCAGCCGCCTGGGTCGCGCCGCGTTTCGTGAGCAGAGGCAGGAGCCCCCGGTAGTACTCGATCGCCTCATCGAGCGCGTACTCCTGGCGCGCGTTGTCGCCTGCACGGGTCAGGTAGGCGATCGCCTTCTCCTCGTCCTGTGCGGCGAGCCAATGATGCGCGAGCAGCCCCGGCGACTCGTCGCCACTCTCCTCGCGGCGCTGCTCGAGCCACCCGGCCGCCTCGCGGTGCAACCGCTTTCGTTCCGCGCCGACGATCGTGCGATAGACCGCCTCCTGGATCAACGCGTGCTTGAACCGAAACTCGGGCTGCGGCCAGCGGCGGCTCTCGCGGAGCAGGTCGAGCCGCTGCAGCTCGTGCAGGGGCTCTCGCAACTGGTCCTCGCCGCCCGCGACGCCTTTGAGCAGCTGCAGGCCGAACTGGCGGCCCAGCACCGAGGCTGCGGTCAAGACGTGCCGGCAGTCGTCGCTCAGCCGGTCGACGCGGGCGAGGATCACCTGCTCGACGGTCGCGGGCACCTCGACCGCCGTCTCGTGGTCGAACTGCCAGCCGCCGTCCACGTCGCGCACGGCGCCCGAGTCGACGAGCGAGCGAACGAGCTCCTCCAGGAAGAACGGATTGCCCTCCGCCTGTGCGAGCAGCTGCGATTCGAGCTTCGCCGGCAGCGTGTCACGCCCGATGAGCGTTCGCAGAAGCTCGGCTTCCGCATCGCCGCTTAGGGCCTCGAGCGCAAGCTCCCGGGTTCGGTGCGGGAACTGCCGCGCAGCCACTTCCTTGAGCGACCACGACGGGTGATCCGGGTCGGGCCGTTGCGTGAGAACGAGCAGGATCGCCTCGTCCTCGCTGAGGGAGAGCAATCGCTCGGCGAGGAGAAGCGAGGTGGGATCGGCCCAGTGGACGTCCTCGAGGACGACGATGACGGGGCGATTCTCGGCGAGCTCTTCGAGCCACTCCTGGACGACCTCGAAGGTGCGGTATTGGAGCGCCTCCGGTGACAGCTCGTCGAGCCGCGCGCGCGGTTCCTGTTCCAGTGTCAGGCCGAGGACCGAGCCGAGGTATGGATAGAGATCGGCGGCGCGGTCGCCGGCGACCTCTTCGAGCGCGCGGCGGAGAGCGAGGCGAGTCCGCAGCTCAGGATCGTCGAGCGACGCGCCGAGCCAGTCGCGCAGCAGCTCGCGGAACGGCCAGTACGGCATCGCCTCGCCGTACGACACGCAGCGCCCCTCGAGCCAGAGAGGCTTCAGGGTCGCGGCCTGCTGCTCGGCGTACCCGCGCAGCTCGACGAGTAGGCGGCTCTTGCCGATCCCGGCTTCCCCGGT
>JBKJML010000206.1:0-6340 GCA_046596415.1 Gaiellaceae bacterium | reverse complement strand
CTCGGGGCTCCACGGGATCGAGCCCTTGCCGGAGAAGGGGGCCTCCTCGAGGATCCGTTGCAGCAGCGGTACCTTCCAGCCGCTGACACCGTTCGTGCGCCACTGGAGGAACACCTGGTCGCACTGTGTGTCGTCGACGACGCCCGCGAGGTCGCAGCGGTGCTCGCCCGCGATCTCGGCCAGAGTCGCGAGCACCGGGCCCGAGGTGATGACGGGCGACGCGATGCGGATCCGCTGCTTCGCCTTGCCGAGGTACTTCGCGATCCGATGCGAGAGCGTGTCGCCGTGCCCCGGCGTGAACCACGGCCGGACCTCGACCCCAGCCACCTCGACCGGACGCGGCTCGATCCGGCCACTCTCCTCGACGATCGGCTTCTCCCAGAGCTCGTCGAAGTTGAGCGTGAAGGCGTGCGCGAGCTCGGGGGAGGTGACGCGGACGATCACGTTCTCCTGGCGCGACCAGGAGTCGTCCGTCCAGTTCGTCGAGCCGGTCCAGACGCTTTCACCGTCGCGCACCGCGTACTTGTGGTGCATCAGGTCGGGGATGCCCGACACCGCGCGGGTGGGAAACGGCAGCGCCTCGATCAGGTCGGGCACCGCCTCCGGTGGCGGTGGCACCGGAATCGGGTTCGCGTGGTCCGAGTTGTAGAGCAACCGCACCTCGACGCCGCGGGCCGGCGCCGCCCGGAGGGCACCGCCGATCAGCTCCTCGCACGCGCCGACGAGGCGGAGGTCGTAGAGGGCGAGGTCGAGGGTCTTCGTCGCCCCGTCGAGGAACGTGGCGAGCTCACGTGCGATCACGACCGGTTCCTGGCCGCCGTCGGTGAGCGTCCGCACGTCGATCAAGAGCGCTTCGAAGCCTTGTAGGCCCGTTTCCAGCTCTGGTACTCCTCCAGCTTCTCGGCCGAGTCAACGTCACCGAGCGTGGCGTGATCGGGAACGAGCGGCTCGGCTGCTGCGACGCCGAAGCGCTTGGCGAGCACCGAGCCGAGCGCCTTCACCTTCATCTCGCCGAAGCCGGGGAGCGCCTCGATGCGGCGGCGCAGATCGGCGCCGTCCGTCGCTTCCGTCCAGAGCCGGGAGGCGTCGCCGCCGTACTCCTGCGCGACGACGCGGCAGAGCTCGTGGACGCGCGTCGCCATCGCGCCCGGGAAGCGGTGGATGGCGGGCTTCTCACGGAACGCTTCGTCGACGCGAGCCGCATCCAGCGCAGCGATCGCGGCCGCATCGAGTGTGCCGAGCCGCTGCTTGAGCACGAGCGGGCCGGCGAACGCCTTTTGCACCGTTACCTGCTGGTCGATCGCGAAGCCGATCAGCAATGCGAGCGGCTCACGGGCGAGCAGGCGGTCGGCCTCGTCGTTCCCGGTGAAGTGGAGAGCGTCGGGCACACCGTGATCCTATGCTGTGGCGATGGATCCGCTCGCTCTGTTCTCTCCGAAGACGCGTGAGTGGTTCGAGCGGGCGTTCAGCGAACCAACACCCGCGCAGGCCGCCGGCTGGCCCGCGATCGCCTCGGGCGACAACGTTCTGATCCAGGCGCCGACCGGCTCCGGCAAGACGCTCGCAGCGTTCCTCTACGGCATCGACCGGCTCGACCAGGACGGGCCTGGTCAAGGGCTGCGCCTCCTTTATGTCTCGCCGCTCAAGGCGCTGAACTACGACGTCGAGCGCAACCTGCGCGGGCCGCTCGCCGGGCTCCAGTCGGCGCTCAAGGTCGGCGTCCGCACTGGCGATACGCCGCAGCGCGAGCGCGCCGCGATGCTGAAGCACCCGCCCGACATCCTGATCACGACCCCCGAGTCGCTCTTCCTGATGCTCACCTCGCAGGCGCGCGCCCTGCTGAAGACGGTCGAGACGCTGATCATCGACGAAGTGCACGCAGTCGCCGGCACCAAGCGCGGCTCGCACCTGGCGCTCTCGCTCGAGCGCCTCGACGCGCTCCTCGAGCAGCCAGTGCAACGCATCGGGCTCTCGGCCACCCAGCGCCCGCTCGAGGAGATCGGCCGTTTCGTCGCCGGCGGCCGCCCGATCCGCCTCGTCGACGCCGGCAGCCGCAAGTCGCTCGACCTCGAGGTCGTCGTCCCGCTCGATGACCTGCGGGAGCTCGGCGGCTCGCACGCAAGCAACGCGCAGCCGGTCGTCCAGGACGGCGTCGAGCTGGACTCCGGCTACGAGGCGAGCGGCAACTCGATCTGGCCCTCGATCTACCCGGCGCTCCTCGAGCTCGTACGGCAGCACCGCTCGACGATCATTTTCGTCAACAGCCGTCGCCTCGCCGAGCGGCTCGCGCTGCGTCTGAACGAGCTCGCCGAGGAAGAGATTGCGCGCGCCCACCACGGCTCGCTCGCCCGCGAGCAGCGGGTCGAGATCGAGGAGCTCCTGAAGGCCGGGCAGATCCCGTGCCTCGTCGCCACGTCGAGCCTCGAGCTCGGGATCGACATGGGCGCCGTCGATCTCGTGATCCAGGTCGAGAGCCCCAAGTCCGTCGCCCGCGGCCTGCAACGGATCGGCCGGGCCGGCCACGACCTCGGCGCCGTCTCCCGCGGCCGCATCTTTCCGAAGTTCCGCGCCGACCTGCTCGAGTCGGCCGTCGTCGCGAAGGCGATGCGCGAGGGCGCGATCGAGGAGACCCAGATCCCGCGTAACCCGCTCGACGTGCTCGCGCAGCAGATCGTCGCGATCTGCGCCGACGAGGAGATCGAGGTGGATCGCCTCCACACGCTGGTTCGCGGCGCCTACCCGTTCGCCGATCTCTCGCGGCAGCAACTCGAGAACGTGCTCGACATGCTCGCCGGCCGCTACCCCTCCGACGAGTTCGCGGAGCTACGCCCGAGGATCGTCTGGGATCGCACCGCCGGCGTCATCCGCGGCCGCTCCGGCGCGCGCCTGCTGGCGCTGACGAACGCGGGCACGATTCCCGACCGCGGTCTCTTCGGCGTCCACCTCGTGAACGGCGGCGGCCGGGTCGGCGAGCTCGACGAGGAGATGGTCTACGAGGCACGCCAGGGCCAGACGTTCATGCTCGGCGCCTCGACCTGGCGGATCGAGGAGATCACCCGCGACCGCGTGATCGTCTCACCGGCTCCAGGTGTCCCGGGTGCGGTGCCGTTCTGGAAGGGGGACAGCGTCGGGCGCCCCTACGAGCTCGGCGCGAAGATCGGCCGCGCCTCCCGCGAGCTCGTCGGCCTCTCCGATGCGAAGGGGATGGCGAGCCTCCGTGACGACTACTCGCTCGACGAGCGCGCCGCTCGCAACCTCCTCACCTACCTGCGGGAGCAGGTCGCAGCGACAGGGGTCGTCCCATCCGACCGGACGATCGTCGTCGAGCGCTTCCGCGACGAGATCGGCGACTGGCGGCTCTGCATCCTCACCCCGTTCGGCGGCCGCGTCCACGCCCCGTGGGCGTTGGCGCTCGCGGCGCGGATTCGCGACTCACTCGGGCTCGAGGTGCAGTCGATCTGGTCGGACGACGGGATCGCGCTCCACCTGCCCGACGCCGACGTGCCGCCGCCGCTCTCGGAGCTCCTCGTCGACCCGTCCGAGATCGAGGAGCTCGTCGTACAGGAGGTGGGACAGAGCGCCCTCTTCGGCGCCCGTTTCCGCGAGAACGCCGCTCGCGCGCTGTTGCTCCCCCGTCGTCGCCCCGGCCAGCGGACACCGCTCTGGCAGCAGCGACTCAAGGCGCAGGGCCTGCTCGAGGTCGCTCGCCGGTACGGCTCGTTCCCGATCGTGCTCGAGACCTACCGCGAGTGCCTCCAGGACGTGTTCGACATGCCGGCGCTGCGGTCGATCCTGCAGGGGATCCAGACCCGCGAGCTCGATCTCGTCGAGGTCGAGACCTCCTCCGCCTCACCCTTCGCCTCGTCGCTCCTCTTCGACTACATCGCGACCTATATGTACGAGGACGACACGCCGCCTGCGGAGCGGCGTGCCCAGGCGCTCTCGCTCGACCGCGACCTGCTGCGCGAGCTACTTGGCCAGGAGGAGCTGCGAGAGCTGATCGACGCCGATGCGCTCGCCGACGTCGAAGCGCAGCTCCGCGGCAACCCGCGCAACCCGGACGAGCTGCACGACGTGTTGCGCCGGCGCGGTGATCTGCGCGAGGGCGAGTACGACCCGGCGCTCGCGGCTGTGCTCGTCGAGGAGCGCCGCGCGCTCGTCGTCCGGTTCGCCGGCGAGGAGCGGCTGATCGCCGCCGAGGACGCCGGCCGCTACCGCGACGCGCTCGGAATCATGCCGCCCGGTGGCCTGCCAGAGGCCTATCTCGACGGTGGCCCCGACTCGCTCGCCCAGCTCGTCGCCCGTTTCGCCCGCGCTCGCGGCCCCTTCACGACCGCCGAGGCGAACGAGCGCTTCGGCCGCGACGTCGAGCCGCTGCTGCACGAACTGGAGCGCGCCGACAAGCTCGTTCGCGGCGAGCTCCGGCCGGGGGGCACCGAGCGCGAGTGGTGCGATCTCGACGTCCTGCGCCGTCTCCGCCGCGCGTCGCTCGCCGCGCTCCGCCGCGAGATCGAGCCGACCGAGCAGATGGCGCTGGCCCGGTTTCTGCCGCAGTGGCACGGGATCGACCGGCGGGCGAGCCTGCGTGAGGCGCTCGTGCCGCTCCAGGGTCTCGCTCTGCCGGTCTCACTCTGGGAAACGGAAGTGCTGCCGCGTCGCGTGCCGGGCTACCAGGCAGCGTGGCTTGACGCACTCTGCGCCTCCGGCGAGGTCGTCTGGATCGGCGCCGGCCTCGAACGGGCGGCCCTCTACTTCCGCGAGGACGCGCCTCTCCTCGGCCCGCCCGCGGGTGCGCCGCCGCCCGAAGGTGAGCCAATCGAGCGGCTCCGCGCGGCGCTCGGGCGCAGCGCCCAGTTCTGGCTGCCGCTACTCGAGGATGCAGCGCTCGAGGCCGAGCTTGCGCTGCCCGCCCTGTGGGAGCTCGTCTGGGCGGGAGAGGTGACGAACGACGCCTGGTGGCCGCTGCGGGCGGGCCGCCGCTACGAGGCCCCTCGCGCGACACGCACGCCGCGCCGCTTCTCCCGCACCCGCGCGAGCGTCGTCACCTCCACACAGGGCCGCTGGTCGCTCACCGCGCCGCTCTTCAAGACGCCAAGTGGCTCAGAGCCACAAGGGATCGATCGGCGGGCGCTCGCGGAGCTTCTGCTCGAGCGGCAGGGGATCGTCACGCGCGACGGCGTCCGCGGCGAGGGGATCGCCGGCGGGTTCAGCGCCGTCTACGGCGAGCTGAAGGCGCTCGAGACGATCGGGGTCTGCCGGCGTGGCTACTTCGTCGAGGGACTCGGCGGTGCGCAGTTCGCCTTGCCGGGTGCCGTCGAGCGGCTTCGCGAGCTGCGCGACGAGGAGGAGCTCGAGCCACTCGTTCTCGCCGCCGCCGACCCGGCGCAGCCCTACGGAGCGGCCCTGCCCTGGCCGAAGCGCGCCGCGTCGCGGGCGGCGCGTGTCGCCGGGGCGCACGTCGTCTCACTCGGCGGCGAAGCCGCGCTCTACGTCGAACGCGGCGGCCGCTCGCTCGTCCCGCTCCGCGAGCCCGACGAGGCCTGGCTGCGGCCGGCGCTCGCGGCGCTCGTCGCCCACGTGCGCGCAGGCGGTGCGAAACGGCTCGCCGTCGAACGGTTCGACAGCTTGCCGGTCGTCGAGACGGAGATCATGCCGTTGCTCGTCGAAGCCGGCTTCCTCGCCGGTCCGCGTCGAGCCGTCCTGCGGCCCTAGTGATCGGCAGCCTCTAGGCGAGCCTCCCAAGAACCACGCCGAACACCGCGTGCCGGACGGTCGCCTGCGCGAACGCGCGCGGGTTGCGCGCGAGCGCCGGCAGCTCGTCGCGTGCCGGGTGATAGCGGTCGGTGAGCGCGGAGAGCGGATAGAGGCCGACGTGCTCGGCGAGCGCGAGCCCGAGCGCGAGCGGCCGCTTCGGGAGGCCCGTGCGCCGCTGCAGTTCGTGGAAGGCGACGCCGAAGGCGGCACCGTTCGCCGTATGGACGGCGAGCCCGGCGAGTGGCCACAGAGGCCCGCGGGTGAACGCCTTCCCGAGCAGCTCGACATCGGAGTAGCGGCAGCGGAAGACACGCCGGTCGAGCGGCTCGAGTGCCGCCCAGACGAGCGCCGCGGTCGCGCCGGCCGCGGCAGCACGGCCACGTGAGCTCGGAACGCCCATCGTTACAGCCTAGTAGGCCGAGGCGACCACGAGGCGCACCATCAGCTCGACCGCCTCGGCGTCGTCCAGCCCCTCGCGGCGCACGAGCGAGCGCCAGGTGTCGAACGCGATCGCGTGGCCGACCGAGGCACGCACACGCTCGCGCCGGGCGCCACGCGCGGTCCAGCCGCGATCGAGCACCGACCG
>JBKJML010000161.1:0-29902 GCA_046596415.1 Gaiellaceae bacterium | reverse complement strand
TCCTGGCGGAACGGCAGCAGGTTGACGATCGCGCGGCCCTTCGACTGCCGTGAGCCGAGCGGCAACTCGTGCACCTTCAGCCGGTACACCTTGCCGACGGTCGTGAAGAAGAGGATGTAGTCGTGGGTCGACGCGACGAAGAGGTGCTCGATGTAGTCCTCGTCCTTCAGGTCCATGCCCATCACGCCGATCCCGCCGCGCCGCTGCTCGCGGTAGGCGGTGACCGGCAACCGCTTGACATAGCCGGAGCGGGTGATCGCGATCACCATGTCCTCCTCCGCGATCATGTCCTCGAGCTCGAGCGCTCCCTCGCCGGCGATGATCTCGGTGCGGCGGTCGTCGTTTCGACCGTAGATCTCCTTGATCTCGAGCAGCTCCTCACGGATCAGCCCGTCGATCCGGGCCGGGTCGCCGAGGATCGTCCGCAGCTCGGCGATCCGCTCCTGCAAGTCGCGGAACTCGTCCTCGACGCGCTTGCGCTCGAGGCTCGTGAGTGCGCGGAGGCGAAGGTCGAGGATCGCCGTCGCCTGCTCCTCCGAGAGCGAGAAGCTCGACATGAGCGAGGTGCGTGCGTCGTCAGCGTCGGCGGCAGCGCGGATCACGGCGATCACGGCGTCGAGGTTGTCGAGCGCGATCAGGTAGCCCTCGAGCACGTGGGCTCGCCGCTCGGCCTGGCGCAGCTCGTGCTTGGAGCGGCGGGTGACGATCTCGCGCTGATAGTCGAGGTAGTGCGTGACGAGCTCGAGTAGCGACAGCGTCTTCGGCACGCCGCCGACCAGCGCGACCGCGTTGTAGCCGAACGTCGCCTGGAGTGAGGTGTGCTTGAACAGCTTGTTGAGAGCGACCTGCGGGATCGCGTCGCGCTTCAGCTCGATCTGGATCCGCATCCCGGTTCGGTCGGAGTGGTCGGCGAGATCGGAGACCTCGGTGATCACCTTCTCCTGGACGAGGTCGGCGATCTTCTTGATCACGCCGCCGTCGCCGCCCTTCTTGACCCCGTAGGGCAGTTCGGTGACGACGATCGCGCTCTTGCCGCCACGCAACTCCTCGATGTGGGCGACGGCGCGCATCACGATCCGGCCGCGGCCGGTCCGGTACGCGTCGCGGACGCCTGCGCGGCCGACGATGTAGGCGCCGGTCGGGAAGTCGGGGCCGACGACGTGCTTCATCAGGTCCTCGACGTTCGCGTCAGGCTTCTCGATCAGCTCCACAATCGCGGCAATGATCTCGGAGAGCCGGTGCGGCGGCATGTTGGTCGCCATCCCGACCGCGATTCCGGCGGAGCCGTTGACGAGCAGGTTCGGGAACCGGGCGGGCAGGACGGTCGGCTGGCGGCGCGACTCGTCGTAGTTCGGCTCGAAATCGACCGTGTCGGCGTCGATGTCGCGTAGGAGCTCGGTGGCGATCTTCGAGAGGCGCGCCTCCGTGTAGCGCATCGCGGCCGGCGGGTCGTCGTCGACGGAGCCGAAGTTGCCCTGGCCATCGACGAGCGGGTAGCGCAGCGAGAACGGCTGCGCCATCCGGACGAGCGTGTCGTAGATCGAGGCGTCGCCGTGCGGGTGGTACTTCCCCATCACGTCGCCGACTGTCGCCGCCGACTTCTTGTAGGGCCGGTTGGGTTGGAGGCCCGCCTCGTGCATGCCGAACAGCACGCGCCGGTGGACAGGCTTGAGGCCGTCGCGGACATCGGGCAGCGCGCGCCCGACGATCACGCTCATCGCGTAGTCGAGGTAGCTCGAGCGCATCTCCTGCTCGAGCTCGCGTGGCTCGATCCTGCCGCCGGTGGGCGGCGGCGTGACCTCAGACATCCAGGAACCTGACGTCGCGGGCGTTGTCCTCGATGAACTGGCGGCGCGGCTCGACCTGGTCGCCCATCAGGGTCGAGAAGAGACGGTCGGCGGCGGATGCGTCCTCGACGTCGACGCGAAGCAGCAGTCGCCGCTGCGGATCCATCGTCGTCTCCCAGAGTTGCCCCTCGTTCATCTCGCCGAGGCCCTTGAAGCGCGAGAGCTGAATCCCTTCCTTGGCGAGCTCGAGCGCGTCCGTGCGGAGGGCGCCGAAGGTCGCGGCGTCGCGGCGCTTCTTGCCTGCCGCGAGCGCGAACGGAGGAGCACCGACGACCTCGGTCAGCTTCGCGTATGCCCGGCGCACGTTCGCGTAGACCGGCGATCCGAGGAGCGCGACCGGGATCGTCACGTTCCGGGCCGCGCTCGTCGAGGTCTCCACCACCTTGACCACGAGCTCCTGGTCGTTCCGGTCGACGACCGCCAAGACATGGCCGTTCACCGACTCCGCGCTGATCTCGCCGTCGAGCTTCGCGAGCGTCTCTGTGTCGAGCTCGACGAGCCGGTGGTCGACCATGAAGTCGGCCGGGCCGGCGCCGTAGTCGGAGCGAAGCCGCGACAGCCAGCCTTCGAACTCCGGCAGCGATCGCACATACCGTCCCCAGCGCGCCTCGGTCAGCTTGACCGGCTCGCCCGAGCGCGAGCTGATCTCGAGCTCGCCGACGCGTTCGCGGACGAGCAGCTCCTCGAGCTGGGCGTCCTTCTCGAAGTAATACTCCTGGTTGCCGATCTTGACCTTGTAGAGCGGCGGCACCGCGATGTAGATGTGGCCGCGCTCGATCAGCTCCGGCATCTGCCGGTAGAGGAAGGTGAGGATCAAGGTCCGGATGTGGGAGCCGTCGACGTCGGCGTCCGTCATCACGACGACCTTGTGGTAGCGGAGCTTCGCGATGTCGAACTCGTCGCCGATTCCGGTCCCGATCGCGGTGATCATCGCCTGGATCTCGTTGTTCGAGAGCACCTTGTTGATCCGGTTCTTCTCGGAGTTGATGATCTTGCCGCGCAGCGGCAGGATCGCCTGGTAGGTACGGTCGCGGCCCATCTTGGCCGAGCCGCCTGCGGAGTCGCCCTCGACGATGAAGAGCTCCGCGGCCTCGGGATCCTTGATCGAGCAGTCGGCGAGCTTGCCCGGCAGCGACATGCTCTCGAGCGCGCTCTTGCGGCGCGTCAGCTCGCGTGCCTTGCGCGCGGCCTGGCGGGCGCGCGAGGCCGAGATCGTCTTGGCGATGATCTGGCGCGCGTCCTGCGGGTTCTCCTCCAGGAACTCGGCGAGCTTCTGGTTCAGCACCGTCTTGACGAGGCTCTCGATCGGCGGGTTGCCGAGCTTCGTCTTCGTCTGGCCCTCGAACTGGGGGTTGCGGAGCTTGACGGAGATGATCGCGGCGAGCCCTTCGCGGACGTCCTCGCCCTCGAGGTTGTCCTCCTTCTCCTTCAGCAGGCCCTTCTCGCGCGCATAGCGGTTGATCGTGCCTGTCAGCGCCGAGCGAAAGCCGGAGAGGTGCGTGCCCCCCTCGTGGGTGCTGATGTTGTTGGCGAACGAGAGCACCGATTCGACGTACGAGGTGTTCCACTGCATCGCGACCTCGACGTTCCCGTCCTCGTTCTCGCCCTCGAAATAGGCGATGTGCTTGTGGACCGGTTCCTTCGCGTCGTTGATGTAGGCGACGAAGTCGCGGATGCCGCCGTCGTACTGGAACTCGTACCGGGCGTCGGCGTCGCGCTCGTCGATCACGACGATCTTGAGGCCGCGCGTCAGGAACGCCGTCTCGCGCAGGTGCTGGACGAGTGTCTGGGTCGAGAGCTCGAGCTCCTCGAAGATCTCCGCGTCGGGAAGGAACGCGATCGTGGTGCCGGTGTCGCCCTCGGCGACCTCGCCGACGACTTCCAGCTCCCCCTGCGGAACTCCGCGGGCGAATTCCTGGCGGTAGAGCTTCCCGTCGCGACGAACCTCGGCGACGAGCCGTTCGGAGAGCGCGTTCACCACCGAGACGCCGACGCCGTGCAGGCCGCCGGACACCTTGTACCCGTCGCCGCCGAACTTGCCGCCCGCGTGGAGCTTCGTCAAGACGACCGTCAGGGCGGACATGCCCTGCTCGGGAATCACGTCGACGGGGATGCCCGCGCCGGCGTCCTTCACGGTCACCGAGTTGTCCGGATGGAGGATCACCTCGACGTAGTCGTTGCGTCCTGCAAGGGCCTCGTCGACCGAGTTGTCGACCACCTCGTAGACGAGATGGTGGAGGCCCCGGGCGCCCGTCGAGCCGATGTACATGCCGGGGCGAAGCCGGACGGGCTCCAGCCCCTCCAGAACGGTGATGTCCTTTGCGGTGTATTCGGTTTCAGTCATTAAAAAAGCCCTGCAAATGGGCACATTGCGGGCACGAAGTAGTGTATCACAAATCGCGGTCGGAGCGGGCCTTGGCGAGGCTCGCCGCAGCGGTGCGGGCGACGAGGTCGCGTAGCTCCGGATCCTCGACGCCGGCGGCGATCGCGGCGGCTTGCTCGCGCTCCACGGGGGATGGGGCAACCCGAGCGGAGGCACGGGCGGCAGGGGCCTCGGGCAGGGGTCCCGGCGCAAACCTGAGCGCGTGCGGCGCCGCCTCGCCGAGCTCGGCTCGGAGGTTCGCGAGGATCTCCTCCGAGAGCATCCCTAGCTGGAAAGCCCAGGTCGCATCGCGCGCATTGACGTAGAGCGTGCCGTCGCGTGCGAGCCTGGACGGCCAGGCGACGCGCGCGTTCTCCAGGCCGACTGCCGCGGGCCAGGCACGCTCGAGCGAGTGGGTGTTCGCCGGTTCGCCGCCCAGCGCCTCGAGAGCGTCTCTGATCGCGTCGCCGGCGCGCTCGATCACAGCGTGCGTACCTCACCCGGCGTGACCTCGAGGAGCTGCGCGGGCTCGAGCGGCAGGGCGTCGGCGCCGGTCGCGGTGACGACGACCTGGCCGACTCGCCCGATCCGCTCCGCCAGGATCCGGCGGCGCCCGGCGTCGAGCTCGGAGAGCACGTCGTCGAGGAGGACGAGCGGTGCGACGCCGCGACGCTCGGCGACCACCTCGGCCTCGGCGAGGAGCAGCGAGAGGACAGCGAGCCGTTGCTCCCCCTGGGAGCCGAAGCTGCGGAGCTCGCGCTCGCCGGAGCGGATCGTCACGTCGTCGAGGTGCGGCCCGAGGCCGGTGACCCCCCGCTCGACGTCTCGGTCGAGGCGGGCCTCGAGCTCGGCCGCTGTCGGCGGCTCGCCGTCATAGTCGAGCGCCCCAGCAGGCAGCCCGAGCTCGCCCGCGCGCTCGGCAAACGCCAGCGAGAGAATGCCGAGGGCCTCGCGACGGGCCGCGACGAGCTCCGCTCCGAGCTCGGCGACCTGCGCGGTCCACGGTTCGATCGCGTCGCGGTTCGAGTGGCCGCCGGCTGCACGGCGAAGCGCAGCGTTGCGCTGGCCCACCGCTGCGGCGTATTGGATCGGCAGCTGCGAGCGGGCCGGGAGCAACCGCCCCAACGTGCGGTCGAAATACGCGCGTCGCACTGCGGGGCCGCCCTTGACCACGGTGAGCCGGTCCGGGGTGAAGACGAGCGTCGAGACCTCGCCTCGCAGCTGCTCCGTCGAGCGAAGCGTCGCGCCGTTCAGCTTCGCGCGCTTGCCCTCGCTCCGCCGAAGCGTCAGCTCCACCTCGAGCGCCACGCCGGCCCGGTCGCCGACCAGCGCGACGCGCGCCGCGTCCGCGCCCAGACGGACGAGCTGCTGGTCGGCACGGGTCCGCGGCGAAAAGCCTTGCGTGCCGACGTGAAGCGCCTCGAGCAGGTTCGTCTTGCCGGCGCCGTTGCGGCCGGTGACCAGCACGAGCCCCGGCTCGAGGGCGAGCTCCAGCCGCGCGTACGAGCGAAAGTCGCGGAGAGAGACGGCCCTGACGATCAGCCGGCGAGGCGGATCGGCATGATCAGATACGTGAAGCCGGCTTCGTCGTCCTGCATCACGGCCGGCCGCAGCGGGCTGATCAGCCGGAGCCGAAGCGCGTCGGAGGGAATCGACTCGACGCCGTCGCGCAGGAAATCCGCGTTGAAACCGATCACGAACTCCTCGCCCGTGTACGGAACTGGCAGCGACTCCTTCGCCTCGCCGACGTCCTGGGTCTGCGCCGACACGGTCAACTCACCCTCGGCGAAGCGCAGCCGTAGCGGCGAGTTGCGCTGCGCAAGCACCGAGACGCGACGGACGACATCGAGCAGCTCGGCGCGTGGGATCGTGACTTCGACGTCGAACGTCTCGGGGACGAGCTGACGCACGTTCGGGAACTGGCCGTCGATCCGGCGAGTCGTCAACCACGCGTCGGCGGTGCCGAAGACGACATGGTTGTCGTGCACGCCGAGCTCGATCGTGTCGGCCGCGCCGGCAAGACGGCCGAGCTCCTGAAGCGCTCTCGCCGGAATGATCGCCTCGAGCTCGGGTGCCGCCTGCTCGAGCACGGTCTCCTTGACGGAGAGCCGGTAGGAGTCCGTTGCGGCCATCACCAGCTTCCCCGCCTCGAAGCGGACGAGGATCCCGGTGAGCACCGGCCGCGACTCGTCGCGTGAGGCGGAGCGGGCCACGCGGTCGATCGTCTCGAGCAACGCCACGCGGTCGATCGCATGGAGCTGGGCGCCGACATCGGGCAGGCGGGGAAAATCCTCTGCGCTGTAAGTGTTCAGTCGATAGCTCGCCGCGCCACAGGTGATCTGGACGACACCCTCCTCGGGCCGGTACTCGAGCGTCACCTGGCTCTCGGGCAACAGGCGCGCCAGGTCGGTGAGGAGCTTGCCGGGCACGACGACCGCGCCGTCGCCTTCGATCTTCGCCTCGAGTGTCGCGCGCAGAGAGAGCTCCATGTCCGTCGCGGCGAGCGACAACGAGTCGCCCTGCGCCTGAAGGAGGATTCCCGACAGCACCTGGACGGTGCCTCGCGTGGAGACGGCGCGCGAGACGACGGCGAGCTTCTGGACGAGCTCGTCCCTCGAGCACACGATCTTCATACCGGCACCGACCACAATGTCCGTATTGATCATTTTCCTTTAAACCTCTCGTAGCAGTACATAGGGAGTGTGGACAACGGGGAAGACGCCCTGCTTCGGCTCCGCCAGGCGCGTTGCGCGGTGGGTCCAGTCGGTGGACAACGCGGCGTTCTCAACAGGCGCAAAGCTTGGGCGAACGTTATCCACGAATCTCACCTAACCTGCTTGATACGAACGGTCAGTTCCTGCACAAGGTTGTACACAGACCGGTCCTCGCGAATCATCCCTTCGATCTTGGCGTTCGCGTGCATCACGGTCGTGTGGTCGCGGCCACCGAACTCCTTGCCGATCTTCGGCAACGAGGAGTCGGTGAGCGAACGCGACAGATACATCGCAACCTGACGTGGGTAGGCGATCGCCTGGGAGCGTTTGGCGCTGACGAGCTCGGCCACGGAGAGATTGAAACGCTCCGAAACCGTCTCCTGGATCCGGCGGATCGAGATCTCGGCAACCTGTCCTTGTGGGAACACGTCCTTCAGCACCGCTTCGGCGAGCTCGACCGTCATCGGCCGCCCGGTGAGCGACGAGAAGGCGACGACCCGCGTCAGCGCACCCTCGAGCTCCCGGATGTTCGTCATCACGCGCTCGGCGACGTAGGTGAGGACGTCGGGATCGGGCACGTGGATCTCGTCGGTCTTCACCCGCTTGCGCAGGATTGCGATCCGCGTCTCCAGGTCGGGTGGCTGGATGTCGGTCGTCAGCCCCCACTCGAAGCGCGAGCGCAGCCGTTCCTCGAGTGTCGCGATCTCCTTCGGCGGCCGGTCGGACGAGAGCACGATCTGCTTGCCGGCCTGGTAGAGCGTGTTGAAGGTGTGGAAGAACTCCTCCTGCATCCGGTCCTTGCCCTCGAGGAACTGGACGTCGTCGACGAGCAGCACGTCGTAGGTGCGGTAGCGCTGCTTGAAGCCCTCGATCCGCTTGTCGCGAAGCGAGTTGATGAAGTCGTTCATGAATGTCTCGCTCGTCACGTAGCGCGCTGTCAGCCCGGTCGAGGTCTCGCTGACGTACTGAGCGATCGCCTGGAGCAGGTGGGTCTTGCCGAGCCCGGTGCCGCCGTAGATGAAGAGCGGGTTGTAGGCCTGGGCGGGCGCTTCGGCGACGGCGAGCGCGGCGGCATGCGCAAAGCGGTTCGAGGAGCCGATCACGAACAGGTCGAACGTGTACTTTGCGTTGATTCCCGGTGCTGGGCTCGCCGGGTCGGCGGATTGGCGCGCGGTGGCGGGTGACGCGGGCGGCTGCTCCTCGCCGGCACGAATCACGGCGGCACTCTCTGCGACCGAGAGCTGAACCCGACGCTCGTGGCCGGTCACGTCGCGAATGCCGGCGCGGATCAGGCCGAGGAAATGCCCCTCGATCCACTCGCGGGTGAAGTCGTTCGGAACCGAGATCGTGAAGGCGTCGTCGCTCAGCTCGACGCCGGCAGCCTCCGCGAACCAGGTGTGGAAGGTGGTCTCGTTGAGCGCTCCTCGGAGCCGACCGGAGACTTCGTCCCACAGGCTCTCGGCCGTCAGCTCGATTTGGTGCTCCACGTGACCTTCCGACTCCTTATCATCGCCCGCAGGGAGCGGCGAGCATAGCAGCGTCCGAAGGGCGCATTCAATCCCTCCCGGGGCGTGTAAAAGCCGCTCTTTGCAGGTTTTTTAGGCCCGTCCACACGACTCTCCACACCTGTGGAGAACTCAGTGCAGCAGAGTGGTCGAGGGTTGCACGAACCACCACCTGCTCCAACTCGACGACCCCGCGCGCCTGTGGATAACCGACCCGCAAGGGCTCGTCTATACTGCGTCGCCCGCCGCCCTGCAACGCCTGGTATCTGGCGGCACGAATCTCGCGGGGAGAGCTTTCCGATGAAACGCACCTACCAGCCCAACGTCCGCCGCAGGAAGCGCAAGCACGGCTTCCGCGCGCGCATGGCCACGAGCGCAGGTCAGGCGATCCTGAAGCGCCGCCGCGCCAAGGGCCGGAAGCGCCTCTCCGCCTGAGCGCCGACGCCCCCGTGCAGCGCCGGCACCGTCTCTCACGCTCGCGGGACTTCGACGCCGTCTACCGCCAGGGCCGGTCCGTCTCGACGCGCTTTCTCGTCCTGTACTGGTTCCCGCGTGACGAGCCTGACGGTGAGGCCCGGCTCGGCCTCGCCGTGCCGAAGACAGTCGGCGGCGCCGTCGTCCGCAGCCGCGTGAAGCGCCAGCTCCGCGAGACCTGGAGCGAGCTTCGCGCCGGCGCCCGACCCGGCCACGATTACGTGCTCGTCGCGCGGCCGGGGCTCGTCGAACCGGCTGATGCGCGCGGCCATGACTGGCTCCGTGAGCAGGTCGCCGACGTGCTCGGGAAAGCGTCGGCATGAAGACGATCGGGATCGGCGCGGTCTACGCCTGGCGCTACACGTTCGGCGTGCTGACCCCCGCCGGCACCTGCAAGTACTACCCGTCCTGTTCGCAGTACGCGATCGACGCGATCCGGAAGGACGGCCTCGTCAAGGGCTCGGCAAAGGCCGGCTGGCGCCTGTTGCGCTGCAACCCCTGGAGCCACGGCGGAGTCGACCACCCGTGATCGTCGCCTCGATCATCACTCCGCTCGAAAACGTGCTCACGAGCCTGTTGACGTGGCTGCACGGCACGGTGGGAATCCCGTGGGCGTGGTCGATCGTCGTCACGACGATCCTCGTCCGCATCCTGCTCGTGCCGCTCACGGTGCGGCAGATCCACTCGATGCAGAACCTCCAGGCGCACGCGCCGGAGATGAAGGCGATCCAGCAGCGCCACAAGGGCGACCGCCAGAAGATGAACGAAGAGCTGATGAAGTTCTACAAGGAGAACCAGATCAACCCGGCCGCCTCCTGCCTGCCGATGCTGGCGCAGATCCCGGTCTTCATCTCGCTCTACTACGTGCTGCGCGGCTTCGAGAAGGAGATCCTGCCGAACTACCCGACCTCCGATCTCGGCTGGCTGCACATCGTCCCGAACATCACCGACCCGGCGAACTCGCACTGGTCGGGCTACCTGCTGCTCGTGATCTACGCCGCGAGCCAGACGGCCTCGACGCTCCTGATGTCGACGACGATGGACCGGACACAGCGGACGCTGCTCCTGATCATGCCGCTCGCGTTCCTGTTCGTCGTGCTCAACTTCCCGTCCGGCCTCGTCCTCTACTGGGTGACCACGAACCTCTGGACGATGGGCCAGGGGATCGTGACCCGGCGGCTCGTGCCGAAGAAGCCCCCGGCACCGCCGAAGCGGAGCTCGAAGACGCCGTCCAAGGAGGAGGTTGCCGCCGAAGCCGCGGCGGCAGCGGAGCCGGAGCAGCCGAAGCAGCAGCCCGCCCGCCCGCAGCAGGTGCGGAAGGTGAAGCGCAAGAAAGGCGGCTCCCGCCGGTGAGCGAGTTCTCGCTCGAGGCGACGGGCGAGACGGTCGGCGAGGCTAAACGGGCAGCGCTGCGCGAGCTCGAGCGCGCGCGTCCCGGCCTCGACAAGGCGTCGGTCCGGTTCCAGGTCGTCTCCGAAGGCGAGCGCGGCCTGCTCGGCGTCGGCTACGAGCCCGCCCGCGTGATCGCCTCGATCGACGAGGACGGCCCGCCTCCCGCCGCCAGCGGGCCGGCCGAGTTCGTGCCGCGCGGCGGTGAGAGCGAGGATGCAGCGCTCGCCCGCGAGGTCGTGGAGCGTGTCGCGGCCGAGGTTGGCGCGCACTGCCGCGTCGAGGTGGAGGAGCGAGCTGAGGAGCTGGTCGCGACGTGTGTGGGCGACGACCTGGCACTCCTGATCGGCCGGCACGGGCAGACGATCGACGCGATTCAGTATCTCGCCAACTCGATCGTGAACCGCGATCGGCGTGAGGGCCGTGTTCGTATCATCGTCGACGCAGCTGGCTACCGCGCCCGCCGCGCGGCGACGCTCGAGGAGCTCGCGGCTCGCAGCGCCGAGCAGGCGTCGGCGACGGGGCAGCGCATCGAGCTCGAGCCGATGTCGGCTGTCGAGCGACGCGTCGTGCACGAGTTCCTGAAGGAGGACCCCGAGGTCGAGACGGCAAGCGAGGGTGTCGAGCCCAACCGCTTCGTCGTGATTCTCCCGCGCCACGTTGTCTGAGTCACTGCTCGAGCGGTGGCTCGCGGCGGTCGTGGCGACACCGGGCCTGACCGGGATCACCGACCTCGCCGAGGCGAGGCGAGTGTTGCTGGACGATGCGCTCCGGGGGCTCGAGCTCATCCGCTCGGTTGCCGGCCCGATCGTCGATGTGGGCTCCGGTGGCGGCACGCCTGGGATCCCACTCGCCGCGTCTCTGCCCGATTGCGAGGTGACGCTCCTGGAATCGGCGCGGCGCAAGACCGAGTTCCTCGAACGCTGGACGGCCGAGCTGCCGAATCTGCGGGTCGTGTGGGGACGGGCCGAGGAGCAGCCGCTCGAGACGTTCGGTGTCGCGGTCGCGAAGGCGCTTGCGCAACCGGTAACCGCGGCGGAGTGGTGCCTGCCGCTCGTCCGCGAGGGCGGTTCCGTCGTGCTCTGGGTCGGCCCGACCGCTGACGCCGACGCGACCGCGCGAGCCGCTGAGCGCGTGGGCGGCGAACGGGCCGAGTCTCCGCCCGGCTTCATCGTCCTGCGCAAGACAGGGCCGACGCCGCCGGGTTTCCCCCGGCGCCCAGGGATGGCCAGGAAGCGCCCGCTCGGGTAGCCGTTCCAGCCGCCTCGCTCTCTACTCTTAGCGGGTGCCCGCCCGCATCTACGCCCTCGCGAACCAGAAGGGCGGCGTCGGCAAGACGACGACCGCGATCAACCTCGCAGCCTGCCTCGCACAGGCCGGGGAGCGGTCGCTGCTCATCGACCTCGACCCACAGGCGAACGCGACTTCCGGGCTCGGGATGCGCGCAAACGGCGTCACCACACACGATCTGCTCGACGGGATCCCGCTCCAGCAACTCGCGAAGCCGACAGCGTTCGCGAACCTCGACCTCGTGGCCTCGAAGCCCGACCTCGCAGCGGCTTCCGTCGAGCTCTCGCAGCGCGCCGACGGCGAGCGCTACCTCGCACAGGCGCTTGCCTCGGCGACCGACGACTACGCGTTCGTCTTTCTCGACTGCCCGCCCGCGTTCGGGCCGCTGACCGTCAACGCGCTCGCAGCGGCCGACCGCGTGATCGTGCCGGTGCAGGCCGAGTACTACGCACTCGAGGGGCTCTCGCAGCTCCTCGGCTCGATCAACCTCGTCAAGGCGCGCCTCAACCCTCGCCTCGCGGTCGCAGGGATCCTGATGACGATGGTGGACGGCCGCACGCGGCTTGCCGCCGAGGTCGAGGCCGAGGTGCGGCGGCATTTCGGCGAGCTCGTGTTCACCCAGACCGTGCCCCGTTCGGTGCGCCTCGCCGAGGCGCCGAGCCACGGGCTCCCCGCGATTGCCTACGACCGCCGGTCGACCGGCGCCGAGGCCTACTGGAAGGTGGCGATGGAACTTGTCGGGCGCTCCTGACCGCAACCGGCGCGGCCTCGGCCGTGGCCTCGAGGTGCTGATCGGCGGTGCCGGTGACCCCGAGCTCGCCCACCTGCCGATCGAGGCGATCCATCCCAACCCGCGCCAGCCGCGCCGCCGCTTCGAGCCAGAGGCGACCACCGGCCTCGCCGCCTCGATCCGCCACCAGGGCGTCCTCCAGCCTGTCGTCGTGCGGCCGCGGGCGGAGGGTGGCTGGGAGCTGATCGCCGGCGAGCGCCGCTGGCGCGCCGCCCGCGAGGCGGGCGTGCCGACGCTGCCGGCGATCGTGCGCCAGGCCGACGATCGCGACTCGCTCCTGCTCGGGCTGGTCGAGAACGTCGCCCGCGAGCAACTCTCCCCGGTCGAGGAGGCGCGCGCCTACGCCTCGCTCGTCGACGAGTTCGAGCTCACGCTGGGCGAGGTTGCCGGCCATGTCGGCCGCTCGAAGCCGGCGGTTTCGAACCGGCTGCGGCTGCTCGAGCTGCCCGAAGAGGTGCTCTGGATGGTCGCTCGCGGCGAGCTCACCGAGGGGCACGCTCGTGCGGTGCTCTCGTTGCGAGACCACGACGACCGCAAGCGGCTGGCGAAGCGGATCGTGCGTGAGGGGATGTCCGTCCGTGGCGCCGAGCGTGCGGCACAGGACGGCGGCGCCACTCGGCGGCCCCGGATTGTGGCGACGGTCGACCCGGCGCTCGCCGAGCGTGCCCGCGCCGCAGCCGAACGCATCACGGGCCTGCCCGCGAGAGTCGTCGCCGGCAAGCTCGAGATCTCCTTCACCGGCGACGTGCAGCTCGAGGAGCTCGCCGAGACGCTCGAAGCGGTCTGACGGAACGCCTTCGCTAGAATCCGCGCTCGCTGCGGGCGATTAGCTCAGTTGGTTAGAGCGCCGCTCTGATAAGGCGGAGGTCCCTGGTTCGAATCCAGGATCGCCCATGCTTGTGGCGCAAGATCCGAAATCCGCAGGAGCGGATGTCCGGTCGCGCCAAAACCCCTGCAGGGGCGACTCCGCCGCCCAACACCTTCCGGCCCGCTCTTCCGGCCTCTTCGGCGGGGGCGCATGGGCCGAGCTGCGGCCGCTAGTGCTCGATGTGCGTGCGACGGACGTAATCCTCGACCGCGTGCAGGAACTCCTCGTCGCTCCCGAGCTCCGCGATCATGCCCCGGGTTGCCTGGTCGAGACCGTCGTCGTGACGCAGCGTGCTGAGAAACGAGATCAGCGTGCCCGCCCGCGACATCGCCGCCATACGCAGGCAGATCGCCCGCGTGTCGGCGTCCTGCGAGATCGCCTCGAGCGATTCGAGCTCCTGAAGCCAGAGTTCCTGCATGGTGGTGAAACGTCCGCCGCGCTCTTTCGGGTACGGAACCCTTGAACCAGGGATCGCGCGCGCCGGTCCGCCGACCGACAACATCGGTGCGCGCACGAAGGGCGCGCCCAACAAACTGCGGAAATGGTACTCGGCTCCCTTGTCTCCTATGCGGGTAGGACGTACTACCTGCGCGGCCTCGACCCGATGGGCGTGGCGGATCGTCGCGCGGACCTCGAAGATGCGGAGACGGGCGAGCAGCTCCAGGCGCTGCTGTCGGAGATCGAGCCGGCCGGGCCGCCGGCCGCCGCCTGACCGTCCGGTTCGGGCAGGGCGCCGCCGGGTAGAATCGGCTGAGGTCACCCTTATGCGCGAGATGGTCATCTACGGCGTCAGCTTCGAACTCGGCAGTCGCCAGCCGATCGTGCTGCTGAAGACCGCCGACGAGAACAAGTACCTGCCCATCTGGGTCGGCCAGCCCGAGGCCAGCGCCATCCTTGTCAAGCTCCAGAACGCCTCCACCGTGCGGCCGATGACCCACGACCTGCTGGCGGACATTCTGGGCCAGCTCGAGGCGGAGGTCGCGCGCGTCACCGTGACCGAGTTGCGGGAGAACACCTTCTACGCGCGGATCACCGTGATTCAGAACGGCTCCGAGATCGAGGTCGACTCTCGGCCCTCCGACGCGCTCGCACTCGCGGTCCGCTTCGGCGCCGCGATCTTCGCGACCGATGATGTTGTCGACGGCAACGCGGTCGAGTTCGAGGGCGACGACGCGCCGGACGACGCCGAGCAGCAGGAGATCGTGACCGAGTTCAAACGCTTCCTCGACCAGGTCTCGCCCGACGAGTTCGCGGCCGAGGTTCAGGCCGAGGAGGACGACGAGAGCGAGGCCTAGGCCTCTCCGTCCCGCTCGACCTCCCGCTTCGTGAGGTCGAGCAGCTCCGTGTAGAACTCGCGCAGGCCCTCGGCGGAGAGCGGGCCGCGGTTGGCGCCGCCCAAGTGCTGGAGCAGCCACTTCTCGCGGGCGGCGTCGACGAAGTCGAGCCCGCGCTCCTCCTTCAGCCGTTTCAGTCGCGCGACGAGCTGGAGTCGTGCGTTCAGGGCCTCGACGAGCTTGCGGTCGTTGTCGGCGATCCTCTCGCGGAGCAGCTGGATCAGCGGATCGTCAGCTTCGGCGCTCACGGTCTCCCTTGCCACTCGACCTCGACGGGTTTGCTCGTCGCTCCGACTTCGATCAGCCGGTACGGGAAGGTGAGCGTAGCGGGAGCCGCGCGTGCAGCCGACGGCGTTCGCTCGCGCACCGCGACGACGATCCGGCCGCGCTCCTCCAGGACACCGAGCACCTCGACCGTGTACCCGCCGCTCGAGCGCGCACCGGTCGCGATCAGCACGACCTGTCGGCCGCGCAGGCCGAGCGGACGCGACACGGAGGCACGATCGGACGCGGTCCGTGCGAGGAAGCGGTCGAGGCCGGCCTGCCGGTCGAAGCTCGCGGCTACCGGCCGGTGGAGCTCCACCCCGTCGAGGGCCGAGCTCACATCACGCCACGGGACCGGCCTGCCGCCGCCTTGTTGCCAGGCGAGACGGTACGCCGCCCCGACGGCAACGAGTGTCACGGCGAGGAGTGCGGCGACCCTAGAGATGGATACGGATCGTCGTACCGAGGCCAAAGCGCGAGAAGAGCTTCGGCGCAGCCCACATCGGCACGCGGACGCAGCCGTGTGAGGCCGGGTAGGCAGGGACGGAGGGGTAGCCGTGGATCGCGAAGCCACGGAGGAAGAACATCGGATACCAGAGGACACCGCTCATTCCGGGCAGCTTGCGGTAGACGCGCCAGGTGCCGAGCGGTGTGTTGCCGGTCGCTCCCGTCGAGACATGCAGGATCTGCGTCACCCGGCCGCCCGCCACCGTCAGCAAGACCTGCCGCCGCTTGTCGACCTCGATGTGGTCGCCGACGGGAAAGCGAGGCGCGACGGGGCCGGCAGTCGCGAGCGAGCGCCACAGGGCCACCGTCACCGCGCCTGTCCGGGGCAGCCCGTTCAGCTTCTGGAAGGCGACCACCGCCTCGCGGGTGTCGTCCTCGTAGCGGTCGTCGACGCGTCGCAGCAGGTAGCGCTGCGCGGCCAGCAGGCGCTCGAGTACCCGCACCGAGTCGCCGCGCGCGCCCGAGGCGAGCGTCGCGACGACCACGGTCGAGGACGCTGTCATCGACACCGACTCCCAACCGGGCGCAGGTGTGGAATCGGCGGTGGCTTCCAGCACGCCGGCACGAACGGTCGGAAGCACGAGCCGAAGCGCGCTGCCGCCGTCGCGCTGTGCGACTTCGTCGTCGCCGGCCCGGACCCGCGCGCCCAGTATTCCGGCCGAGGGAGGCTCGAGCCGGGCAGACAGCACGAGTCTCGAGCCGAGCGCCGCCACGGGCACCAGTTCCAGCACCAGTCGCGGCCGCACGGCGATCGCCGCCGGCGCCGATCGAAGCACGCCCAGGCGGGCTTCGTACGGCCCAGGTGCCACCAGCCGGATCCGGGCGCTCCAGCGGCCGTCCTCGCTGGCCACCACGGACGTGACGTAGGTGTCGTCCCGGTAGATCGTGACCCTGGCGGCGGGGAGCGCCGGGGTGATCGTGCCGCGCAGCTCGACAGCCGCGCCGTAGTCCCCACGCGCTGGGGCGACGAGCTCGAGGCGTAGGGGCTCGTCCGCAGCCGCGGCAGGAGCGAGCAGGAGCGCGGCGGCGGCCACGAGAACGCCGGCGAGGGAGCGGCTAGAGCGCAACGGCGGCAACGAGGGCAACCCCATTGAAGAGAGCATGCAACACCATTCCCGGCACGACGCTGTTCGTACGCATGCGCAGCACCGCCAGTGCGACTCCGAAGAAGGCGAGCACAGGCAACCCTTCGACGAGGCCGTGGGCAAGGCCGAACGCGAGGCCCGTCCCGAGCGCTGCGACGACGTTGCCGTAGCGGCGCAGAAGCGTCACGCCTGCACCTCGGAAGACGAGCTCCTCGACGACGGGCGCGACGATCGCGACCGCGAAGGCATTCGCCAGATAGGCGCCCAGCCGGTCAGGCTCCCAGCGCTCCGGCGTCAAGCCCTGCTCCTCACCTGCATGGAGGAACGGGTTGAGCGCCGCCGCGACGACGTAGATCGAGACGAGCGCCCCGAGGCCGAGCTTGAGAGCGCCGCCGACCGAGGACGGAGCCCGGAGGGCAAAGAGCTCACGCTTGTCGAGGCCGCGCGCGACGAGCAGGAGCAGGCTGAGGAGCAGGCCGTACTGGATCAGGGCACCGACGGCGGAGCTGTAGTGGTAGAGGAGGTCGCGGTCGGGCTTGCCCGCGGTGAGCCTGCCCGCATACGCGATCGTTGCAAGGCTGCCCACGAGCGCGAGCCAGCCGATCATGCGTCCGGCGCCGGTGGAGGCGACGGGCCTGCTCACGCTACCCACTGCCAGAGAGCCCACTGAGTGACCGCGACTCCGAGCCCGATCGCGCTCATCGAGACGATTGCCGCGTGCAGCCGTGGCCGCGACCCGAGCGCAGCGAGTGCCAGGAAGATCGGGAAGATCGTGAGCGTGAATCGCGGCATCGACAGCAGCGGCCAGCGCTCGGCGGGGAAGCTGAGCGGGATCGCGAGGCTGACGAGCGCGAAGACGCCGTAGGCGGCCCCGAACCGGCGCCAGGCGTAGACCCCGAGCCCGAGCGCGAGCAGGGCGAAGGCGAGTTGCTGGAGGTTCAACACCGCCACGCGCATCGGATCGGTGTCGGTTACGGCTGTCCAGTAGGCGTGGGTGTGCGAGCCCGAGACGAGCTGGCGCACGCCGGCGACGCCGGCGCGGAGCCCGTCCCAGAGCCCGCCGAGCGGGCCTGCCCACGAGAGCTGCCGCTGCCAGACGACCTCCTGCGCGCCGAAGAACGCGAGCGGCTTGCCGATCTGGAGCCAGAGGGTGAGCGGGTAGAGGAGAAAGAGGAGTGGAGCCACGGCGAGCCGGAGCAGGGCGCCGCGGCGATCCGGGCTCCGCCAGGCGATGATCGCCAGAGCGGGCAGCAGTGCGAATCCCGCCGCGCGGGTCAGCAGGGCGAGCCCCGTGATCGCGCCCGCGCCCAGGAAGCGGCCCCGCTCGGCGAGCAGGAAGGCGCCGAGCGCCAGGGCGAGGTAGAGCGACTCGCTGTAGACAGCCTGGAGGAAGAGCGACATCGGAAAGACGGCCAGGTAGAGCACGGCGCGCAGGGCGCCCGACTCGCCAAGCCGGTCGCTTGCTAGGCGGTGCAGCAGCACGAACGCGACCGCGCAGGCGGCGAGTGAGATCAGCAGGCCTGCCAGCAGATAATGGCCCAGCAAGACCCGTCCGAGCAGGCCGGTCAGGGCGGGATAGAGCGGGTAGAACGCGGGCGTGCTCGACGGGGTCGAATAGCCGTGCTCAGCGATCCGCAGGAACCAGTCGCTGTCCCACCTCGCCCAGACGTCGGTGATGAAGCCGAGCTCGTGCAGTCGTTCGCTGTCCCACCGCGACGCGTCCGGATGGCGGTTCGGTTCGAAGACGAACCACGCGAACAGCACTGCCGCCCAGATGCCCAGGCGGCTCCAGGCGAAGAGCTCGAGCGCCGGGCGCCCGCGGAGCCGGACGGCGGCGACAACGCGATCGGCGGCCCACACGAGGCTGCGATCATAGCCCTGCATTCGAGGGACGCCGGGCGGCGCGTGGAACACTGCCGGAATGGAGCTCTGGGAACGAGTGCTCATCGCCGCCGCCGTCGTGCTGGTCGCGCTGGTGGTCGCGAAGATCGTCGACGGCCGGATCGGCCGCGGCCTGCGCACGCCCGAGTCGATCACGCGCTACCGCGTGCTGCGCCGTGGCCTGACGACGGTGATCGTCACGGTCGGCTTCTTCTCGGGCCTGCTGGTGATCCCGCAGGTGCGCGTTGTCGCGGGCGGCCTGCTCGCTTCCTCCGCCCTGCTCGGCCTGATCATCGGCTTCGCCTCGCAACGCACGCTAGGCAACTTCGTCGCAGGCATCATGATCGCGCTGACTCAACCACTCCGGATCGGCGACTCGGTTGAAATCGGCGGCGTTGAGGGAGAAGTGGAGGAGATCGGCCTCATCTACACCTTCATCCGCACTCGCGAAAACGACCGACTCGTGATCCCGAATGAGAAACTTGCCTCCGACACGATCCGCAACTCGACGATCCGCAACCGCGAGATGCTCGCCCAGGTGACCGTGCAGGTTCCTCCAGCCGCCGATCTCGAGGCTGCACTCGACGTCCTGCGGGCCGAGGGGGGGCCGAGCGCCGAGGCGTTCGTCGCCTCACTCGAGGGCGCTCCCTCCCTCGTGTTGCGGGCGTGGGCCGCGGACGCTGCCGCTGCCGAGAAGCTCGAGCAGGATCTGCGGTTGCGAGTCCAGTCGCGCCTACGCCGTGCAGGGATTCTTTCGTGACGCCGGCTCGCGGCGGCAGTCCAGGCCCCCGCCCAAGCACGGAGCCTGACCTCGTCCCACGCCGCCGCCGCCGCCGTAACAGCCGAGGCAGACGCAAGCGGCCAGTCCTCTTCGGCTTCCTGGTCGCGTCGGCGGTGCTGTTCGTCGCCGCCGGCGCGGGCGTCACCGGGGTCGCCGCCTTCGGCTCGGGTTGCAACCTGAACGCGCTGCAGGAGATCGCGATCGGCCAGAACTCCTTCGTCTACGCCGCCGACAACTCAGTCCTCGGCTCGATTCCGGCCGAGCGGAACCGTCAGCCCGTCGCGCTCGGCGAGATCAGCCCGTGGATGCCGAAGGCGACCGTGTCGATCGAGGACCGGCGGTTCTACGAGCACGGTGGCGTCGATGTGGAGGGAATCGTGCGGGCCCTTTGGGCCGACCTCCAGGCCGGCAAGGTCGTGCAGGGCGGTTCGACGATCACCCAGCAACTCGTACGCAACCTCTACATCTCGCGTGAACAGACGGTTCAACGGAAGGTGAAGGAGGCGTGTCTCGCGATCAAGCTGAACGACGCGTGGTCGAAGGACCGGATCCTCGCGAGCTACATGAACCAGGTCTATTACGGCAATCTCGCCTACGGGATCGAAGCGGCCGCCCAGACGTACTACTCCAAGCCCGCGAAGGGACTGAGTCTCGCCGAGTCGGCGCTGCTCGCCGGGCTCCCGCAGGCGCCTTCTGTCTACGACCCGTTCAACCAGCCCGACCGGGCCACCGCGCGCCGCGACCAGGTGCTGCGGGCGATGTACCGGGCGGGTGCGATCACCGAGACGCAGCTTCGGACGACGCTCGCCGAGCGCGACCTCCACCTGAAAGCCGGCAAGCTCTACACGAGGATCCGCGAGCCGTACTTCTTCAGCTACGTCCGCGACAAGCTGCTCGCAGAGTACGGCGCGAGCACCGTCCGGTCGGGCGGCCTGAAGGTCTATACGACGATCGACCCGCGCTTCCAGCGTGCGGCGCAGGACGCGATCCGCCGCACGCTGTACGACAAGACCGACCCGGCGGCCGCCCTGATCTCGATCAACCCTGGCAACGGCGCGATCCGCGCCATGACCGCCGTCATCCCCGGCAAGCAGGGCAACCAGTTCAACCTACTCTCGCAGGCGCGCCGCCAGTCGGGCTCGACTTTCAAGACGTTCGTGCTCGCGGCAGCCGTCGAGCAGGGAATCAACCCGGAGTCGACGACGTATCTGTCGGCCCCCTTCACCTACCGGCCCGACCCAAACGGGAGCTGCGAGACGAACTGGTGGTGCGTGCAGACCTTCGACCGCAGTTACAACGGCTACACCTCGATCGCACGCGCGACGCTGCGCTCCGACAACACCGTCTACGCGCAGCTCACGTTGGACGTGACCCCCGAGAAGGTGGGCGCGATGGCGGAGAAGCTCGGCGTGCGGACCCCGCTCACCGTCGACGGCGCCTACGTGCCGTCGATGGGGCTCGGCGCGATCGCCGTGTCGCCGCTCGACATGGCCTCCGCCTACGCGACACTCGCCGCCGGGGGTATCTACTCGGAGCCGATGGCAATCCGGCGCGTCGTGCTCGCGAACGGCAAGGCCGACGAAGACGCCGGCTGGGGCGAGCCGAAACGGAAGCGCGTCGTCTCCGACGGGGTTGCCGCCGAGGTGACGAGGATCCTCGAGCAGAACATCCTCTACGGCACCGGTACGGCGGCGAATATCGGCCGCCCGGCCGCGGGCAAGACCGGCACGACCGACGACTACGCCGATGCCTGGTTCTGCGCCTACACGCCGACCCTCCAGGCGACCGTCTGGGTTGGGTATCCGCAGGGCGAGATCCCGATGCGGAGCGTCCATGGCATTTCGGTGACCGGCGGCTCGTTCCCCGCCCAGATCTGGCGCTCCTTCATGGAGGTGGCGATCGGGAAGACGGAGCCGCGCGAGTTCGCCGAGCCGCGTGAGCCCGCCGAGTGGCATTCCTTCACACGCGGCCAGTACGCGCGCAGCTTCGGCAGCTACTACGACCCGAGCTCCGCAGCGACGACCGAGACGACGACGGCCACGCCGACCGCGACCGGGCCGATCACTCCGCCCACGACGGCGCCGAGGCCGACGACGACCGCGCCCGCGCCGCCGCCCACCACTGCGCCGCCGCCGACCACGGCACCTCCTCCCCCCGTCGAACCGCCCCCCACGACCGCCCCGCCGCCCCCGCCGCCGACCGACCCGGCGATCTCGCCCTGAGCCGCTCGCTCACCGCCGGGGCTGCGGTGCTCGTGGCGCTCGGTAGCTGCGTCGCGCTCGCCTGGCGCGAAGGCTCACCGGTCGTGCCGACGGATGCGGGTCGTGGCCCTGGCGGGAGCGCGTGGGTGTTCCTGCTCCTGCTCGCTCTGGCTTTCGGCGCGTATCTTGTGGGCCTCGCTCTGCTCCGCCGCGGCCCGGCTCGGTTCGCGGCTGTCGCAGCGCTCGCGGTCGCGATCCAGCTCGCACCGCTCGCCGCGCCACTCCTGCTCTCCACCGACGCCTGGACGTACTGGGAGTACGGCGAGCTCGCGAACGCGGGCCTCAACCCCTACACCGACCCGCCGAGCACCCGGCCGGAGGCCGCGCCGTACGATTACGCGGGCGCCCGTTGGCGCGATACGACGACGGTCTACGGGCCTGTCTTCACGCTCGCCTCGCAGCCGCTCGCAGCCGCCGCGGGGTCGTCGCCCGACGCCGCAGCGTGGATCTACAAGCTGCTCGCCGCCGCCGCGGCGCTGGCGGCCGCCTTCCTCGCCGCGCGTTTGTCGCGTACGCCCGCGTTCGCACTCGCGTTCGCGGGCTGGAATCCGCTTCTCGCCGTCCACCTGGCCGGCGGCGGGCACAACGACGCCTGGATCGCAGCCCTCGTCGTCGGAGCACTGGCGCTCGGGGCTGCTGGGAGAACACGGCTCGCCGGGATCGTGTGGGCCGCCGCGATCCTCGTCAAGTGGGTTCCGGCTGTCTTCCTGCTGTTGCGGGCGCTCGAGGCCCGTGCGCAGAGGCGGCGCGTCTCGCACGCGGCCTTCGGCTTGGCGACCGCGGCACTCGTCGCGGTCTCGACCTGGCGCTACGGCCCAGACTGGCTGCGCGCCTTCGGGCCGCTCGCCCGCAATGCGAGCGGCGAGACGAGCTTCGCACTGCCGCACCGGCTCGGGCAGGCGGGTCTCCCGCACACGGTGGCGCTGGCTCTCGCCGTCGTGGCGCTCGCCCTGGGCCTCGCGCTGCTCGCCCGCCGAGCCCTGCGCGGGCGGGCACGGCTCGGTCTCGCCGCCTGTCTGTTGCTCGTCACCACCCCCTGGCTCGCCGCCTGGTACACCGCCTGGGCGGTGCCGCTCGCCGCCGCGGAGGACGACGACCTGGCGCGCGGCGTCTCGCTCGTGCTCTGCGCGTACCTACTGCCCCAAGCGATCCCGCTCTAAGCAGCTCTAACGGAATGAAGCGCTGTGCCGCCGAGCGCACGCCGTCGCCGAGGCGTCATTCCGTTAGAGCTTCAAAGCTAGCGCCGCTTGAAGACGAGCACGCCGTCGGCCTCGAAGACGAGCCGCCACGCGGGGTCGAGACGGAGCCGCCGCAGCGCCACTGCCGTGCCATAGTGCGAGATCCGATCGGCGTAGCCCGGCTGCGTCTCGTCGGCAGCCACCCAGGTCGCGTCGAGCAGGAACGGGAAGCTGAGGACGCGCGGGCGCTCGGAGAGGTGTGCCCCGAGCGAGTTCGTCGCGCTGACGACGGCGTCGTCGGGAATGAGAGCCACGGCACGCGCCGCCACCCGGTCGTGCGAGGTCACGTGTGCGGCCGCCGAGCCGAGCGACTCGCCGCCCGGGACGTAGCGCCAGGCCGGCACGGGCCCTAGGAGCCAGTTCGAGACGACGGCGGCGCCGAGCGCGAGGAGCGCGAGGGTCTCCGCTCGAGCACGGCGCCCACGCGCGAGCCGGGCCGCGCCGAGCACCGACGCGACGACGATGCCGGGGATCGCACCTGCGGTGTAATGGAAGTGGATCGACGTCTGTGTCTTCGTCGCCGAGAGGAGGCTGGCGGCAAGCTCGGGCAGCGCGGTGAGGAGGGCGAGCGGTGCCGCGAGCGCGAGCGCCGCCAGCGGCGCCAGAAGCTCGAGCACGTAGGTGAGGTCGCGTTGCTCGAGCCCCTCCTCGGCGACGCGCAGCGGGTGGGTGAACGCGGTTTTCACGATGCCGCCGGCGGAGCCGCCGACAGCCTCGTACCGATGCCCAAACGGTGACGTGCCGGCAGGCGCGAAGTGCGGCACGACCACTCCGAGCGCGAGTGCCGCCACGGCGACCCCCGCGATGGCGATCGCGGCGCCTGCGAGCCGTCGGCCCCGGGCCAGGGCGTACCAGACGCCCATGGCGGCGACGACGAGCGGAATCTGTTCTTTCGTCAGGCTCGCGGCGAGGGCGAGCAGGGTGAAGGGAACGAGCCGGTCGCCGTCGAGGAACCAGAACGCCCAGAGGAGGAGTGGCGTCGCGAGGGCGACCGGATGGAACTCGTTCAAGGCAAGCCACTGTGTCGGCGGGTACACGAGGTACGCAACGGCGAAGCAGAGCGCCGCGCGTTCCGAGCCCAGGTGTCGCCGGGAGAGCAGATAGACGGCGGGCGCGCCGGCGGCAATCGCCGCCGACTGCGACACGAGTAGCGAGGAAGGGTCGGGCCAGAGCCACCAGAGCGGCGCGAAGGCGACGAGGATCGGGTCGAAGTGGGAGCCGAGCCTCGAGATCTGCTCCCCGGCCAGGTCGGTGACCCGCAGCGGGTGGCCGTGGGCCGTCGCCCACACGGCCTGAACCATGTTGCCGAGGTCGAAGCGACCGGTCGAGAACGCCTGGTGGCGCAGGACGGACAGGGAGCCAAACCCGGCCGCGAACGCCGCACACGCGGCGCCGAGGGCGAAGCGCGGGTGGATCAAGGGCCGGTCATTGCCGCTCGAGGGCGCGCTCGACGAGCGCCCGCCAGCGCTCCCCGAGCACCGCCTCGCTCGCCTCGGCCTCGTAGGCCGCGAGGCCACCTGCCGCGATCCGCCGCGTCAGCCCGGGGTCGCCTGCAAGCCGCCGCAGCGCGGCCGCGAGCGCCTCGGGGTCGGCCGGTGGGACGAGGAGCGCGCTCTCGCCGTCCTGGAGCAGCTCCCTTGCGGCCGGGGTGTCCGAGGTGATGACGGGTGTGCCGCAGGCGAGTGCCTGAAACACCTTGTTGGGGATCACACGAAGCGCCTTGGCGGAGTTGCCGAAGATGCCCAACGCGCAGCTCGCTGCCTGGATCGACTCCGGCAGGTGCTCGTACTCGATCCACGGCACCCATTCGACGTTCGCCGGCCGGTCGTCGAGGAGCGCCTGGAGCTGGCCGCTGCCGACGATCCGGATCGGGATCTCGGCTGCGAGCCGCGCCGCCTCGAGGATCGTCTCGAGCCCGTGCAGCGGGATCAGCTTGCCCACGAAGAGTGCTTCGAAGCGCTCGCGCGGCTGCCAGCCGGGACGAAACAGCCGTTCCTCCGCACCGACGAGGCACACCTCGACGCGATCCCTCGGGAGGTCGAAGGTCTCAGCGAAGAACCGCGCATGCTGCTCGGTGTCGGCAACGACGACGTCGGCTCGCGAGAAGGCGATCCGGTCGATCTGACGGACGATTCCGGCGGCGGCCGAGCCTTGCACGAAGCGGCCGCGGTCGTCGACGAGGGAGTCCGAGAGCGAGACGAGCGGGTTGAAGATCACCGGCCGCCGCCGGGCGATCCGCCGCGCGGCCACCATGTCGAAGTGCCCCGGATAGCCGACGATCACTGCGTCGAAGCGCTCGCGATGACCGCGCAGGATCAGCACGGTCTCGGCGACCGCGACCCGGAGCATGGCGCCGATCCCGATCGCCCACTTGTGCCGGCGACGCTCCCAGAGTGCTGCGTGTCGCTCGACGACCTCGACGCCTGCGCCGCGCAGGCACGAGATCACCTGCGCGTTGCGCGGGTAGTCACGCTCGTACGTGCCGAAGTAGAGGACCTTCAGCCGAGGACCTCGTCGATCTGCCGGTCGACGCGCTCGCGGTCGAAGGAGCGCTCCTCGTGGTGGCTTGTGATCAGCTCGCTGATCAGTCCGAGCGAGACGAGCTGGACGCCGACGACCACGAGCAGCACGCCGAGCGTCAGCAGGGGCCGGTGCCCGATCGCCTGTCCGTCGAGCTTCAGGATGGTCAGATAGAGGAGCACGATGCTGCCGAGTGCTCCGAGGATCAGCCCCATGCCGCCGAAGAGGTGCAGCGGTCGATGGCGGTAGCGGCCCATGAACGAGACCGTGAGCAGGTCGAGGAAGCCGCGCACGTAACGCTCGAACCCGTAGCGGGACCGGCCGTGCTCCCGGGGGCGGTGGTTCACGGGCAGCTCGGCGACGCGGAAGCCGCGATCGTGTGCGAGCACCGGGATGAAGCGGTGCAACTCGCCGTAGATGCTCAGGCCGTGGAGCACTTCGGCCCGGTACGCCTTCAACCCGCAGTTCATGTCGTGGAGCCGCAGTCCTGAGATCCTGCCGGCGACGACGTTGAAGAGCTTCGAGGGGATCCGCCGCGTGATCGGGTCGCGCCGTTTCGTCTTCCAGCCGGAGACGAGATCGAAGCCCTCGTCGAGCTTGGCCAGCAGGCGCGGGATCTCTGCCGGGTCGTCCTGGAGGTCGCCGTCCATCGTCACCACGATCTCGCCGCGTGCCTGCGCGAAGCCGGCTTGGAGCGCAGCAGCCTTGCCGAAGTTGCGCCGTAACCGCACGACTCGAACCTGTTCCGACTGTGCATGGAGCCGCGTCAGGGCCGAGAAGGTGCCGTCGGTCGAGCCGTCGTCCACGAACACGACCTCCCAGGGGCGGCCGAGCCCGTCGAGCGTCGAGGCGACCTCGTCGAGGAGGAGCGCGACCGTCCGCTCCTCGTTGTGCACCGGCACGACGACGGAGATCACGGCGCGAGCCTACCCGCGCGGGCGGCGCGGTGGATCCGAGCGGCTAGCCTCTTCGCATGGCCGACCTGCTGTCGATCGACGCCGCGCTCGAGTGCGTGCTCGCTCACGCGCGCCCGCTTGAGGCCGAGGACGTGCCGCTCGAGCGGGCGGCCGGGCGAGTGCTCGCCGCGGACGCGCTCGCCGCGATCGACCTGCCCCCGTTCGCAAGCTCTGCCATGGACGGCTTTGCGATCCGCGCCGCGGACGTGCCCGGGACGCTGCCGGTCGTCTTCCGGATCGCCGCAGGGCGTCCCGCCGAGACCTCCCTCGCGCCGAAGGAGGCGATGGGGATCGCGACGGGCGCGGTCGTTCCCGCCGGCGCCGACACAGTCGTACCACTCGAAGTCGTTGTCGATTTCGGCAACAGCGCCGAATTCCGAGCTGCTGCGACACAGGGCTCGAACGTGCGGCCGCAGGGCGGCGATCTTCCGGCCGGCGCCGTCGTCGTTACGGCCGGCACCAGGCTCGGGCCGGTGCAGCTCGGCGCGCTCGCGGCAGCCGGGGTTGTCGTTGCGCGTTGCGTGCGACGCCCTCGCGCGGCGGTCCTCGCGACGGGCAGCGAGCTGCGGCCGCCGGGAACGACGCTTGCAGCCGGGCAGATCTACGAAGCAAACGGCGTTGCGCTTGCGGCGGCACTCGCCGCTGCCGGCGCCGAGGTCGAACGGCTGCCGCCGGTCGAGGACGACCCGGCTGCGCATCGAGAGGCGCTCCGCCGCGGGCTCGAGGCAGACGTGCTCGTCACGTCAGGCGGCGTCTCGGTCGGCCCGCACGACCTCGTCCGGGCCACCGCCCGCGAGCTCGGGGTCGAGGAGGTCTTCTGGGGCGTCGCCGTGCGGCCCGGCAAGCCGCTCTCCTTCGGTGTCCGTGGCGCAACGCTCGTCTTCGGGCTGCCGGGCAATCCGGTCTCCTCACTCGTCGCCGCCGAGCTCTTCGTACGGCCCGCGCTGCTCGCGCTTCAGGGGCACGCCGAGCCGCGGCCGCGCTTCGAGGCGGGAGAGCTCGCGACGCCGCTTCACGGCGCAGAAGCGCGCGACGAGCTCGTGCGGGCTCGGGCACGCGTCGGCGCCGACGGCGCCGTCATGCTCGAGCCCTTGACCGGGCAGGAGTCGCACATGATCGCGCGGGCCGCCGCCGCAACCGCGCTCGTGCTCGTCCCGCGCGGCGCGGGCGAGCTTCCGGCCGGGTCGACCGTGCGCTACCTCCGGCTCGGCTACTAGCCGGCGAGCACTGCGGCGTTGTCCTGCGTCGCCGCAGTACGGGGCACCACGGAGACGGGAACCGCATAGGTGAGCCAGCGATGCGTCGCGAAGAAGCGCGGGTGACAGGCCTGGAGCACGAGCTGCTCGCGATGGCGAGAGCGCAGCACTCCCACTTCGGAGGCGGCGACGATGCGGCTCCCGGTCACCCGGTAGGTGAACGTCGCATAGGGAAGCTCCACCACGACGCGGTCGCCCTTGCGCAGTGCATCGATTCGCGAAAAGGGCGCGCCGTAGGTGGTGCGATGCCCGGCGATGTAGACGAGCTCGCCCTCCCCCGGCATGCGTGAGCCGAGGTAGCGCCCAGGCCCGCGCTTGAGCGAGTCGTGGTCGGTGCCGTTGACGACGACGGCGTTCAGCCCGAGCTTCGGAATGCGGATGCGCGCGACCGCGTCACCCACCGTCGAAGCTTTGCGCCAGCGACGGGCGGCGAGAGCGAGCTGCGATCGTGCGGGAGCGGCGGCCGCCGTCGCGGGGAAACGGAGCTCGGCACTGCGGCGCTCGAACGATTGCGAGAGCTCGCGTTGCTCCCAGCGGTTGTAGACGGCCGTGAACGGGTCCTGCCACTGCCAGACGAGCACCGACCACGCGATCAGTGCTGCACCGGCGAAGGCCGTCAGCGAGCCGGCGATTCGAAGTGTGCGACGCATCTAGACCTCTAACGCGTCGCGGTCCTCTTTGGGTGCGCGACGAGGTCCGATCGTGAGGACGGCGCGGCGGATCGACTCGCGGAGGGGGCCTCGCCTTGGCCGGTCGCCGCGCTCCGGATAGGGCGCATAACGGCCCGTGGCGAGCGCCGCGAGCTGGGCGGCAGGGGCGAGCCAGGCAAAGACGACGAGCACCGTGAGCCAGGGCACGTAGCCGGTCGAGACGAGCGTGAGCAGGTACCAGGGGGTGTCGAGCCCGAGGCCGAATCGGGTAGCGAACGAGAGCAGGAGGAGGAGAGGCCCGGTTGTGCCGAGTGCGAGCAACAGACCGCGGAGCCCGAGGGAGCGCTCGTGGATCTGCGGCAGTCCGAGCCAGGCATAGAGGGACGGGAGCAGGAAAATGAGCGCAAACGGGTTCGTCGCCACGACGAGCAACGCGACGAGGCCCAGGCCGAGCAGCGCAGCCGAGTAACCGGCGAGCCGCTCCTCGGCTCCGACCTCGCGGCGCGGGATCAGCCGCTCGCGCGTGACGAGCCAGGCGGCTCCGAACGGGACGGCGAGGAGCACGAGTGCCAAAGGCCGCCAGTCGTGGGCGACGCCGGTGTCGGGCGCGACCGGTCGCCCGTCGCCGTGGGGAAAGAGGCCGAGGCGGACACCGGCGAAGAGCAGCGCGACGCCGAAGAGCCAGAAGGCAAGCCGACTCCGCAGCGCCCGAAGGGCCGGCAGGATCGGGACGCGGCGGCGACGGCAGCGGGCGAAGAGGTCGACCGCGCCGATCAGGAACGGCAGGAGCATCGCGATCAGAACGAGCTCGATCGCCCAGCCGCGTACGACGCGGCGGCCGAGGTAGACGTAGCTCGACGTGCCGCGCGCGAGCTCGAGCCCTGCATCGAGTGAAGCGAGGAGCGTCTGCGCCGACCGCCCGAGCTGCCCGAGCCGCTGCACGTTCAGTCGCTCCGGTGTGTCGGTGAAGGGGTCAGGGGCCCGCTCGCCGGCTGCCGTCAGTGTGATTGCGGGGATGCCGCGGGCCACGAACGGCCCTTGCTCACCCAGGGCGAACGGAAAGCCCAGGTCGACGAGCTGGCGAATCGCCGGTGCCCGTACGGGCTCCTCGCCGACCTGCTCGAGGATCCGGGTCGCCGCCGTCCGGACGAGCGAGGCGGCGGGGGAGCGGGCAGCGTCGCCCGCGATCTCGATCCTCGGCCGGCCGGGACCCGCGATCGCACGCAGGCTCACCATCGCGACGACGCGACCGCGGTAGGGCGACGTCGTGACGAAGTGCTCTGCCCCGACCGCGCCGTAGGCGCCGCCGTCGGTCGAAACGAAGACGATCGTGTGAGCAGGCGCCGTGCCGGTCGCCGACGACGAGCCTTCGACCGGCGCAAAGGCTCGTGCCAGCTCGATCAGTGCCGCCGTGCCCGAGCCGTTGTCATTCGCACCCGCTCCGATGCCGGTGTTGTCGCGCGAGGCCATGAAGACCAGGGCGTCGGGCGAGGCGCCGGTGGCGACAGCAACGAGGTTCTGAAGCGGTACTCGACCGAGCCCGGGCAGCGTCGAGTCGAAGCGGTCGACCTGTGTCTCGAAGCCGTAGAGCGCGAACTGGTCGCGCACCCACGTCGCCGCGTGGGCGCCCTGGACCGATCCCGGCGAGCGGTCGGGGTAGTCTCGTGCCAGCTCGCGTGCGAGCCGCGCAGCGGTTTCGGTGTCGAAGGCGGGCGGTAGCGCCGGCGGCGGGAGCGGTGCGGGCCGTCCGACGGTGAACGCCGCGAGCAGGAGCGGCACGCCGACAAGCAGCCAGGTCCCGCGGACGAGGCGAGCGTTGATCGGGCGCTCGACCGAGCCGCGACGCGGCCGCCGGCGAGGCGCCAAGGGCCGGTGGTGCGGCATCGCACGGCTATAGTAGGCCAGGGCAGGCCCCCACAGCGACCTCGCA
>JBKJML010000247.1:0-7269 GCA_046596415.1 Gaiellaceae bacterium | reverse complement strand
TGACTCGCCGCGCAACTCCTCGAGTGAGACCGTCCGACCCGCGAACGGGTGGCCCGGCGGGCAGGCAAGGATCACCTCGTCCTCCAGGAACGGCTCGAAGCGGACGGCACGGTGGCGCCGCGCGGCGCCGACGACGCCGAGCTCCAGCTCGCGTTCCGCGACGCGGTCGACGACGGTCTGCGTGTCGGCGACGGTGAGCGAGACGTGCAGCTCCGGGTTGCGCCGGGCGAACTCGCAAAGAAGGAGCGGCAGCACGACCGCAGCAGGGCCGGTCGAAGCCCCGATCGAGAGCGTGCCGGTGAGGGCGCCCTCGCCACCGGCGGCGAGCTCCTCGACGATCTGCTCCTCGAGCTGCAGCAGCCGCTGGGCGCCGCGGTACAGCCGCGTTCCCGCCTCCGTCGGCTCGACCCGGCGCCCGGAGCGGTCGAGGAGCTGCGTGCCGAGGCGCTTCTCGAGCGCGCGCACCTGCAGGCTGACAGCAGGCTGAGTGACGCCGAGCCGCTCCGCGGCCTGCGAGAAGCTGCGCCGCTCGACCACGGCGCAGAACGCAGCAAGCTGCCGAGTGTCCATAAGGAGATCTTATAGGACAGAAAGCGAGACGAGCTCGGCGAGCCCGGCCACGACGCGCTGGTCGAGCCCGACGTCCTCGCTCAGGAGCCGAAGCGCGTGCGCCGCCGGCATCGGGCCGCGGTAGGGCCGCTCGGCCGTCATCGCCTCATACACGTCGGCGACCGCCAGGATCCTCGCGGTCTCGCTCACCTCGTCACGCTGGAGCCCGAGCGGGTAGCCGCTGCCGTCGAGCTTCTCGTGGTGGGCGGCAGCGTCGGCGGCGAGCTCGCGAAAGGCGCCGACGCGCGCCAGGATCTCGCGGGTGTGAGCCGGGTGAAGCTCGACCGCCTGACGTTCCCGGCCGTCCAGCACGCCGGGCTTGTCGAGGATCAGGTTCGAGACGCCCAGCTTGCCGATGTCGTGCAGGAGCGCAGCACGCCGAAGCCGCCGCAGCGGCTCGGCCTCGAGCCCGAGTGCGGCGCCGATGGCGACCGAGAGCTCTGCAACACGCTCGGAATGGCGCGCGGTGAAGGGCGACTTGGCGTCGATGACGCGTGCGAACGCCTCTGCGACGCGATCGAGCCCGGCGGCGTCGAGGAGCAGCAGCGTCTCGACGGGCTCGACTTCCGCCACGCGGTCGGCGAGCCCGTCCGGGGCGAGCGAAAGCCAGAACTCGCTGTCTGCGGCGGGCAGGGCAGCCACGAGCTTCGGGTCGAACCAGGTGCCGCTGCGCTTCCGGGCAATCGACTCCGCAGCGGGGACGCCGTGCGTCTCGGCAAAGACGTCCACGGTCTGTGCCAGGCAGACGATCCGGCCGAGCAGCGGGATCTCGTCCCCGGCGACGCCGTGCGGCTCCCCCTTGCCGTCCCAATGCTCGTCGAGGGTGCGAATCGCAGCCGCCGTCGCCTCGGGCAGCCCGATCATCTGCGCGATGTCAGCGCCGCGCTCGCAGCGGGTCAGGAAGAGATCGACGGTCTTGCCCTGCTCGAGCCCGAGGCGCAGGAGCGCGGCGGCACGCTCCAGCGGCGAGCCGCTCGGTGCGACGTTTCGGAGCGCCCAGACGAAGTTGGCGCCGAAGCTCGTCCAATCGGTCGTCTTCATCGTCTGCTTCAGCCGCTGGTCGTCGCTCCGGAAGAGCGAGCAGACCTTGGCGGCATTCGAGGAGCAGCCGGCGTCCTTCAGCAGCAGGGAATAGAAGAGCGCCGAGCGGTCGGCGACGGGCACTCCGATCTCCTCCGCGAGCCGCATTCCGATCAGGCACGACCGCAGCGCATGCCCCTTTGGCTGCCCCTCGGTGATGTCGAGTGCGTGCGAGAGCGCCGAGATCACCTCGGACATGCGGACGGAGCTCGTCTCGAGGAGGGCCACCGGTTTCCTATCGGCTGCGAGGACTCGCCTGCTTGAGCATTCGGCCGAGTTCGCTCGACCGGACGTCCGACGCGGTTCGTATGACAAGCTCAGGCGGTGACGAAGGCGCCCGGGTGAGGGTCTGGATCGACATGACAGCGTCCGCGCACGTGCTCGTGTTCAGGCCGCTGATCGAGCTGCTCGAGCGCGACGGGCACGAGGTCGAGATCACCTCGCGTGACTACGCACAGACCCAGCAACTCCTGGCTCTGCACGGGCTCGAGTCGACCGTGATCGGGCATCACGGTGGACGTTCGCGCACCGGCAAGGCGACGGCGCTGGCACGCCGGCTCGCCGGTCTGCATCACTGGGCGAAGGGCCGCGGCTTCGACATCGCGCTCGCGCACGGCTCACACGAGCTGACGCTGACCGCCCGCCGGCTTCGCATTCCGAGCTCGACCACCTTCGACTACGAGTTCGCGTGGCTCCAGCACCAGCTCGGCTGCCGCGCGGCGACGAAGGTCGTCGTGCCGGCCTCGATCCCGGCCGACCGACTCGCCCGCTACGGCGCCGTACCGCCGAAGCTCCTCCGCTACGAAGGCCTGAAGGAGGAGTACTATCTCGCCGACTTCGAGCCCGACACGTCCGTTCCGAAGCAGCTCGGCGTCGACGAGTCGCGCACCGTCGTCGTGCTCCGCCCCCCGCCGGACGTCGCTCTCTACCACCGCAACGCGAACGCCGTCTTCCCGCAGGTGCTCCAGCGGCTCGGCCACGACGAGTCGGTTGCCGCTGTCGTGCTCCCCCGCACGGAGGCCCAGCGCGCGCAGATCGACCGGCTCGCACTGCCGTCGGTCGTCGTGCCCGCGTCGGCGGTCGACGCGCAGAGCCTGATTGCTCTCTCGGACCTCGTCGTCTCGGCCGGCGGCACGATGAACCGGGAGGCGGTCGCGCTCGGTGTCCCTGTCTTCACCACGTTCGAGGGTCGCCTCGGGGGCGTCGACGAGTGGCTGATCCGCGAAGGACGTCTCGTGCCGTTGACCGACCCCGGCGCGCTCGAGCTGCACAAGCGCGACCGCTCCGCGCGACGGCCGACACAGCGCGACCCGCAGCAGATGCTCGACTTGTTGCTTAAAGCGCGCGCCGACGGGAACTCAACAGGAAGTATTCCACTCAAGGGGGTTCGATGAAGAGATTCACCCGCCTCGGCGCACCGCTCGCGGTGCTCGCCCTGGCCGCAGCCGTCGCCGGCATCGCCCGCGGCAGCGACACCGCCCGCCACGCAACCTCGACGCCCGCGCTGCTCAGCGCGGTCGCGAGCGGAGTCGAGGTGCGGCCGCTGATCAGCACCGGCGACAAGATCGGCAACTACACGTTCGAGTCGATCCCGGACGGGATCGCCGCCATGAAGGAATCGGAGACCCGGGTCAGCGTCTACGTGAACCACGAGCTGTCCCTCGTACCGTTCCCGGTCGGTTTCAGCGACACGGACAACTCGATGCTGAGCAAGCTGACCCTCGACCGTAAGACGCAGAACGTCCTCGCCGGGAAGTACGTGATTCCGGGCTCGGCGAACTTCCAGCGCTTCTGCTCCCTCTTCCTCGCGACGAAGGAGCACAAGTTCAACCGGCCCGTGATCCTCACCAACGAGGAGGCGAGCGACCGGGTCAACCGCACCGGTTCGGCGTACCCGGCCGGCCCAAGCGCCGAGCAGGCGGGCGTCGTCGTCGCCTACGACATCAAGAAGGACAAGTACAACGCCGTGTACTCGATGGGCCGCTTCAACCACGAGAACGCGCTGGCACTGCCGGGCTACAAGGTGTCGGTGATCCTCTCGGGCGACGACACCTTCAACGCGCCGTCGTCCCAGCTCTACATGTACCTCACCCACGGCGCAGACGGCGTCACACGGGATCAGGGCGCCCTGTACGGGTTCAAATCCGACAACCCGAGCGTCAACGACTACGGGGACTTCACCCCCGGCCTGAACGTGGCCGGCACGTTCGTCCGCGTCCCCGTCTCGGTCGCGCTCAGCGACCAGGACGCACTCGAGAGGTGGTCGAACGACAACGGCATCTTCCAGTTCATCCGCGTCGAGGACCTCGCGTACGACCGGAACTCGCCGAACATCGTCTACTTCGCCGACACTGGTGAGCCGCGAGCGATCGCGGACGCCACGACGAAGCGCCTGCGGCGCGGCCCGAGCGGCACCGCCGGTGCCTATCCGAACGGGCGCATTTTCCGGATGGTGCTCGACAAGACGAACATGCTGAAGGTCGACAGCCTGTCCGTCATGATCGACGGTGACTCGAAGGGAGCGGCCGGGGCGGGCGACGCGACGCTCCTCCACAACCCGGACAACGTCGAGACGACGAGAAACGCGCTCCTCATCCAGGAGGACCCGGGCTCGCAGAACCAGTACGCGGCCTCGAACACGGCCGGGACGACGGCCCGGATCTGGAAGTACGACCTGAAGAGCGGCCAGCTGAGTGTCGTCGCGAAGGTCAACCAGGCGGCACTCGACCCGAACGCCGCGCAGGGCAACTGGGAGTCGTCCGGCATCGTGGACGCCTCGGCGGCATTCGGCCCCGGCTGGTTCTACACGAACGTCCAGGCGCACTCCGTGCTCATCAAGCAGGAGAAGCGGGCGGACGGGATCACCTACAAGCAGGAGGCCGGGCAGCTGCTGCTGATCAAGATCCCCGGCGCGTAGCGGAATTCGCTACACGGTCTCGGAGGCGGGCGCCACTTCGGCGGCGTCCGCCTCGAGGCCGCGCAGGCGGCGTGGCTCTCGCGTCATCGCGGTCAGCTTGCCGACGACCTCGAGCGTCTCGCCGTCCTCGACGAGGCGGCGCAGCTCACCGAGCTCCTGCTCGAGCCAGACGGCGTCGATCGGGTCGCGCGAGCTCTGGAGGATCGCCTCGTGCGAGCTCGGCGAGACGGTCTCGTTCGCCGTCCACAGCTCCTCGTGGAGCTTCTCACCGGGACGCGCGCCGACGAACTCGATCTGGATGTCTCGGCCGGGCTGCTTGCCGGAGAGCGTGATCATCCGCTCGGCGAGGTCGACGATCCTCACCGGCTCCCCCATGTCGAGCACGAACACCTGCCCGCGCCCGCCGATCGCGCCGGCCTGAACGACGAGCTGGACAGCCTCGGGGATCGTCATGAAGTAGCGGCTCATCTCCGGGTGGGTGACGGTCACCGGGCCGCCCTTCGCAATCTGGCGGCGGAAGATCGGGATCACCGAGCCGGACGAGCCGAGGACGTTACCGAAGCGGACCGCCACAAAGCGCGTGCCGACGTCCTCACGGGCACCGTAGGCCTCGACGATCCACTCGCAGATCGCCTTCGACTGCCCCATCACCGTCTTCGCGTTGACCGCCTTGTCAGTTGAGATCAGCACGAAGCGCTCGGCGCCGAACTCGACTGCCACCTCGGCGACGGTACGCGTCGCGAGCGGGTTGTTCCGCACCGCCTCGAGCGGGTTCGCCTCCATCAGCGGGACATGCTTGTAGGCGGCTGCGTGGAAGACGACGCTCGGCCGGTACTTCTCGAAGACCTGCCGCATCTTCTCGCGGTTCTTCACGTCGGCGAGAACAGGCATCGCAGCCGGGAAGCCTCGCTCGTCGACGAGCTCGCGTTCGATCTCGAACAACGCCGTCTCGGCATGGTCGACGAGCACGATCCGGGACGGGCCGACTCTCGCGATCTGGCGGCAGAGCTCCGAGCCGATCGAGCCGCCGGCGCCGGTCACGAGGACGGTGGCGCCTGCGAGGTAGCCCGAGATCGATTCGAAGTCGACCTCGACCGGCTCGCGTCCGAGCACGTCCTCCACCTCGACCGGCCGGATCTGGCGGGCCAGGTTGAAATCGCCCGAGACGAGCTCGGAGAGGCCCGGCAGCGTCTTCACCGGGACGGCCGCCTCGTTGGCGACGTCGAAGATTCGCTGGCGCATCTCGCCCGAGGCCGACGGGACGGCGATCAGCAGCTCGTCGGGCCGCCTGTCGCGCAGCAGATGGCCGAGCTCGTCCGTGGTGCCGAGGACACGGATGCCGTGCAGGCGCAGGTTCTTTTTGCGCGGGTCGTCGTCGATCAGGCCGATCGGCGTGTAGCCGAGCGCCGGGTTGCGGAGCATCTCCTTCACCATCAGCTGTGCGGCGTCGCCCGCCCCGACGACGATCACCTCTTTGCCACGCGCGACGATGCGCGACGCGGACGGACGCTCGATGATCGTCCGCGCCAGCAGCCGCGACCCGGCGACGAACATCAGGCAGAGGAGCAGGTCGATGAACCAGACCCCACTCGGGACGCGCACCGAATGGACGGAGAAGATGGTGAAGACGAGGAAGACGCCGATCGACGCGGCCGCGACGCCGCGGATCGCGCCCCACATGTCGCGGGTCGACACGTAGCGCCACCAGCGGTCGTAGAAGCCGGCGACGACGAAGATGGGGAGCTTCAGCGCGACGACGAGCGCGACGAGCTCGAGCGAGAGGTACCGGTCGTAGTAGCGCGGCCAGTCGGAGTCGAAGCGAAGGTTCCAGGCCAGGAACCACGCGGCGGCGACGATCGCGACATCAGCTGCGACCTGCCACAAGCGGTGCCGGTTGAGCGGGAACCTCACGCCCCTGGCCGCCTTGGAAACGTGAGCGAGCTCACCGGGCCGACGCGACGCCGGCGGCGGCGAGCACCGACGCGACGACACGCTCCTGCACGTCCGCTCCGATCCCTCCCCACATGGGCAACGCGAGATTCTCGGCCGCCGCGCGCTCGGTCTCCGGTAGCGAGCCGCGCTCGTAACCGAGCTGCCGCAGGGCGGGCTGGAGATGGAGCGGGGTGACGTAGTACGCAGCGGAGGCGATCCCGGCCTCCGTGAGGCCGGCCGCGATGCGGTCTCGGTCGACCGAGCGCACGACGTACATGTGGTAGACGTGGCCGGGCTCGTCGACGGGCAGATCGGCCGCCTCGCCGAGCCCGAGCTCTGCATACCGTGCCGCACCGTCGCGCCGCGAGGCGTTCCACCCGTCGAGTGCGGGCAGCAAGACGCGCAGCACAGCGGCGTGGATCGCGTCGAGGCGGGAGTTCGTCCCGATCAACTCGAAGGTCTTCTTGTCGTGCGAGCCGTGGAAGCGCAACATCCGCACCCGCTTCGCGACGTCGTCGTCGGTGCAGGCGACGAGGCCGCCATCCCCGATCGCGAAGAGGTTCTTGGTCGGGAAGAAGCTGTAGGTGGAGCAGACGCCGGTCGTGCCGGTGCCCTCGGCGCCGAAGGCCTGGGCGGCGTCCTCGACGATCGGCAGGCCGAGCTTCGCGAGCTCGGGGAGCGATGCCGGGCGGCCGAAGAGGTGGACGGGCATGATCGCCTTCGTCTTCGGC
>JBKJML010000128.1:0-12469 GCA_046596415.1 Gaiellaceae bacterium | reverse complement strand
CCGAGCTCGCAGGCCAGCTTCGCCCGTGCGTAGAGGAAGCGAAACGCGTCTGCAATCTCGTCGTCGGACACGAGCATGCTCTCGACGCCGTACGCCTGGCAGGCGGCCAGCCCGTTCTCGCCGGCGAAGGGAGCCGCAAGGGCGTCGGCGATCGAGTCGGGCCGCACCGGAACCGGGTGCCCGGCGCGAAGCGCCTCGTGGAGCGCGGGCGATCCCTCCGGCTCGACGGCGATGATCCGCGCCTCGGGCCGCAGGCCACGGACGGCCGCTGCGATGCCGGCGACAAGGCCGCCGCCGCCGCAGGCCACGACCACCGTGTCGACCGCCGGTGTGTCCTCGACGATCTCGAGCCCGCAGGTGCCTGCCCCAGCCTGGACGACGGGATCGTCGAAGGGATGCACGAGCGTCCTTCCGCTCTCAGCCATCAACGCAGCCAGCCGGTCGAACGCAGCGGCCGGGTCGGGAGACTCGAGGTCGACGGCAGCGCCGTAGCCACGGGTGGCGGCGATCTTCTGCTCGCTCGCGCTCGCCCACATCACGAGCAGCGCGTCTAGGCCCTCCTCGCGGGCGCCCCAGGCGAGGGCCTGCGCATGGTTTCCGGCCGAGACGCCGATCACGCCTCGCTCGCGCTCGGCCGGCGTCAGCGTCGCGAGCTTGTTGAGCACCCCGCGCACCTTGAACGAGCCGGTCGGCTGGAAGAGCTCCGCCTTCAGATGCACGGCGGGGCCGAGCGTCCGGGAGGTGAAGACGGGCGTCCGGCGCAGCTTCGCACCCACGCGCTCGCGGGCGGCGCGGACGTCGTCGATCGTCACCACGGCCATGCGGCGATCGTATGCGCCCGACGCTCTACAGTCGTCCCCGATGCGCCGAGGCCTTCTCCTCGCGGCGCTCGCCGCGCTCTGGGCGTTCGCCGCCTGGCTTCTCTGGCGCTCGAGCGTCGCCCCCGACGGGCTCCGGCTCCCGCACGTCGATCCCGCAGCGGAGTTCCCGGCCTCGGAGCTACGACGCGTCGAGCGCTTCGATCGCTTCCTGCGCTGGAACGGCGTCCTGTCCTCCGTGGCTCTGCTGACGACGCTCGTCCTCTATGCGCGTCGCGTCGTTAAGCCCACGAGGCGGCCCTATCTGAGTGGCCTGCGGCTCGGGCTCACCGCGCTCACGCTCGCCTGGATCGCGCAGCTCCCATTTCGGGTCGCGTCGCACTGGTGGCAGCTGCGCTACGGGCTCGCCGAGGGCGGCTATGTCGCAGCGCTCCTCGACCGCTGGCCGACGCTCGTCGCCGAGGTCACCCTCGCCGGCGCCGCCGTGCTGGTCGTGTTGGGGCTTGCGCGCCGGCTCGGCGAGCGGTGGTGGCTCGCGGGCGGCGTCTTCCTCGTCGGTGCCGCCGTCGCCGCCACGTTCCTGCAGCCGTACCTCGTGACCGGCACGCAGCCGATCCGGAGCGCCGCGCTCCGCGACACGATCGCGGCGTACGAGCGGCACCAGGGCCTGAGCGGCGTGACGGTCCGGGTCGAGACGGTTTCCGATCTCACTCACGCACCGAACGCGTTCGCCTACGGCTTCGGCCGCAGCGCCCGCATCGTCGTCTGGGACACGCTGCTCGACGGGCGCTATCCCGGTGCGGAGGTGCGGGCCGTCCTCGCCCACGAGCTCGCACACCTCTCCCGCCGCCACGTCATGAAAGGGCTCGCCTGGTTCGCGCTCTTCGCGCTGCCCGGCGCCTGGGTGCTGGCCCGATCGACGCGGCGTCGCGGCGGGCTCGGCGAGCCGGCTGCTGTTCCGGTCGCCCTGGCCGTGCTCGTCGGGCTCCAGCTCGCCTCGCTGCCGCTCCAGTCGGCCGTGTCTCGTCGGATCGAGGCGGAAGCCGACTGGGTCGCGCTGCAAACGACCGGCGACCCGTCTGGAGCCGAGGCGCTTTTCCGCGAGTTCACGCGCGTCTCGCTCGACGATCCTTCGCCGCCGACCTGGGCCTACGTGCTGTTCTCCACTCACCCGACGATCGAACAGCGGCTCGCGATGGCGCGCGCCTTCGAGCTGCGAGCTTCTAGGTGAGCGTGTATTCGGGCCCGGAGCCGCCCTCGGGTGGCGTCAGGCGCCCGCCCTTGGCGGTGATCGCGCCGCACTGGACGCAGTTGGACGGGTTGATGTTCACCGTCACGGTGCCGTCGCCGTCGCTGTCACCGACCTCATAGACGTGCGCCGGGCACATGTGCTCCCACAGCTCCGCAAGCTTGACCGGCACGTGCTGCTCGATCCGGATGTGATTCGGCTGGTCGTCCCTCGTCCGGTTGCCGGAGAGGAACACAGAGGAGAGCTTGTCGAACGTCAGCTTCCCGTCCGGAGCGGGATAGGTCTTCGAGCGACCGGTGCGGATCAACGCGTGGGCGGCGTTCGGCTCGCTGCCATAGTCCTTCGGCGGCAGCTTGCCCTTCGTCACCGTCATCGCGGTCGCGAGCGCGCCGCCCATGAAAAAGCCCTTGTCGAAGACCTGGCGCATGTTCCGCACCTCCGTCAGGTCGGTCCAGACGAAGCTCTCGCGGAGCGACTCGTCGTAGGAGGCGAGCGCGCCCGGCCGCGAGGCCGACTCGCCTCGCTGGAGCGCGCGATAGGCCGCCTCGGCCGCGAGGTGACCGGACTCGATCGCGTAGTGGATCCCCTTCAGCGTCGGCACGTTGACGAGGCCGGGCCCTTCGCCGGCGAGGAGCAGGCCCGGGGCGTGGAGGCGCTTCGGCAGTGCGAGGAGGCCGCCCTCGGTGATCGTTTTCGCGCCCCAGCCGATCCGCTCACCGCCCGCGAGGAGCTTGCGAACGAGCGGATGCGTCTTGAACTCCTGGAGCACGTCGTGGACGGAGAGCTCGACATCGCGGTACTCGAGCCCGGCGACGAAGCCGATCGAGACCATGTCGGGGCCCATCGGGTAGATGAACGAGCCGCCGAACTCGCCGTAGCGCGCACGCTTGCGCAGCGGCCAGCCCATCGTATGGACGACCCGGTCGAGCGGCTTCGCGACTTTCCAGACCTCCTTCACGCCGAGCGCCCACACCTGCGGGTTCTCGCCCTCGAGGCCGAAGTGGGAGATCGCAGCACCGGTGAGGTGCCCCTGGGTGCCCTCGGCGAGCACGGTGACGCGGGCGACGATGTCCGAGCCGGGCTCGAAGTTCGCCAGCTCCTCGCCCTCGCGGCCGCGACCCTTGTCGCCGGTGCGGATCCCGCGGACGCGCCCGTCTGCGACGAGCAGTTTCTGTGCCGCCGTCTCCGGGAGCATGTACGCGCCGAGCTCTTCCGCCTGCTCCGAGAGGAACTTGCCGAGCTGCGCGACCGAGACGACATAGTTGCCGTGGTTTCGCATCGTCGGTGGCGGCGGGATGGGCAGCGCCAGGTTCCGGGTCAGCAGGTAGACCGACTCGCCGTGCACCTGGCCGTAGGTCGGGATGTCGTCGATGGTGAGGCGCCCCTTGAAGAGCCGGCGCAGCGAGCGGGGGTTCACGACGGCGCCGGAGAGGAGATGCGAGCCGGCCTGCTTGCCCTTCTCGACCACCGCCACCGGCACGTCGCCGAGGCGCTCGGCAGTCTCGGGATCTTCCTCGAGGAGCTGGCCGAGCCGGATCGCGCATGCGAGCCCCGCTGGGCCGCCGCCGACGATCAGGACACCGACCTCGATCCGCTCGTCCGTTGGATCAGTGGGGGCGGCGATCGCCTCGGCGGGCGAGAACGGAGGCGGGTAGTCCGCCGGCCGGACGACGCTCATGCGCGGCGCTGGCGGACGAGCTCGGCGAGCTTCGGCACGATCGCGTGCAGATCGCCGACGACGCCCAGGTCGCTGAACTCGAAGATCGGCGCGTTGGGGTCCTTGTTGATCGCGATGATCACGTTGGCGGCCTGCATGCCGACCTTGTGCTGGATCGCGCCGGAGATGCCGAGCGCGACGTAGAGCTTCGGCGAAACGGTCTTACCCGTCTGCCCGACCTGCGCCGAATACGGATACCAGCCGGCATCGACGACGGCACGCGTTGCGGCGACGGCACCGCCAAGCGCCTTCGCGAGCTCCTCCGCGAGCGCAAAGCCTTCGGGAGCGCCGAGCCCGCGTCCGCCGGCGACGATCACGTCGGCGTCCTCGATCGACGGACCGGTCGACTCCTCGTGTGCCTGCTCGACCATCGTTGCCGCGAACGAGTGCTCCTCGAACTCGACCGTCACCTCCTCGACCGTTGCGGTGCCGCCCATCGGGGCCGGGTCGAAGGTGCCCGAACGGAAGAGCGCGATGCGCGGCGTCGACGTCCAGCCGGCGTCGACGATCACCGAGTCCTGGAGCGCCGGCTGCTTGCCGACGAGGTCGCCGTCCACTGAGACGAGGTCGACGAGCTGCCAGTTGACGCCCGCCTCCAGGCGCGCTGCGAGCGCGGCAGCGACATCCGAGGCGAGCACCGACTGGGCGAAGAGAACCGTCTCGATGCCGCGATCGCGCACGACCTGCGTGATCGCATCGACGCGCGGCTGGGGCAGCGGTGCGTCGAGCCGCTCGTCGTCCACGACGAGGACGGTGGTTGCCCCGTGCGCTCCGGCCTGCTCCGCGAGCCCCTTGACGCCGGAGCCGACGAGGAGGCCGGTGACCTCACCGCCGAGCTGCACCGCCTTGGCGAGCACGCCGAGCGCGCCCTTCTGGATCTCGCCGCCGTGATGTTCGAGGAAGACGAGCATGCTCATCAGATCAACCGCTTCCCGGCGAGGAACTCGACGATCTGCTCGGCCGCGGTGCCGTCGTCCTCGATCTTCTGCGAGTCCCCACGGGGCGGCGGCGAGCCGAGCGCGAGCACCGCGGTGCGCGAGCCGGCCTCGCCGGCACGATCGGCCTCGACGCCGATGTCGGCGAGCGACACGACCTCCTGCGGCTTTTTCTTCGCACCCATGATCCCCTTCAGTGACGGGTAGCGCGGCTCGTTGATCGCGTCGGAGACGGCGATCACCGCGGGCAGCGGGGCGCGGATCACGTCGTAGCCGAACTCGGTCTGACGGCGGCCGGTGACGGCGCCCTCCTCGACCGTGAGCTCTGCGACCTGGGAGATCAGCGGGCGCCGCAGGCGTTCGGCGACCGCGGCCCAGAGGACGGCTCCCTCGCCGTCGGAGGACTGCTGGCCGAAGAGGATCAGGTCGGCCTGCTCGCGCTCGAGCGCCTTCGCGAGCACGTAGCTCGTGGCGACGAGATCGGAGCCGACGGCACCCACGTCTGAGACGAGAACGGCGCGGTCGGCGCCCATCGCGAGCGCCTTGCGCAGCGCGTCGAGCGCCCGCTCCGGGCCAAGCGAGACGATGACCACCTCGCCGCCGTTCGCTTCCTGGATCCGCAGCGCCTCCTCGACCGCGTTCACGTCGAACGCGTTGAGGGCGCTCTCGCCCGAGCGGTCGAGGCGCTTCGTGCCGGCGTCGATCCGCTTGGTTGCGGTCGCGTCCGGAACCTGCTTCACGCAAACGGCGATCTTCACGGCTGAGACTCTAACGACGGCCGACTCCGCCGAGCGGGGGGAACGGTCGCCTCTGCCCCGGAAGGGGGATTTTCCGATTTGGAAGCTGTATTGACGCCGCGGCGATGCTAGGGTTCGGTCCTTCGGACGCGAACCGAGAGCTCTATGAGTCTCCACCGGACCACAGCCCGAGGAACCCTTCTCCTCACTCTGCTCGCCGCAGTGACGGCCGGCACGGCCGTGGCGCATCCGCCCCCGATCGACGCGAAGAAGAAGGCCAAGGCTTCGATCGTCTTCCCCGTTGTCGGGCCATCGAGCTACACGAACGACTTTGGCGATGCGCGCGGCTCGGGCGGCCACGAGGGCAACGACATCATGGCCCCGAAGCGCTCGCTGGCGGTTGCCGCCGAGAGCGGCACGGTCAAGTTCTGGACGACGTCGGCGCGGGCGGGCTGCATGCTGTACCTGAACGGCGACAGCGGCACCACCTACCTCTACATCCATCTGAACGACGACCTGACGCTCGGCAACGACAACAGCGGCAAGTGCGTTTCCGGCGTCTCCTACGCGAAGGGGCTCGAGAGCGGCGACCGGGTTGCGGCAGGCGAGCAGCTCGGCTTCGTCGGTAACTCCGGCGACGCGAACAGTGGCGCCAGCCACCTCCATTTCGAAGTGCACCCGGGGGGCGGCTCCGCCGTCAACCCGTTTCCGTTCCTGAACGCCGCCCCGCACCTGCTCTTCGCCGCCGCGCACGACTCGACGTTCACGCTGGCGCTGACCGGCACGGTCGTCGCCTCCGCGGCCGGCTCGATCCAGATCGCGCTCTCCCAGGTTCGCTCCTGGCCCGGCGGGCGCAGGACCGCCTTCGACGGCAAGCTGATCGTCGAGCTCTCCCTGCCCAAAACGGCAGAGGTCGACGAGGGTGTCGTCACCGCGATGCTGGCTCCGAAGCTCGACCGCTCGCTGAAGGGCAAGGCCGTCACCGTGTGGACGACACCTGCGAAGGCGACTCTCGCCGCGCAGATAGGCGCAAAGGGCGCGCTCGAAGCGGCCCGCGTCGTGCTCCTCACCCGCTGAACCCAGCCCTCGCGCCTCCCGCTCGACCAGCGTACGCTGCGCCGATGCAGGCCCGAACGCTCTTCGACCATCTGCCCGGAGGGCGAACGGTCGCCGTCAACGGTGAACTGCTGCGCCTGCGCTGGCGCTACCGCGGCATCCGAAGCTACGAGCCTGACGCCTGGACGCGGCTGCTCGATCTGATCGAGCCGGGCGAGAGGTTCGTCGACGTCGGCGGCAACATCGGCCTCTACACGATCGCCGCCGCTCGCCGCGGCGCACGGGTGACCGTGTTCGAGCCCGATCCCGCAGCCGCGCGCGACCTTCGACACCATCTCCGCCTGAATGGCACGGACGCCACGCTGGTCGAGGCGGCCGCCGGCTCTGCGGCCGGCGAGATCCTGATGAGCCTCCAGGGCGATCTCGAAAGCCACACGACGGCGGCCGGGGCGCCCGTCCCGTGTGTGCGCCTGGACGAGGTCATCGAAGCATGCGACGTCCTGAAAATTGACGTCGAAGGAGCCGAACTGGCGGTGCTCCAGGGCGCCGAGCGGCTCCACCCGCACACGATCCTCGTCGAGTTGCACGACGTCGACGACGAGCGGATCCGGGTGCTTCTCGAGCAGCGCGGCTACGCGGTCGAGGTACTGCTGGAGGCGCCGTCACGCGCCCGCTGGCTCGCTCGGCTCGAGCCAACCCGCGGTTAGAGTCGGACGATGGCTCGGCTTCTACGCCTGACGCGGCTCTGGCTCGAGGCATTCGCCGCCGCCTTCCTGTTGAGGCGGCTCCTACGCGACGGGCAGGCGCCACTCGAGACCTGGCTCGACCGCGCCTTCTCGTTCCGCGTCGGCTCGACGCGCCTCGCGCCGACCCAGGTGCGGTCCGAGATCCGTGCGCTGCTCGAGGAACTCGAGCGCGAGCGGCCGCGGACCGTGCTCGAAATCGGCACGTTCGGCGGCGGCACGACGTTCCTCTTCGCCCGTGTCGCAGCGCCCGACGCGCTGCTCGTGACGATCGACGCCGACGGCGGCCCCGGTGCGGGGCTCGGGCGGCTCGCCCCGCTCGCGCTGGTCTGCCGGGCGACGGCAGCGCCCGGGCAGCGGGTCGTACCACTCCTCCGGTTCGACTCGCACCGGGCCGAGACGCTCGCAACGGTGCGGCGCACCCTGGCCGGCCGCCCGCTCGACTTCCTCTTCATCGACGGCGACCACAGCGCCGACGGTGTCCGGGCGGACGTGGCGCTCTATCTCCCACTCCTCCGGCCGGGCGGGATTGCCGCCTTCCATGACATCGTCGACGGGCCGCCGGAAGCGGTCGGTGGCGTCCCCGAAGTCTGGGGCGAGCTCCGCGAGCAGCACCCCTCGCACGAGCTCGTTGAGTCATGGGGCCAGGGCGGGCTCGGGATCGGCGTGCTTCGCGTGGGTGCCTAGAACGGGCGGTAGTAGTCCCAGGCAGGCTCCCACTCCTCGATCTTTCGGAAGTACCTGTCGTGGACAGAAGGGAATGCCTGCCTGTCGGTCAGCCCGGCGAGACGCGCACGGAGACGCGCCGAACGACTCGCTCCGACGTACTCGATCGGTAGCCCGAGATCGACCTCTTCGTAGCGCCGGTGAGTCTCGACAAACCGGATCACGCGGTGCACGGCCGGGTACTCGCAGTCGTTGAAGCCGACGATTCCTCCGACCTGGAGCATGCGATCGATGTAGAGGTAGTCCAGGAGCACATAGTCGAAGGTGTGCCAACCGTCGATGTACGCGAGGTCGATCCGCGTTCCGTCCGCGACTAGTTGTGGCAACGCGACGTCGCTACGAGCCTCGACCAAGCGGTGCCGATCCGCGAGGCCCGCGCGGCGCACCGCCTCCATGCCGGCTCCGCCGAAGACCGACTGCTGTTTCGGGTCGATCGAGATCAGGTGCCCACCCGTCGCGGCGAGCCCGGTCAGGAGGGCGAGAGTCGACACGCCGAAGCCCATGCCAACCTCGAGACAGACAGCGGGGCGCTCGACGAGCACTCGCTGATACAGCGCTTCGGCCCAAGGCTCCGGGATGTTCGCGCTCAAAGCCACCGTATCGCCGTTCTCGTCGACACTCGTGCCCGTCTCGAACATGCGCGCGAGGACGGGACTCGCGGTCGTGAGGGCGCTCTTCCTCACGTCGGGCTGCACAGCGCCTTCCGGCTCTCTACGTGGTGACCCGCTGGCGCAGGAACTCGACGATCTCGGTCGTCGGCGCCCCGGGCGTGAACACGGCGGCGACCCCACGTCCCTTCAACTCGGCGGCGTCGTCGGTCGGGATCGTGCCGCCGACGACGACGACGACGTCCTCGAGCTCACTCTCGCGCAGGCCATCCAGGATCCGCGGCACGAGCGTCATGTGCGCGCCGGACAGGATCGAGATCCCGATCGCGTCTGCATCCTCCTGGATCGCCGTCTCCACGATCTGCTCCGGGGTCTGGTGCAGGCCCGTGTAGATGACCTCCATCCCGGCGTCGCGGAGTGCCCTGGCGATGATCTTCGCGCCGCGGTCGTGACCGTCGAGGCCGGGCTTGGCGATGACGATGCGGATCTTTCGTGACACCGCCGCCAAGACTAGCGGGCGACCTACGATGTCGCGATGGATCTCTACCGCGAGGCGGGAGCGCCGACCCGGGCACGGTTCGGCGACGCCCGGACCGAAGCCGAATCGTATTTCCGTCGATACGTCGCGTTCGTCGCCCGGCACGCCGCCCGCGACGCGGCGGTCGTTGACGTCGGGTGCGGAACGGGTTGGAGCACCCTCTTCCTACGCGAGCACGGTTTCGACGCTGTCGGGATCGACCTGCATGACGACGATCTCGACGTGGATGTCCCCTACCGGCGAGCGAGCGCAGAGCGGCTCCCTTTCGATGATCGTTCAGTGGGAACGGTCTGCATGCACCAAGTCCTGGAGCACCTGATCGACCCGGAGGCTGCCCTGCTCGAGTGCGGGCGCGTGCTGCGCCCCGCCGGGAAGCTCCTGGTAGTCGGGCCCAACCTCATCTCGTTCCCGCTGGCGATGAGCTCCGTCGCCCGGAACGCGTTCGCGTGGAGACGCGGCCCGGATCTTCCACGGCACCCCTACGGGAACACGCTGCCGGAGGCGGTCGCAGGGGCGAAGCGCGCCGCGGCTGAGACGATGAGGGGGCTCGTGACGACCGTGCCGAGGTTCGTCCGGCGCGAGCCCGACCATCGACCTCCCTTCCACGCGGACAACGATGCAACCTGGTACGCCAACCCGACGACGGTGCTCCGGTTCGCCCGGCGGCACGAGTTCGAGCCCGTGACGTGGTGGGCTCCCGATCGCCGCGCGGCACGACTCTGGTGGCCCTTTGCGGCAGGAACCTGGGGCGTACTCGAGCGTGTCGGGGGGTCGGCACGATGAAGCTGTCTGTGATCGGCTCCTCTCCGGCCTGGCCGAACGCGGACGGAGCCCACTCGGGCTACCTCGTCGAGGGGCCCGGGCGGCTGCTTCTGGACTGCGGGCCCGGCGTGCTGGCGCGGCTGCGCCGCGACGAGCCGTGGCCGCGGATCGACGCGATCGCGATCACGCATCTCCACCTCGACCACTGGGGCGACCTCGTGCCGTGGGTATGGGGCTCTCGCTTTCGGGTCGGCGACGCGGTTGCGAAGCCCGAGCTCTGGCTCGGCCCCGGCGCGCGCGAGAGCCTGCGCGAGATCGGCAGGCACCTGGGCACCGCCGACATGTTCGAGACCACCTTCGAGCTGCGCGAGTACCGGCCCGGCGAGCGCTTCACGACCGCCGGCTTCGAGGTGCTGCCCCTCTCCCTCCCGCACTACAGCATGCCGACGGTCGGCTTCCGGGTCGAAGCAGATGGCCGCTCGCTCGCCTACAGCGGCGACTCGGGACCCGCGGAGTCCCTGGTCGAGCTAGCCCGCGACGCCGACCTCTTTCTCTGCGAGGCGACTCTGCTGCGCGGCGAGCTCGACGGCCACCCGCGCGGCCACCTCTCAGCCGAGGAGGCGGTCGAGACGTCAGAGGCGGCAGGCGCGCAGCGGCTGCTCCTGACGCATCGCCCGGAGGAGCTGCCGCTCCCGCCCGGGCTTGAGCTCGCCCACGATGGCCTCGAGCTCGCCATCTCCCCCAGCAACGGCCGTTGAGCCCCACCCACCGCCGTCCCGACATTCAGGGCCTGCGCGCGTGCGCCGTCCTACTCGTGGTTGCCTTCCACGCGGGGCTGCCCGTTCCGGGCGGGTTCACGGGCGTCGACGTTTTCTTCGCGATCTCCGGCTTCGTGATCGCCAGCACGCTCCTGGCCGAGCTCGAGCGGACGTCCCAGCTCTCGCTCGGACGCTTCTACGCGCGGCGGGTGAAGCGGCTGCTCCCCGCGCTGGCACTGTTGCTGATCACGGTCGCCGTGCTCGGCACTCTGCTCAGCCCGGCCGGGATGCAACGAATGGGGGCAAGCACCGGCATCTGGGCCTCCGTCTTCTCGGCGAACGCGTATCTCCTCCACGCGCTCCCGAGCGGCTACTTCGCGACGGGCAGCGACCTGAACCCGCTGCTGCACACGTGGACGCTCGCAGTCGAGGAGTAGTTCTACCTCGTCTTCCCGGTTTTGTTGCTGCTCTCGTGGCGGCTTCCGGGCCGGGGGTGGGCGCCGGGCGCACGGCGCCTGTGCGCGGCGGCGACGTTCGGCGCCGTCGCCGTCCTTTCGTTCGCCCTCTCGGTGAGCTGGCGCGGGCTGGGCGGGCAGGCCTTCGCGTTCTACGGCTCGCCGACACGAGCGTGGGAGTTCTGCGCCGGCGCGCTCCTCGCCGTTGCGGCGCCTTGGCTCGTCCGCCTGCGCCCCTTCACCTCGAACGTGCTCGGTGTCGCCGGCCTCGTTCTGGTCGGGTTCGGCGCCTTCGCCCTCGAGGGGACGACGGACTTCCCAGGCACGAAGGCGCTCCTCCCGGTCGGCGGCGCGGCGGCCCTGCTCGCGGCCGGGACGGTCAGTGCCGGGATCCCCTCGCGGCTCCTCGGCGTGCGACCGCTCGTGTGGATCGGGGATCTTTCGTACAGCTGGTACCTCTGGCACTGGCCGCTGATCGTGTTCGCGAAGGCGGTATGGCTGACTGCGGGCTGGGCGCCGCCGGCCGCCGCCGCGGTGTCGCTCCTGCCGGCCTGGGCCTCGTTTCGTTTCGTCGAGAATCCGATCCGGTTCGGGTTCAAACGGCCCGGCCGCGCCGTGGTGGCTTTGGCGGCGGTCTGTATCGCGGCACCGGTGCTCGCCAGCGTCATGCTGATCGGCGTTAACCGGGCTCTCTCGACGACCGCGGCGTTCGAGGAGTGGACCGCAAGCGTTGCGCCGCACGCCAACCAAGTGCGGGGCTGCGACTTCTCGGCGTCGCTCGAGAAACGGGACTGCACGTGGCGGGTGGCCGCAGGCGAGGGGCAGGCAGTCCTGATCGGCGACTCGCAGGCCGGCCAGTTCACCGAGCCCTTCGTGCGCGCCGCGAATGCCCTCCACCTTGACGCGACGATCGCGACCTTCCATGGGTGCCCGTTCGTCGTGGGCCTGCGCGTGAGCTTCGCCGGCGAACAGGAGTGCGCCCGATTTGTGGCCAGCACGCTGGCGACGCTCGAGCGGACACGCCCGATGCTCGTCGTGCTTTCACTGCGGACCGACCTTTACGTCTCCGACCCCCGGATCGGCCTGCGACCTGCTGGCGGCGAACCCACCCACGGCGCGGCAGAGAAAGCGCGCCTGTGGCGCACGGCGCTCGGTGCCGTCCTCCGTCGCCTCGACCGGGCGGGCGTCCCCGTCCTCCTCATCCACCCGGTTCCGGCGTTGCCGTTCAACCCAACCGCGTGCGCGGTCGTGCGAGTGCTCTCGGGCTCCTGCGCAGGTGGCCTCGACCGCGCCGGGGTCGACCGCAGGCGTGCTGCGACCGTCGCGCTCGAGGTGAGCTCGCTCGCCTTTTCCTCGAGCGCCTCGAG
>JBKJML010000082.1:0-2647 GCA_046596415.1 Gaiellaceae bacterium | reverse complement strand
GCCTGGCGCACGGCGTGGAGCCTGCTCGGCCACCCGGCGGCGGAGCGCTGGCTCGGCCCGTTCGACGCGCTCCACTTCACCGACTGGATGACCCCGCCACAGCGGTGCGGGATCCGGGCGACGACCGTGCACGACCTCGTCCCGACGCACTTCCCGCAGTGGACGACGGCGAGGACGAGATCGATGCACGGACGCAAGGACCGGGCGGCCAAGAATTGCGACATCGTCTTCTGCAACTCCGAGCACACGGCCGGCGACGTCGAGCGGACACTCGGAATCCCACGGGAACGCCTGCGGGTCGCACACCCCGGGCTCGGGGACGGCTTCGGCCCGGACGGGAGCGTTCGCTCGCTGCCCGAGGGGCCTTACCTACTCACCGTTGCGACGCTCGAGCCGCGCAAGAACCTCGGCACGCTGCTGGCAGCGCACAGGTTGCTCGGCGACGGGCCGGTGCTCGCGGTCGCCGGCGCGGCCGGGTGGGGTGGCGTCGAGGTCTCCGGCGAGCGGGTGGTACGGCTCGGTTACGTCGCCGACGAGGCGCTGCCCGCGCTCTACCGCGGCGCCAGCGCGCTCGTCTATCCGTCGCGCTTCGAGGGCTTCGGGATCCCGGTGATCGAGGCGATGGCGTGCGGCGTGCCGACCGTCGTCTCCTCGCATCCCTCGCTCGACGAGGCCTGCGGCGAGGCGGCGGTGCGGGTCGACCCCGAGAGCCCGCAGGCGATCGCAGCCGGGATCGAGGAGGCGCTTCGGCGGCGCGACGAGCTCGTGCTGCTCGGTCGTGCGCACGCGGCGCGGTTCTCGTGGTCGAGGACGGGCGAGATTTTCCTGCGCGGCTTCCTCGAGGCCGCCGCCAGATGATCCGGGCCGGCTTCGACATGTCGCCGCTCCGGCAGACCCGCGCCGGGACGGCGCGCCACGTGAACGGGCTGCTGCGGGAGTTACGCGGCCGGCAGGGGATCGAGGTCGTGCCGCTCTCCTTCGGCGGCGCGGGACGCACCAGCTCACTCGCCCGCGACGCCGGCTGGTACCCGCTCGCGCTCTCGGCGCGCGGCGGCCTCGACGTGCTCCACTGCCCGACATTCCGCGGCCCGCTCCGGCCACGCGTGCCGACGGTCGTGACCGTGCACGACCTCGCGCTCGTCCGCTTCCCCGAGCTCTTTCCGGCCTGGCACCGGCTCTACCGGCATGTGCTCGGGCCGGTCGTCCGGGCTGCCGACCTCGTCGCGACGGTCTCCGAGTTCACCCGGCAGGAGACGATCGAGCTCCTCGACGTTCCGGCCGAACGGGTGCGCGTGATCGGCAACGGCCTCGACTCCGGCTTCGGCCCCGACGGCGACCGAGCCGAGGGTGATTACGTCCTCACGGTGGGGACGATCGAGCCGCGCAAGAACCTGCCCCGGATCGCCGAGGCGGCTCGGCTCGCCGACGAGACGCTGCGCGTCGTCGGCGCGCCCGGCTGGGGCGGCGTCGAAGCCGCAGGCCGCCTTGGCGAGGTCTCCGACGCCGAGCTCGCCGCGCTCTACCGGGGCGCTCGCTGTGTCGTCGCAGCGTCGCTCTACGAGGGCTTCGGCATCCCGGTGCTCGAGGCGATGGCGTCGGGAGTTCCCGTCGTGACAAGCGACGGCGGTTCTCTGGCCGAGGTCGCGGGCGGCGCAGCGGTGCTCGTCGACCCGCTCGACCCCCAGTCGATCGCAGCGGGGATCCGTGAGGCGGTCGCACGCCGCGACGAGCTCGTGCCGCTCGGCCTCGAGCGGGCGCAGTCCTACACCTGGGTCGGCGTCGCAGACCGCGTCGAGGCGCTCTGGCGGGAGCTCGCATGACCGAGCACCTCGTCGTGGTGGACGCTGACGTGCTCGGGCGGCGGCGAACCGGCGACGAGACCTATGTTCTCAACCTGCTGCGGGAGCTGCCGCCGCTCGCAGCAGCGGCCGGGATCCGGGTCGCGGCCGTCACGAGGAGCCCTGAGCTCGTCCCGGCGGGGATCGAGGCGCTCCGGCTCGCGACACCGATCCAGGAGCTGCGAATGACCTGGGCGCTGCCTCGGCTCCTGCGGCGCGTCGGCGCGGCGCTCGTCCACACCCAGTACGCCCTGCCGTTCGGCGGGTGTCCCGGTGTGGTCACGATCCACGATCTCTCGTTCGAGCGCGACGCGACACTGATGCGGCGCAAGGACCGGCTGGTGTTCCGCGCGGCGGTGCCGCGCGCCGCTCGTCGCGCCCGGCGGGTGCTGACGGTCTCTGAACGTTCCAAGCGCGACCTCGTCGAGCTCTACGGGCTCGCGCCGGACCTGATCGTCGTCACCCCGAACGGTGTCGATCCGGCATTCACGTCCCAGGCGGGGGGCGGTGGCGGCGGGTACGTGCTCGCGGTAGGCGCCGTCGAAGCGCGCAAGAACCAGCTCGCTGCCGCCGCTGCCGCCGCAGCGGTGGGTCTGCCGCTCGTCGTCGCCGGGCCGGTACGTGACGAAGCGATCGCAGGGACGCTTCGCGCGTCGGGGGCAGACGTGCGCGGCTGGGTCGACCAGGGCGAGCTCGTCCGTCTCTACCGGGGCGCGGCCTGCCTCGTCCAGGCGTCCCACTACGAAGGGTTCGGGCTGCCCGCGATCGAGGCGATGGCCTGCGGCACCCCCGTCGTCGCCGTGCCCGAG
>JBKJML010000184.1:0-5481 GCA_046596415.1 Gaiellaceae bacterium | reverse complement strand
GTAGTCGAGGAAGCGTGTCGAGCGCTGTGCGCCCGCCGGCAGCACCGGGCCGATCGAGAGGTTGGGCCGTCCGGCCATCACGTTGATCGTGATGTTCGGGAAGAGGAAATGGAACTGGCCGCGCGCCACCTCGCCCACCGGGTCGTACGCGCCGACGGCGTTCTCGCGCACCGGCGCGAACTGCGACGAGAACGTGCGGCTCTCCTCGAGGCGATAGGCGTCGGGAGAGACATCGATCACCTTCGAGAAGCCCGGGTGGGCGACCTGGCAGTGGTAGCACTCGAGGTAGTTCTCGCAGCAGAGCTTCCAGTTCGCCTTGTAGCTCCCCTCCGAGCGGCGATGGAACACGAGCGCAGCGACGTCGATACCGCCCTCCGCGAGGAGGCGCGGCAGCTCCCCCAGCCAGTCCTCGAGCGGCGCTGCGGCGGGATCGGGATTGACGAAGACGAACGGGCCCCACATGCCGACGGCGACCCGGCAGAGGCCGAGCTCGCTGCGGTCGAAGCCCGGCTCGCGGTCGGAGCGCGGCGCCGCCAGGAGGCTGCCGTCGAGCCCGTAGGTCCAGGCGTGGTACGGGCACTGGAGCGATTCACGGCGGCCCTCGCCCTCGACGATCAGCGAGCCGCGGTGGCGGCAGACATTCAGGAAGGCGTTCAACGACCCTTCCCGGTCTCGGACGACGACGATCGGGATCTCACCAGCTCCGTACGCGAAGAACGAGCCAGGCTCGGCGACCTGGTCGGCGCGGCCCGCGTACTGCCACGCGCACCGGAAGACACGCTCCTGTTCGAGGCGCAGGACTGCCTCGTCGGTGTACCAGCTCCAGGGGAGCGTGCGGCCGTCGGTGCGGGTCGTCATCACCGGAATCTAGCCGTGTACCCTCGCGGGGTGGAGATCGGGAACGACGCCGTGCTCCTTCGTGCCCTCGCGCCCGAGGACTTCGAGCCTCTGTGGGCCGCACGCGGCGGTGCGGGCTCGGTCGCGACGCCCGAGCGCCCAGGGGCACGCGAACGCCTGCGCGAGCGGATCGACCGTTCGCCGGCGCTCGTGGACGGGAGGCTCGATCTCGGGATCGTCTCCGACGAGCGCCTGGTCGGCACGGTCGAGGCACGCCAGCCGCGCGAGGGGCTGCCACCCGGATGTTTCGAGATCGGCGTCGGGCTCTTCGCGCCCAGCGATCGCGGCCGTGGAGTGGGGATGCAGGCGGTCGAGGTGTTCGTCCAGCATCTTTTCGACGCGCATGCCGCCGAGCGGGTGCAGGGATCGACGTGGGTCGAGAACTCGCCGATGCGCCGCGTCTTCACGAAGCTCGGCTTCACCGAGGAGGGCGTGATGCGCTCGTTCATGCCCACGAGCGACGGCGAGCGCCACGACTACGTCCTGTGCGGCGTCACCCGCGCCGAGTGGGCCGCCCGTCAGACGTCGCGGTAGCGCGCCTGCGCGAAGCACTGGAGCGCGAAGGCGCCGAGCCCCGCGGCGACCGCTCCGAGCACCGCCCCGCCAGACGGCGCCTGCGCCAGCTTCTGCAGCGCCCCGTCGAGGCCGACTGCCTCCTGCGGGTCGAATTGCCACGCGGCGCGGAGGAGGAAAAAGCCGATCAGGGCGAACACAATCGCGCGCGCCACGTGGCCGACGATCCCGACAACGCGAACCGCCGTCTCCATCACGTTGCTCATCTCGCCGGTCTTCAGCTTCGACTCGAACCGGCAGGCGATGCCGCGGTAGAGGTTCCAGGCGCCGGCGCCGACGAGCACGAGCCCGGCGGCGTAGACGACCACTCGCCCGAGCGGCCAGTCGAGCACGCCGGCGGTCGTCTTCTTCTCCCCGCCGCCACCTCCGTCGTTCCCGCCGCCCACCAACTGCGCCACCGTCAGCGCGCAGAGGCCGCCGTACCAGAGCGCGCGACCGAGGTAGCCGGCGCGCTTTGCGAGCCCGGGCGCGTCGTCGCCTTCACCGTCGCGGTCGAGCACCGCCTGGGCGAGGCGCCAGATGGCGTAGCCGGCGAACCCGAGGGCGAGCGCCGCGAGCAGCAGTCTTCCGAACGGCTGGTCGGCGATCGCCTTGAGCGCTCCGCCCCGGTCGGGGCTCTCCGAGCGTGAGCCGGCCGCGACGTGCGCCGCGAGGACCGCGACGACGCCGTAGAGGACGCCCTGCGCGACGAGGCCGGCACGGCCGACACCCTCGACGACGTCGCTGTGCTTTCCGATCCGACTCGCGCGGGCCGCGATCGTCCCCAGGTCCATTACCCCGTCCTGCCCGCCCACGGTGAACCTCACGCGCGCCGACGAGGGCCGTAGCATCGACGGCGTGCTGACCTTCGCCACCGCTGGGGGCGCCGTCCCGGTCGAGGTGCGCCGTTCGCCGCGCGCGCGGCAGGCCCGGATCCTCGTCCGTTCGGCTTCGAGGCTCGAGCTCGTCGTACCGCGACGCGCTCGCGAGAGCGACTTGGGCGGGCTGCTCGAGTCGCACCGCGCCTGGATCGAGCGGGCGCTGGAGCGGGAGGAACGCCGGCCGCGACTCGGGCTCGACGGTGGTCTCTGGCTCCACGGTTCACCTGCTGTCGCCCCACGGGGCGATGTCGAGCGTTGGTACCGCGAGCAGGCGCGGTGCGCGGTGACCGAGACGGCCACGCGCGAGGCGGCTCGGCTCGGCGTGGGATTCGAGCGGATCCGGATCGCCGACCAGCGGACGCGTTGGGGCTCGTGCTCGCGGGCCGGCACGCTCTCGTTCTCCTGGCGGCTGGTCGTCGCGCCCCGCGCGGTACTCGACTACGTCGTCGTACACGAGCTCTGCCACGTCCGCCACCACGATCACTCGCAGCGCTTCTGGGACGCGCTCGAGCAGGCCCGGCCGACCGGCCGCGCCGAGGCGGGCTGGCTGCGCACGCATGGCCGCGAGCTCGGCGCCTATCGATGGGACGCCTGACGTGTCTACGCTAGGCAGCATGACGACGACCGACGTGCAGATCCGCTGGGGCGACATGGACTCGATGGCTCACGTCAACAACGCCGTCTACCTCACCTACCTCGAATGCGGCCGTGACGCGTTCTTCGCCGAGGCGGCGCCTGAGGTCGACTGGATGCAGTTCGCGCTTCGGAAGGTCGACATCGACTTCGTCTCGCAACTCACCGACCGCGACGGCTTCGCGCGCGTCGAGGTCGAACTGGAGGGCGTCGGCACGACGAGCATCCGGACGCGTGAGCGCATCCTGGCCGGCTCCGACGGGCGTGTCGCGGTCGAGGCGAGCTCCGTGATCGTCCATCTGGACGCGACGAAGCTCGCCTCGGCGCCACTGCCGGAAGCGCTTCGCGAGACGTTCGCAGCGCTCAGCCGCTGATCGTCGAGCGTCTGCGGAAGCAGTCGGCCGTGTGGTCGTTCACGAGCCCTGCCGCCTGCATGAACGCGTAGCAGATCGTCGGGCCGACGAAGCGAAAGCCCTGGCGCTTCAGGGCCTTGCTCATCGCGCGTGATTCCTCCGTCTCGGCGGGCACCTCGGCGGACGTGCGCCAGGCGTTGACGAGCGGGTCGCCGCCGACGAAGCCCCAGAGGTAGGCGGCGAGGCTGCCGTGATCCGCCTGGATCCGGAGTGCCGCCTGGGCGTTCGTGATCGCCGACTCGAGCTTGAGTCGATTCCGCACGATGCCGGCATCGCCGAGCAGCCGCTCGACGTCCGCGACGTCGAAGCGGGCGACGAGCTCCGGGTCGAAGCCGGCGAAGGCGAGACGATAGTTCTCGCGCTTGCGCAGGATCGTGATCCACGCGAGACCCGCCTGCGCGCCCTCGAGCACGAGCAGCTCGTAAAGGTGGCGGTCGTCGCGTGAGGGGACGCCCCACTCGTCGTCGTGGTAGGCGAGGTAGAGCCGATCACCGGCTGGTGCCCAGCCACAGCGGGTCGGGTCGGCCGTCACGAGCACGACTCTAGCCCGACGGGGTGCAGGCTCTCGTTAGTCTTGCCGTCGCGCCGGGGCTTGGGCCTTCGCCGCGCCCAGGAGACCGAGCGGAAGGACGTGATCGCGCGTGACGCCTGCCTCGCCGACGTGGAGTCCCGACCTCGAGGAGCGGGTTGCGAACCTCGCGGAGCGTCTGCCTGCAGCCCTGCGACCGCTGGCGCGCGTCGCGTACGACTACCGCTGGTCATGGGCTCGGGACGGCGATGCGCTCTTCTCCGACATCGACGCACATCGGTGGGAGCGCTCGGCTCGGAACCCGGTGCGCTTCCTCGCCGAGCTCGGCCCGCGGATGCAGGCGCGGGCGGCAGCGGACGCCGCGATCGTCGGCCGGGTCGAGGCGCTCGCCGCAATGCTCGCAGCTGACGCTGCCCGCGAGGACCGGCAGCGGCCCGGCATCGAGGGGACGGTAGCGTTCCTCTGCGCCGAGTTCGGTGTTCACGCCTCGCTGCCGATCTACTCCGGCGGCCTCGGTGTGCTGGCCGGCGATATCCTCAAGGAGGCGAGCGACCAGGCGCTGCCGCTCGTCGCCGTCGGCCTCCTCTACCGCCGCGGCTACTTCCGCCAGCGTCTCGATCTGAACGGGCGCCAGCAGGAGTACTGGGTCGAGAACGACCCGCGCAGCCTGCCGATGGCGCGCGTGAACGGCTCCGACGGCCGGCCGCTGCGGCTCACGGTCCAGGTGTTCGGCGGCGAGACGCATTTCCACGTCTGGCGAGTCCAGATCGGCCGCGTGCCGCTCTACCTAATCGACACGGAGCTACCCGAGAACGACGCGGTCCGGCGCTGGACGACTGCACGCCTGTACGAGGGGAACCGGGCGATCCGCCTCGCCCAGTACGCGCTGCTCGGGATCGGCGCCGTACGGACGCTCCAGGCGCTGGGGATCGAGCCGGCCGTCTACCACCTGAACGAAGGGCACGCGGCGCTCGCAGCGCTTGAGTTGGCCGCACAGGACGTGGCCGGTGGACGGTCGCTCGACGAGGCGCTCGCGGACGTTCAGGAGCGTTTCGTCTTCACGACGCACACCCCGGTGCCGGCCGGAAACGAGACCTATGGGGTGGCTGAGATCCTCGCCGCCTACGACGACCTGCCGGGCCGACTCGGCATCTCCGGCGAAGAGCTCGTCGCCCTCTGCCGCGCCCGCCCCGACGACCACGGCGAGTCGCCCGGAATGACGCCGCTCGCGATCCGCCTCAGTCGCAAGCGCAACGGTGTCAGCAGGCTCCACGGAGCGGTGGCGCGGCGGATGTGGCAGCCGATGTTCGCCGATCGCTCCGTCGACGACGTCCCGATCGACCACGTCACGAACGGGGCCCATCTGCCGACGTTCGTCTCGCGTCCGTTCGTCGAGCTCTTCGACCGCCACCTTGGCGAGCGCTGGTGGGAGCGCGCCGCCGACCCGGCGACCTGGGAACCGCTGCGCACGGTCGCGAACGCCGAGATCTGGACGGCGCGCGGCCAGGCGCGCGCAGGACTGATCGACTTCACACGCCAGAAGAGCCAGAACGACCGTCTGCTGCGGAACGAGCAG
>JBKJML010000039.1:0-5836 GCA_046596415.1 Gaiellaceae bacterium | reverse complement strand
CTCGGTGACGAACACCTCGGTCGCCGGCTCGAACGTCACGCTGACCCTCGCCTCCGCCGTCCTGAACGGCGACAACGTCACGGTCGCGTACTCGGGCTCCGCCCTCACCGACGTCGCAGGCAACGGCGCGGCGACCTTCGGCGCGACCGCCGCCACCAACTCGACCCCGAACCAGAACCCGTCCGCCACGGCTCAGGTCTCGCCCGCCGACGCCGCCCGGGTCAACTCGACGACGCCGACGCTCACCGCGACCTTCGCCGACCCCGACACAAACAACACGGGTCAGATCAACTTCCGCGTCTGCTCCGACAGTGGCTGCTCGTCGGTCATCTCGACCTTCTCCTCGGCCGCAGGGATCGTCAACGGCGCCAACGGCTCGCTCGCCGTTCCCGGCGGCGCGGGCCTCACGAACGGCACGACGTACTACTGGCAGGCCCAGGGTCAGGACGTCAACGGCGGCACCTCCGCCTTCTCCGCGTCGCGCTCGTTCGTCGTCGACACCGCCGCCCCGACGGTCTCCTCGCGCGGCGTCAACGGCGCCACCCTGACGGTCGCCTACAACGAGACCCTCGCGGGCGCGCCCGCGAGCGGGAACTACACCGTCAGCGTCAACGGCTCCGGCCGCGCGGTCACGAACGTCTCGGTCGCCGGCGCCAACGTCACCCTGACCCTCGCGAGCGCCGTCCAGAACCGCGACCCGGTCACGGTTGCCTACGCCGGCACCGCCCTGACCGACGTCGCCACGCCGGCCGGCAACGCCGCCGCCACGTTCGGCGCCGCCGCCGCGACCAACTCGACCGCGAACACGAGCCCGAACGTCCCCGGCTCCCTGAGCCCGGCCGACGCGATCCGCGCCAACACCCTCACCCCAGCCTTCTCGGGTGTCTTCTCCGACCCCGACACCCAGAGCACCGGCCAGGTCGACTTCCGCGTCTGCAACACGAGCGACTGCTCCAGCATCCGCTCGACCTTCTCCTCCCCGGCCGGCCTGGCGAACACCGCGACCGGCAACGCCACCTACTCCGGCACGGCGCTCGTCGACGGCACGACCTACTACTGGCAGGCCCGCTCGACCGACCAGGACGCCGGCTCGAGCGCCTGGACGCCGGGCAGCCCCCGCTCCTTCGTCGCCGACGTCAGTGCTCCCACGGTCTCGACCCGCACCGCCAACGGCACCTCGCTCGCGATCGCCTACAACGAGACGCTCGCGGGCGCGCCCACCAACGGCAACTACACGGTGTCGATCAACGGCTCCGGCGACGCTGTCACCGGCGTCTCGGTCGTCGGCTCGACCGTAACGCTGACGCTGACGACCGCGGTCCGCAACGGCGACACCGTCACCGTCGCGTACTCGGGCAGCGCGCTCACCGACACCGCTTCTCCGTCGGGCAACGCGGCCGCGACCTTCGGCGCCGCCGCCGTCACGAACTCGACGCCGAACGCCGCCCCGACCGCGCCAAGCTCGCTCGCCCCCGCCGACGCCGTGAAGCTCAACACGCTCACGCCGTCCTTCTCCGCCGTCTTCGGCGACAACGACACGCAGGACATCGGCAAGGTCACCTTCCGCGTCTGCAACGACTCCGCCTGTTCTGGCGTCCGCTCGACCTTCGACTCCGCCACCGGGCTCGCGGTCGGCGCGACCGGCAACGCCACCTACTCGGGCACCGCGCTCGTCAGCGGCACGACCTACTACTGGCAGGCCCGCAACGAAGACAGCGGCACCCTCACCTCCGCCTGGACGCCGGGCAGCCCGCGCAGCTTCCTCGTCGACACGACCGCCCCCACTTCCGGGATCACGTTCCCCGCCAACGGGACCCCATATAACGGTGTCGGCTGGAGCGGCACGATCTCGGGCAGCGCCGCCGACGCCGCGGCCGGCGTCGCGTCGGTCGACCTCGCCATCCAGCGCGTCACCGGCGGGCTGTACTGGGATCCGGCCGCGAACGCGGGCAACGGCTCGTTCTCCAGCGCCGCCCCGCTGTGGATCGCCGCGTCGGGGACGACGAGCTGGAGCTACGCCTTCCCGGCCGCGAAGTTCCCGGCCAACGGCTCCTACGTCGTCTCGTCCCGCTCGACCGACGCCGCGACGAACGTGCAGAGCCCCGTCACGACTTCGACCTTCACCTTCGACACGGTCAGCCCGGGCGTCACGACGCGCAGCGCCAACGGCGCCTCGCTGACGATCGCCTACGACGAGCCGGTCTCGGGTGCGCCCGCGAACGGCGACTACACGGTCACCGTCAACGGCTCGGGCCGCGCAGTCACGAACGTCTCCGTCGCCGGCTCGAGCGCCGTCCTGACGCTCGCCGCGGCCGTCCGCAACGGCGACAGCGTCACCGTCGCCTACTCCGGCTCGGCCGTCGCCGACGTCGCGGGCAACGCCGGCTCGACCTTCGGCGCCACCGCCGCGACGAACGCGACCGCGAACGCCGCGCCGAACGTCCCGAACACACTCACCCCCGCCGACGCCTACCGCGCCGACTCCGCCACCCCGGTCTTCGGCGGCCGCTTCCTCGACGACGACACCCAGAACACGGGCAAGGTCACCTTCCGCGTCTGCTCCGACAGCGGCTGCGCCTCGCCGATCTCCACCTTCTCGACGTCGGCCGGGCTCGCGAACGGCGCCACCGACACCGCCACCTACAGCGGCGCGGCGCTCTCGAACGGCACGACCTATTACTGGCAGGCGCGCAACGAGGACACGGGCGGGCTCACCTCCGCCTGGACGCCGGGCAGCCCGCGGGCGATCACGATCGACACCCAGACGCCCGGGATCGCCTCCCGCTCGGTCGACGGCGCGGCCCTGACGATCAGCTACAACGAGAACGTCACCGGCACGCCCGCGACGAACGACTACGCGGTCGTCGTCAACGGCCTCTCGCGCTCGGTCACGAACGTCTCGGTGTCGGGCTCCGACGTCACGCTGACCCTCGCCACCGCCGTCCGCAACGGCGACTCGGTCACGGTCGCCTACACCGGCACCGCGCTCCGCGACACCGCCCTCCCGGCCGGCAACCAGGCCGCCGCTTCCAGCGCGACCGCCGTGACGAACGCGACCGCGAACGCCGCCCCGTCCGTCCCGGCGCTCGTCACGCCGGCGAACGCGGTCACGCTCGCGAGCTCGACGCCGACGCTGACCGCGACGTTCGCCGACGCCGACACGCAGAACACCGGCAAGGTCACCTTCCAGGTCTGCTCCGACAGCGGCTGCGCCTCCCCCCTCTCGACGTTCTCCTCGCCGACCGGCCTCGCGACCGGCGCCAACGGCTCCGCCGCAGTCCCCGGCGCGGCCGGACTCGCGAGCGGCACGACCTACTACTGGCGGGCCCGGAACGAAGACGCGGGCGCGCTCACCTCCGCGTATTCCGCGACCCGCTCGTTCACCGTCGACACCACCGCACCGGCCGTCTCCACGCGCGGCGTCAACGGCGCCACCCTGACGATCACCTACGCCGAGCCGCTCGCGGGCGCGCCGGCGAATGGCGACTACACGGTGAGCGTCAACGGCTCCGGCAACGCGGTCACGAACGTCTCCGTCGGCGGCTCGGCGGTGACGCTCACGCTCACCTCTGCGGTCGTCTTCGGCGACTCCGTCACCGTCGCCTACTCCGGCTCGACGCTCACCGACACGGTCGGCAACGCCGCCGCGACCTATGGCGCCGCCGCCGCCACGAACTCGACTCCCGGTGTCGCGCCGACGACGCCGGCGCTCGCGTCGCCCGCGAACGCCGCCCAGCTCTCGACGGCGACGCCGACGCTCGCCGCGACGTTCGCCGACCCCGACACGAACGACACGGGCAAGATCAACTTCCGCGTCTGCGCCGACAGCGGCTGCTCGACGGTGCTCTCCACCTTCTCGTCGGCGACCGGGATCGCGAAGGGCGCAAACGGCTCCGCCGCCGTCCCGGGGGCCGCCAACCTCGCCCACGGCAGCACGTACTACTGGCAGGCCCAGGCCGAGGACTCGACCGCGCTGACCTCCTCGTTCAGCGCGTCACGCTCGTTCAGCGTCGACCTCGTCGCGCCGGCCGTCACCGCCCGCACGATCGACGGGGCGACGCTGACCATCTCGTACGGCGAGAACGTCTCCGGCGCACCGGCGAACGGCAACTACACGGTGAGCGTCAACGGCTCGGGCCGCGCGGTCACGACCGTCTCCGTCTCCGGCACGACGTCCGTCCTGACGCTCGCCTCGGCGACGCGCAACGGCGACGTGGTCACGGTCGCCTACTCCGGCAGCGCGGTCGTCGACGGCGCCGGCAACGCCGCCGCCACGTTCGGCGCCGCCGCCGTCACGAACTCGACCGCGAACGTCGCCCCGTCGGTGCCGGCCCTCGTCTCCCCCGCGAGCGCCGCCTACACGACGACGACGCCGACGCTCACGGCGACGTTCTCCGACGCCGACACCCAGAACACCGGCAAGGTCACCTTCCGCGTCTGCTCCGACAGCGGCTGCTCGTCGGTCGTCTCCACCTTCTCGTCGAGCACCGGGATCGCGAACGGCGCCAACGGCTCCGCCGCCGTTCCCGGCGCCGCGAACCTCGCCGACGGCACGACCTACTACTGGCAGGCCCAGAACGAGGACGCGGGCGCGCTCACCTCCGCGTTCAGCGCCGCGCGCTCGTTCGTCGTCGACGTCACCGCGCCTGCCTCGGCCGCCTCGTTCCCGGTCAACGGCAGCACCTACCGCACCGCCACCTGGGCCAACCTGTCCGGCACCGCCTCGGACGCGACCTCGGGCGTCTCGCTCGTCGAGGTCTCGATCCAGCGCGCCTCGAGCGGCCTCTACTGGGATCCGGCCGCGAACGCGGGCGCCGGTGGCTTCGCCAGCCTGACCGAGCTCTACCTCGCCGCGACCGGCACCACGAGCTGGAGCTACGCCTTCGCGGCCGCCAACCTGCCCGCCGACGGCTCCTACGTCGTCCACGCCCGCTCGACCGACGCGGCCGGCCTGACGGGCGGCGCCGCCAGCTCGACCGTCACCTACGACACCACCGCGCCGACCGTCTCGACGCGCTCGGTGAACGGCGCCACGCTCGCGATCGCCTACGCCGAGCCGCTCGGCGGCAGCCCCGTCAACGGCGACTACACCGTGCTCGTGAACGGCTCCGGCCGCGCGGTCACCAACGTCTCGGTCGCCGGCTCGACGGCGACGCTGACCCTCGCGAGCGCCGTCCGCAACGCCGACACCGTCACCGTCGCCTACTCCGGCACGGCGCTCACCGACGTCGCCGGCAACGGCGCCGCCCCGTTCGGCGCCGCGGCGGTCACGAACGGCACCGCGAACGCCGCCCCGTCCGTTCCGGCCCTCGTCAGCCCGGCCGACGGCGCCGCGCTCGGCACCGCCACGCCGACGCTGACCGCGACGTTCGCCGACCTCGACACCCAGAACACCGGCAAGGTCACCTTCCGCGTCTGCTCCGACAGCGGCTGTGCCTCGCCGATCTCCACCTTCTCGTCCGGCACCGGCCTGGCGAACGGCGCCAACGGCTCCGCCGTCGTCCCCGGCGGCGCCGGCCTGACCGACGGCACCTACTACTGGCAGGCACGCAACGAGGACGCGGGAGCGCTCACCTCCGCCTACTCGCCGTCGCGCTCGTTCGTCGTCGACCTGACCGCCCCGGCCGTCTCCAGCCGCTCGGTCGACGGGACGGCGCTGACGGTCATCTATGTCGAGCCCGTCGCCGGCGCCCCGGCGAACGGCGACTACACGGTGAGCGTCAACGGCTCGGGCCGCGCGGTCACGAACGTCTCCGTCAGCGGCTCGACCGCCACGCTCACGCTCGCGAGCGCCGTCCGCAACGGCGACACCGTCACCGTCGCCTACGCCGGCACG
>JBKJML010000143.1:0-10860 GCA_046596415.1 Gaiellaceae bacterium | reverse complement strand
CTCGACTTCGTGCTCGCCGACTCGATCGCCGAAGTGCTCGAAGCCGCGTTCGACGGGGGCGGCCTCCGCCTCGCGGGCGCCCCGTCGGGAAGCGAGCGCCAGGCCGCGAGCGGCAGGCCCTAGCTGCCGCTCGGGTTTGCACCAGCCGCACCCAGGTAAAACTCGCTTTGCGCCACGCAAACGAAAGGGAGCACAGGAATGGCCAAGACCAGGGATAGGTTCGGCGACACAGCCGACACAATGAGGCCCTACGTGGACCGCGCACTGCACGACGAGGATCTGCGCGACAACCTCAAGGAGGCCTACGCTGCCGCCCGCGACATCTACGCGGAGCTGCTCGGCGGCCGGGGGGCGGTTGCGACAGCCACGCGCGTCGCGACCGACAAGGAGATGCAGGACAACCTCAAGAAGACGGTCGACGAGCTTCGCGAGGCAGCACGCCGGATCCAGGGCAAGGAGGATCACGGCGGACGGAACACGATGCTGCTCCTCGCCGGCATCACCGCTGGCATCCTGCTCAACCCGATGACCGGCCCGGCCACGCGCAAGTGGATCATGGACCACGTGACCGGCGAGAGCGGCGACGACTTCGGCTACTCCGGCGGCGCCGCCGCCAACGGCCAGTCGTCCTCCTAAGCGGCCTAGCTCGAGCGGATAAGCGCTCCGTCGCCCTCGGACGAGACGGGGGCGACGAGCGCGCGCCGCAGCGACGCCGGGTCGAGGCCGCTGGCGCGTGAGATGTCGGTCGAGCCGAGCAGGATCGCGCCCGGCTGAGGGGCGCGCGCCGAGGCGGGCACAGGCGGAGCCCAGCCGCGGCCGGCTGCGAACGAGATGTCGGACAGACGCCGCCAGGCGAGCAGGTAGGGGTACGGATCCACTGCGCCGTCGTAGCCGAGCGGCAGGAGGCCCACCGGGTGGATCTCGAAATGGACGTGATACGGCGTGCCCTCCGCGTCGCCCGTCCGCCCCATGAAGCCCAGCACGTCGCCAGCCCGCACCTCGTTGCCGTTCACCGCTAGCGTCGAGAATGCGGAGAGGTGGGCGTAGTAGAACTGGTTGCCCTGCCGGTCACGTAGCCAGAGTCGGTAACCGCCGATGTCGTTCCAGCCCACCGAGAACACGGTGCCGCCGGCGACAGCTAGCAGCGGGGTGCCGAGTTGGGCGAAGATGTCGTTGCCGTGGTGGTAGCTGACATCCGCGCGCGGCGCACCGAAGGTCGAGGCGAACGACGAGGAGCCGTAAACCGGGAAGACGTAGCCTCCGGCCGTGAGCTGCGGCAGGACGTCTGCGGGCGGGTCCTTGATGAGCGGCGGCGGGATCCCCGGCAAGCCCTTGCGAGGCTCGGGTGCGCGCGGAAGCGGCCGGCCGTTCTGGTTCAGGTTGGGCTTCACGGGCTTCACCGGCTTCTTCTCGCCGGAGCTGCCCGCCCGAAGGCCGGCAGCGTCGAGGGCGACGCCGGCCGACGCATCGGCGGAGCCGATGATGATCTCGGTGCCGGCCGGCAGGCCGCCGTGCGCAGCGGTAAGGCGGATGTGGAGCCCGGCAACGGTCGCGCGGGTGCCGCGGCTGCCGGCAGTCGGGTCGGCGGCGACAGTCTGCTCGAGCACGGTGAGCGTCCCCCAGTCGGCCAGCGGCAGCCGCTGGTTCGCAGCCGGCGACACGGTGCTTCCGAGCACCACGAGCCGTTCGACGCGCGAGCCGGCTACGTCGCCGTTCGTGATCGCCTGCGAGGCACCGGCCTTGGCGCGGGCAGCCACCGCGTCCGCAGAGATCTCACCGTTGAAGAGGCTCACGGCGAGAGCGTCCGTGACCGCGTTCGCGCTCCCGGTGTCCGCCTGACGCGCCGCGGCGCTCGAAGAGGCAGCGCCGGTCCTGACGGCTGAACCGTCGGCGGGGTAGACGAAGGAGTCGACCGCAGCGGTATCGACGCCGGGCGCGACAGCGTAGGCGGCGACGGTCTCCGGCTGGTCGGGAACGAGCACCTGCACCGCGTACGACGACGCCGAGGCCACGGCGGGCTTCGGGGATGGCGCGGCGCCGGCTGCCGCGACTGCCACGGCCACGCAGAGCACTGTGAGCGGCAGGAAGGCGAGGCGGGCGATCATCGAAGCTCCATTATCGGGTTGCCGCGGGTCGGCGCTCCCGTCCCGAAGATCTAGTCGCGCAGCTGTTCTCGCGCGAAGGCGCGGAACCGCTCGCGGGCGTCCTCGTCGGGGCCGAGTGGCTCCTCGTCGGCGTACTTCGGGTCGGCGGCGATCTCCTCTGCGACCGCGCGCACCTCGCTCTGCACCGCAGCACGGTGGGCAGGGTCGCGCAACAGCAGATCGACCCACGTGTCGCTCCCGTCGTAGGGCGGGATGTCGTTGTCGACGAGGAGTTGGCCGAGCAGGATGCCGACGCGGATATAGGCGAACGTCCGGAACGCGAGCACACGGCGCGGCGAGCCGATCAGCCGCGCGAGCTCGGGATCGTCCGCCTGGAGCTGCTCGACGATGCCGCCGATCGGCTCGTCGACGAGCGGAACCCAGATTTCCTCGCTCTCGGTCATTCCTCGGAAGCATAGGAGGAACCCGGCCGGTGCCGCCATGCGAGTTGCACTGCGACCCCGAGCAGCAGCACGCCGAAGAGCCGCCGCAACGACCCCTCCGACACCGACGTCGCGATCACAAGGCCGACCGCGACCCCGCCGAGCGAGGCGAAGCCGAGGGTGAGCGCTGCCTGCAGGTTCGTGTTGCCATACCGCTGCTGCCGCCAGACGCCGGCGGCAACGGTCGGCAGGATCGCGAGCAGGGAGGTCGCCTCGGCCTCGAGCTGGCCCAGCCCGAGCAGGACGAGCGTCGGGACGAACAGAATCCCACCGCCGACACCGAACAACCCGGCCAGAAGGCCGGCCCCGACGCCGAGCATGAGTGCGAGCACGACCTGGGTAACGGTCATCCGACGAGCATCCAGATCCCCATCCCGGCGAGGAGGGCGGCGAACGCGAGCGTGAGCGAGCGGGAGGTGAGCCGCTGCTGAACGACGGTGCCGGCGATCGCACCCGCAGCAGCCGGGAGGCCGACCAGCAGGCCGTACCAGGGGTGCACCTCGCCGGCGATGCCGTAGCCGATCGCCCCGCCGAGCGCGGTGATCCCGATCGCCGCGAGCGACGTGGCCGCGGCGGCGCGCGGGGGAAAGCCGGCGGCCATGATCAGGAGCGGCACGATCACGATTCCGCCGCCGACCCCGAAGAGCGCGCTGAAGAGCCCTGCGAGAAGCCCGATGGCGATGAGGCGCACGGCCGTATCCTAGAGCCGTGAACGGCGCCGACCTGCTCGCCCGACTGGCCTCGGAGCCCGGCGACGCTGCGATCCTGCTCGACGTCGACGGCGTGCTCGCGCCGATCGTCGACGTTCCGGCCGACGCGAAGGTCCCGGAGGAGACGCGCGCCGAGCTGCGGCGCCTCCACGAACGCTACGCGCTCGTCGCCTGCGTGAGCGGCCGGCCGGGCGCAGATGCAGCACGGGTCGTCGGAGTCGAGGAGCTCGTCTACGTCGGCGAGCACGGGCTCGAGCTCGAGCCGCAGGCGCAGGAATGGCGGGAGCGCCTGCACGCGCTCGCAGCGACCGTCGACTGGGAGGACGTCGAGCTGAAGCCGCTCACCGTCACGTTCCACTACCGGCGGGCGGCCGACGAGCACGAGGCCGTCACGTTCCTCGAAGCCGTCGCGACCCGCGCCCGCCACGAGGGGCTCGTCGCACGCTTCGGCCGCAAGGTGCTCGAACTGCGGCCGCCGATCGCCGCCCACAAGGGAACCGCGGTCCTGCACCTGCTCGGCGAACGGCGCCTGGAGCGGGCACTCTACGCCGGTGACGACACCACCGATCTCGACGCCTTCGACGCGCTCGCGGGGCTCGAGCTCGGCGTCACGGTGGCGGTCTCCTCGGCGGAGGGGCCGCCCGAGTTGCGCGACGCCGCCGACCTCGTGGTGAGCGATCCGGCCGAATTCCTCGGCGTCCTGCGAAGCCTCTAAGAACTCATTTCGGAATGACCCTTCGCCGTCGGGCCAAGGCCTCGTTCTGAAGTGAGTTCTAACGCCGGAGCAGTTCCCAGGCGGCACGAACGTCGGCCTCGGTGGTGCGGGCGTTCCCGATCGCGAGGCGCAGCACGAACCTGCCGTCGAGCTTCGTGTGCGAGAGATAGGCCTCGCCGCTCGCGTTGACCCGTTCCATGATCGCCTCGTTCTCGTCGTCGCTCCCCTCCCGCCGGAAGCAGACAAGCGAGAAGCTGCGCGGCGCGCAGACCTCCCAGCCGGGCTCCGCCTCGACCCATTCCTCGAAGCGAGCGGCCAGCCGGATCGCTTCGCGGATCCGTTCCTGGAGGCCTTCGCGGCCGTAGCAACGAAGGACGGCCCAGAGCTTGAGCGCCCGGAACCGACGGCCGAGCGCCGGGCCGTACTCGCTCAGGCTCGTTACCTCCTCGCTCACGCGCAGATACTCGGGGACGAGGCTGAAAGCGCGGCGGAAGTCCTCGGGGCGGCGCGTCCAGATGGCCGAGCAATCCATCGGCACGAGCAGCCACTTGTGCGGGTTGACGACGATCGAGTCGGCCCGCTCCCAGCCGGCGAAGAGCGGCCGGAGCTCGGGGCAGACTGCGGCCGAACCGGCGTAGGCGGCGTCGACGTGGAGCCACGTGCCGGCGGCTTCGGCCGCGTCGGCGATCGCCGGCACCGGATCGATCGAGGCCGACGAGGTGGTGCCGATCGTCGCCACGACCGCGCAGGCTCCCTCCAGGTCGAGCGCGTCGGGCCGCAAGGCGAAGTCACGGTCGCCCGGCACCGTCCGAAGTTCCAGCTCGAGCAGGCGCGCGGCCTTCGCGACCGACGAATGGGCGTGTTCGGAGCAGACGACCACCCGTGCGTCGGGTCGCGCGGCTCGCGCGGCGGCGAGCGAGGCCATCGTCGCGGTCGAGGCGGTGTCCTCGATGTGTCCATGCAGGCCCGTTGGTAGGCCGAGGAGCTGGGCCAGCCAATCAAGGGTCAGCTCCTCCAGTTCCTGCAGCGCCGGTGAGGCACGCCAGAGGATCCCGACCTGGTTGAGCGTCGCCGCCAGGAGCTCGGCGAGAATCCCCGGCTCGGAGCCGGTGTTGGCGAAGTAGGCGAAGAAGCGCGGGCTCTGCCAGTGGGTCATCCCCGGCAGGAGGATCTCGTCGAGGTCGCGCAGGACGGCAGAGAATGGCTCGGCGGTCTCCGGCGGGGAGGCGGGAAGCCGCGCACGGATCTCGCCCGGCTCGACCTGCGCGAGAACGGGCAGCTCGCGCACGCGCTCCAGATAGGAGGCGGCCCACTCGAGCGCCGCCGCACCGTCTTCCCGGAACGAGCTCACCGCCGCAGCCGCTCGATGTCGACCCACGACCGGGTGTTCAAGACCTGATCCTTTGTGAGCCACGCTCGCCGCGCCTGTGCGATGCCGAGCTCGACATACTCGAGCGCACCCACCCGGTGGCCGTCACTCGAGACGACGAGCTTGAGCCCTGCCTCGCCGGCGAAGCGGGCGTGCACGTCGCGGAGATCCAGCCGGTCGGGCTGCGAGTTGATCTCGAGGAACGTGCCGGTTGCAAGCGCGGCCTCGACGACCCGCTCGACCGACACGTCGGAAGGTGGGCGCGTGGAGATCCTGCGGCTCGTCAGGTGGCCGATGCAGTCGACGTGCGGGTTGTCCATCGCCAAGAGGACGCGCCCGGTCGGATCGTTGTCGAAGCTCGAGTGCACCGAGGCCAGCACCCAGTCGAGCGGGGCGAGCAGCTCGTCGGTGAGGTCGAGCTCGCCGTTCGCACGGATGTTCACCTCGACGCCTTTCAGGAGCCGGAACGGCGCCAGCTGCTCGTTCAGCGCGTCGATCTCCTCCCACTGGCGCTCGAGCCGGCCCTCGCGCAGCCGCTGCGAGTGGTCGCACATCGCGAGGTACTCATGCCCGAGGGCGATCGCGCCGAGCGCCATCTCCTCGATCGAGGCGCGGCCGTCCGACCACGTCGAGTGCGAGTGGAGGTCGCCACGCAGGTCGGCGCGCTCGACGAGTGCCGGCAGCGTCCCCTCCCGCGCCGCCTGGAGCTCGCCGGCGTTCTCGCGCAGCTCGGGTGGGATCCATTCGTAGCCGAGGTAGGCGTAGAGCTCCTCCTCCGTCTCGTGGTGGGCGACCTCGCCCGTCTCGGTCGTCTCGATCCCGTACTCGGAGATCGAAAGCCCGCTTCGCACAGCCTCCTCGCGCATCGCGACGTTGTGCTCCTTCGAGCCGGTGAAATGCTGAAGCAGGTTCCCGTACGACTCCGGCGGCACGACGCGGAGGTCGAAGCGGAGCCCGGCGTTCGAGATCACGGTTGCCTTCGTGTCGCCCTTGGCGACCGTGTCGGCAACCCAGTCGAGCTTCGTGAAGAAGTCGATCAGAGCCGGTGCGTCAGCGGACGTGGCGATCACGTCGAGGTCGCGGAAGGTCTCCCGCCGCCGCCGTGCCGAGCCGGCCTCCGACACCTTCACCGCCGCCGGATGCGCCCTCAGCGCCTCGACGACGGCGAGCACGGCCGGTAGCCCGTCGCCGAGCAGCCGGCGGCCATCCGACCCGCCGGTAGGCGCGGCGGCGAGCGCCTTGAGGATCTTCTCCTCCGACTTCGCGCCGAGGCCCGGCAGCGCCCGCAGGCGCTCGCCCTCGGCGGCAGCCTTCAACTCGGCCACCGTCTTGACGCCGAGCTCCTGCCAGATGCGCCGCGCCGTCTTCGGGCCGAGACCCGGCAGCCGCATGAACTGGACGACCTCGACCGGGACGAGCGCGAGCCGCTGCTCGAGCGCCTGCATCGTCCCCGTCTCGACCACCTCGACGATCTTCTCCTCGATCGTCTTGCCGATCCCCTGGAGCGCCTTCGCCTTTCCCGCGAGCGCCAGCTCGGCGACGGAGACGGCCGTCTCGCGGATCCGGGACGCCGCACGACGGTAGGCGAGTACGCGGAACGAGTCCTCGCCCTCGAGCTCGCTCAGGTCGGCCAGCAGCTCGAGCCGGTCGGCAAGGTCGGCGTTCCGCGGCAGCGTTCCAGCCATGACGGCGATGATACGGCCGTGCGTGCTGTCGTCTGCCTGCCCACCTACAACGAGCACGAGAACATCGAGCCGATGGTGCGTGCGCTCGGCGAGGTGCTCGATACGGCGCGCGACCGCGTGCTCGTGATCGACGACGGCTCTCCCGACGGCACCGGCGAGATCGCCGACCGCCTCGCGGAGGAGCTGCCGTGGGTGGAGGTGCTCCACCGCACGCGTAAGGAGGGGCTCGGCCGGGCCTACGTGGCGGGCTTCGAGCGGGCGCTCGCGGGGGGCGCCGAGCTCGTGCTGGAGATCGACTGCGACTTCTCGCACGACCCGAACGACGTGCCGAGACTGATCGCGGCGGTCGAGGGGGGCGCCGACCTCGCGCTCGGCTCGCGCTACGTGGCGGGCGGGGGCGTCGACGACTGGGGTTTCGTCCGGCGTGCTCTCTCGAAGGGGGCGTCGCTCTACACGCGGTTGCTGCTGATGCCGGTGCGCGACCCGACCGGCGGCTTCAAGTGCTTTCGCCGCGCAGTGCTCGAGGCGATCGACCTGCGGCGGATCGAAGCCGACGGCTACGTCTTCCAGATCGAGATGACCTACCGGGCACGACGGGCCGGTTTCCGCGTCGTCGAAGTGCCCATCCGCTTCTCCGACCGGCAGGCCGGCGGCTCGAAGATGTCGCGCCGGATCGTGCTCGAAGCACTGTGGAAGGTGCCGCTCCTCCGCTTCCGCTGACCCGAGTCGACTGGCGATCGTCTCTACCATGGACGATCGTGGCCTCTCTCTCCTCTCCACGCCGGCGGCGCCGGCTCGCCTGGTCTGCGGCCGCCGTCGTGCCCGTCGTTGCGGTCGCGGTCGCAGTCGTCACGATGCCGACGCGCCACGATTTCGGCTTGATCGCACACGAGGGCGGCGCAGCCGTCGTCCTGCGGACCGAGAAGCCGATCCGCCTGACGCCGCAGCTTCGTTCCGCGCTCGACCGTACCGTGACCGAGTTCGTCCGCACCGCCGTCGTGCGGCGCGACCTCGACCGCGGGTGGGCGCTCGCATCGCCGGAGATGCGCGCGGCCGTCAGTCACGACCAGTGGACGGCCGGCGACCTGCCGGTCTTCCCCTACCCGGCGAACGCGTTGCGGACGTCGAGCTGGCGACAGGCGTACGCCGCCGGCAACATGGTCGGGATCGACGTGATGCTCCAGCCGAAGGAAGGCTCGCGGGGGCGCGTCCTCGTCTACTCAGCCGAGCTGACGTTGACGAAGGGCCGCTGGCTCGTCGACCAGTGGTCACCACAGGCCACGCTCGGCGCCGCGGCGACACCGGCGAAGCCGGCGGCCAAGCCGACCGCCGGCTCCTCCCGGCCGCAGCTCTACGACCACGGCAAGCTCAACGCTCGCTGGCTGCTGCTGCCGCTCGGCGTCCTCTCGATGCTCCTGGTCGTACCACTCGTGCTGCTCGTTCGCGGCAACGTCCGCCACAGGCGCGCCGAACGCGCCCATCGCGTCCACTCGCTCGGGGAGCGCTGATGGAGGTCACCGACGCGACGTTCGAGGCGGAAGTGCTGGCCTCCGAGCTCCCGGTTCTCGTCGACTTCTGGGCGCCCTGGTGCGGCCCGTGCAAGGCCATCGAGCCGCACCTCGAGGCGATTGCGGCCGAGAGCGACGGGCGCCTGCTGCTCACGAAGCTGAACCTGGACGAGAATCTGGCCGTGCCGTCGCGCTACGGCGTGCTCTCGCTGCCCACGGTGATTCTCTTTGCGGGCGGCGAACCGCGCGAGACAGTGGTCGGCGCCCGGTCTCGCTCGCATTACGAACGCGTCTTCGCACCGTATCTCTCCGCTTAGAACTTCTTAGGGCGTCGTCGGTGCGGGCGCGCGACCGTGCTCGCCGCCGTGCGCCGGGGCGAGCTTCGGCAGCCTGACCCGGCCGGTAGGGCGGATACGCGGGTCGAGCACGCCGTAGAGCAGGTCGACGAGGAGGTTGAAGAACAAGATCGCACTCGTGACGACGACCACGATGCCGACGATCACCGGCAGGTCGTGGCGCTGCAGTGAGATGAACAGCAGATTCCCGATCCCGGGCAGGCCGAACACCCGCTCGACGAAGACGGTGGGCGCGAACGCGAGCGCGCTCACGTCCATCCCGATCATCGTCACGATCGGCAGCATCGCGTTCCGCAGCACGTGCGTCTTCATGACGGACCAGTCACCGAGCCCCTTCGCCCGCGCCGTGCGCACGTAGTCCTCGTGCAGGATGTCGAGCACGCTGGCGCGGATCATCCTGGCGTACATGGCCGCGAACGCGAGCGCGAACGCCGTCCACGGGAGCACCAGGTGGTAGGCCCACTGCACGGGCCCGCCGCAGGAGGTCGTGGCGCTGAAGATGTCGCAATAGCCGTTGATCGGCAGCCAGGCGAGCTTGAAGCCGAAGTAGTACGAGAGCAGGTAGCCGATCCAGAGCGGATGCGCCGAGACGCCGATCAGGACGCAGACCATCGCAGTGCGGTCGAGCAGTGAGCGCGCCCGCAGCGCCGAGAGGAGCCCGATCGGGAAGGCGACCAGTAGCCAGACGACGACTGCGCCGAGCACGAGCGACGCCGTGACGGGCGCTGCCTGCCAGAGGATCAGGGTCACGTCGCGGCGGTTCGAGAACGACTGGCCCAGGTCGAGGTGGACGACGCGCCAGAGGAAGGTCCCGTACTCCTGGAAGATGTTCCCTTCGACGTGGAGGGCGTCGCGCACGTCGACCGACTCGACCTCGGACTGTCCTCGCCCGAGCTGCACCGGGCTCGACGGGATGAGGAAGAAGAGGACGTACGTGTAGAGCGTGACGATCAGGAAGAGCCCGACCGCCCAGCCGAGACGACGTACGACATAAGCAGCCACCGTCGCATCACCTTTACGCGTGAAGCGTGCGCGCGCAAGCTCTTGGCCAGCTCGCTACGTGAAGTGCTCGTATCCGCGCAGCGCGAGCGGGCGTCCGTCGAGCCGGAGCACCGCTCCCTCGCCCGCCTCGCAGCGGCCGATCTCGTCGAATCCCTGGGGATCACGAGTGGCGGCGAGGAGCTCGTAGTCCTCGCCGAAACCGGCGACGAGCTGCCAGAGGTCGACCCCGAGCCGCTCCGCGATGGCGACCGCGCCCGGCGAGACCGGCACCCGCTCGAGCTCGATCACCACGCGACAGCCCGATCGCGCTGCGAGCCGCGCGGCGTCGGCGGCGAGACCGTCGGAGAGATCGAGCATCGCCGAGGCGGTACGCCCGAGCGCCAGCCCTTCCTCGATGCGAAGCGGTGGCCGGAGATGCTCGGCGACGACCGGCGAGCTCACGCCCTCTCGGAGACAGAGGAGGCCGGCGGCCGAGCCGCCGAGCGCCCCGGTCACGACGAGCGCATCGCCGGGACGCGCCCCCGCACGGCCGGGAACCCGGGCGGAGCGGCCGATCGCCGTCACGCTGAGCACAACCTGCGGCGCGGCAGTCGTGTCGCCGCCTCGGACGGGCACGCCCGCCTCGGCGAGGCCCTCGTACAGCTCGACGACGTTCTCGAGCGACGTTTCGGGTGGCAACCCGAGCGTGACGACAAGCGCCTCGGGTTGCGCCGCCGAGGCGGCCAGATCGCTGATGTTCACCGCGGCGGCCTTGTAGCCGAGGTCGCGCCACGACGTCCAGTCGAGCCGGAAGTGAACGCCCTCGACGAGCGCGTCCTGGGTCACGACGATGCCGCCCGCGAGCTCCGCAGCGTCGTTCTCGACACCCGTCACGAGGCCGCGGCGCTCGAGCTCGCCGAGCAGGCCCAGCTCGCCGAGCTCAGAAAGC
>JBKJML010000212.1:0-4345 GCA_046596415.1 Gaiellaceae bacterium | reverse complement strand
GGCCCCCTGGATGATGTCCTGGATGATCGCGAGCGGCTCTTCGCTGCGGGGGTTGTCGGAGGTCACGATCGTCACGTCGGCGAGCTCGCGGGCGATCCGCCCCATCAGCGGCCGCTTACCACGGTCGCGGTCGCCCCCGGCGCCGAAGACGACGATCAGCTTCCCTTGCCCGAGGTCACGCGCCGTGCGAAGCACGTTGTCCAGCGAGTCGGGGGTGTGGGCGTAGTCGACGATCACCGGGAACGGCTGCCCTTCGTCGACGGCCTCGAAGCGGCCCGGGACACCCGCAAGCCCCTCGATTCCGGCGACGATCGCGTCCTCGTCGAGATCCAGGAGTTGCGCCGCCGCAATCACTCCGAGCATGTTCTCGACGTTGAAGCGTCCCCGTAGACGGCTTGCGATCTCGATCCCGGTCGCCACGAAGCGGCTGCCGGTCGGCGAGAGCTCCAGGCTTTCGGGGCGGACATCCGCGTCGACGGCGAGGCCAAAGGTGACGAGCGGGGCACGATTCACATCGCGTAGCTCGGCCGCGAGCCGGCGCCCGTAGGCGTCGCCGATGTTGACGGCGGCGGGCGGTGGCGCAGCGCCCGTGAAGAGGCGCCGTTTGGCCTGGAAGTACGACTCCATGTCGTTGTGGAAGTCGAGGTGATCCTGCGTCAGGTTGGTGAAGACGAGAACGTCGAAGCGAACGCGGTCGAGCCGGTGCAACTGGGAGGCGTGCGACGAGGCCTCGAGCGCGCAGCTCCGGTCGCCCGCGTCGAGCAGCTCGCGGAACGTGCGTTGGAGGTCGATCGCCTCCGGCGTCGTCCGCTCCACGCTGCGGCTGACGCCGCCGACGCGGCTCTCCACGGTGCCGAGCAGGCCCGGACGCCGATCAGCAGCGGCGAGCACCGACCACAGCAGGAACGCGCTCGTCGTCTTGCCGTTCGTTCCCGTCACGCCTGCGACTTCGAGCTCCTTCGTCGGCTCGCCGAAGAACGCATCAGCGCCCACCGCCATCGAGGCGCGTGCATCCAGCACGACGAGCTGCGGCACGTCGACCTGCTCGAGTGGCCGCTCGACAACGAGCGCCACCGCCCCGCTCTCGACCGCCCGCGCCGCAAACTCATGCCCATCAACGCGCTCGCCCGGCACGCAGAAGAAGAGCGAGCCGGGGCGGACCGCGCGCGCGTCGTAGGCGAGGTCGAGTACTTCGGCCGGCGCGCGTCCGACGACGTCGGACGGCGCGAGCGCCTCGATCAGCCGCTCGAGCTCCATGGGCGCTGAGACTAGCCGGAAGAGGCGGTCGTGAAGGCCGTGTCCGGTGCGATCTCGAGGTACTGGAGGCCGAATCGCGCGATCTGCTGGAAGGCGGGCGCGGCTACAGAGCCGCCATAGATCGCGCCCTGCGGCTCGTCGACGGCGACGAGAATGACCAGTCGCGGCTTGCTCGCCGGGACAAGGCCGATGAACGAGGCCACGTACCGCGTGGTCGAGTAACCACCTCGCTCGTCCGGCTTCGCCGAGGTGCCGGTCTTACCGGCAACCGTGTAACCGGGCACGGCAGCGAGGGTGCCCGTCCCCTCGGAGACCACATTCCGCAGCATCGCGAGCAGCTGCGCGGCGACGCGCCCGGAGAGGATCCGGGTGCGGTTCGGCTGGTGGGCGCGCTTGCCGCCGATCCGCTCGACGAGGTATGGCTCGTTGGCGACGCCGCCGTTCGCGATCGCGCCGTAGGCGCGCGCCATCTGGATCGGCGTCACCGCGATCCCCTGGCCGATCGGGACGTTGCCGATCGTCGAGCCGGACCAGCTTTCGACGGGCAGCACGATCCCACGCGACTCGCCCGGAAAGTCGATCCCGGTCGGTTTCCCGAAGCCGAAGCGGTCGATCCAGTTCGCGACGTTCTGCCGACCAAGCTTCTCGGCGAGAGTGATCGTGCCGATGTTCGACGACTGCGACAGGATCTGAGAGACCGTCATCGACTGCGCCGCGCGCGGCTCGTGCTCGTTGACGATCCGGTCGGCGACGCGAATCGAGTCCTGCAGGAAGAACGAGGTCGACGGGCTGACGAGGCCCTCCGACAGCGCGCCGGCGACCGTCACCACCTTGAAGGTCGAGCCTGGCTCGTAGGTGTCTGTCACGGCCCGGTTGCGGTGGCTGTCGACCGGAGCCGCGGAGAAGCGGTTCGCGTCGTAGCCGGGTGCGTTCGCCATCGCGAGGACGGCGCCCGTCCTCGGGTCGAGCACGATCGCAGTCGCGGCCTTCGCGTTCCACTGACGCACGGCGGCTGCGAGGACGGCCTCGGCGTTCGCCTGGATCTGGTGGTCGATCGTCAGGAAGACGTCCGAGCCTTCCCGCTCCGGCTTCGAGCTGATCACCTCGATCGCGCGGCCGATCGGATCCTTGACGATCGTCTGACTGCCCGGTTTGCCGGCGAGCGAGCGGTCGAGCGAGCTCTCGAGCCCCTCCAGGCCGTGGTTGTCGACGCCGGCGTAGCCGAGCACCTGCGCGGCGACCCCGCCCTGCGGGTACGCGCGCTTCTCCTCGGAGTAGAAGCCGAGCCCCTTCAGGCCGAGCTTCTCGAGCCGCGCCGCGTCGGCGGCGTCGGCCTTGCGCTGGACGTAGACGAACGCGCTTTTCTTCTCCGCCAGCTGCGAGTAGAGCGCATCGCCGTCGGCGCCGAGCGTCCGTGATGCGGCGCGTGCGACGCCAGCCGGATCCTCGACGCTGCGTGCGTCGGCATAGACCGTGGTCGCCTGCTCGCCGATTGCGAGCTGCACACCCGCGCGGTCGAAGATCGTGCCGCGACCGGCGGCGATCTCACGCGTCTCGCGGTTCTGGCGCGCGGCGAGCTGGGACAGCGTCCCGCCCTGCACTCCCTGGAGCCACACCGCTCGCGCCAGTGTTCCCGCGAAGACGAGGACGAAGAAGACGAGGAGCAGTCGAATGCGGCGGTTGGAGTGCCGCTCGCTCACTTCTTGCGGGGTGCGAGCTCGACGTAGGAGGTCGTGTTCGGATCGGCGGGCACGAGACCCAGCCTCGAGCGGGCGTCGCCTTCGATTCGTGCCGGGGCGATCGAGCTCGACAGCTGAGATTCGAGCCGTGCGTTGTCGGCGCGCAGCTGCACGCGTTCGCGGCCGAGCTTGTCGAGCCGGACGTTGTTCTGGAGCACCGCGACGTTGACTGCGACGACCCCGGCGAGCAGCACGGCGGCGACGACGATCCAGAGCACGCCGCCGGTGACCGCGCGCTGCCTCGCGACGGGCCGCGTGCGCTGCTTCGGACGCGAGCGCGGGAGCGGCGTTGCGACGGTCGCGGAGTCGATGCGCGCCTCCGCCCAACTCGCCATTACTCGTCCACCTTGATCGCGACCCGGAGCTTGGCCGAGGACGAGCGCGGGTTCTGGTCGATCTCGCGCTGGCCCGGCCGGACGGGCCTGCGTGTCAACTCGCGAAGCGTCGGCTCCGTGCCGCACACGCAGATCGGGAAGTCGGGCGGGCAGGTGCAGCCCTTCGCCTGCTCGCGGAAGAACCGCTTGACGATCCTGTCCTCGAGCGAGTGGAAGCTGATGACCGCGATCCGTCCGCCGGGCCGCAGCATCCGTAGCGCTGCCGGCAGTGCGGCCTCGAGCGCCCCGAGCTCGTCGTTGACGGCGATCCGGAGCGCCTGGAAGACACGCTTCGCAGGGTGACCGTCGCCGAAGCGAGCAGGCGTCGGGATCGCGCTCTTGATCGTGTCGACGAGGTCGCCGGTGCGCTCGTAGGGGCGCACGACGCGCCTGCGGACGATTGTTCGCGCGATCGGGCGAGCGAACCGCTCCTCACCGTAGCGGCGGAAGATCAGCTCGAGCTCCCGTTCGTCGGCCTCGTTCACGAGCTCGCGGGCGGAGAGCTCGGCGGTCGAGTCCATCCGCATGTCCAGTGGCGCGTCGGCGGCGTACGAAAAGCCACGCTCGGGGCGGTCGAGCTGCATCGAGGAGACGCCTAGGTCGAGCAGGATCGCGTCGGCGCGAACGTCGTTGGCCGCAAGCTGGTTCAGGACGAGTGAGAACTCGCCTCGCAGCAGCCGCGCCTGAGCGCCTGTGCCCGCCTTGAAGCGGTCGAAGTAGGGGCGGACGCCCGGATCGCGATCGATCGCGATGAGCTTGCCCTCACCGTTCAGGTCGGCGGCGAGCGCAGCCGCGTGACCGCCCGCGCCGAAGGTGCCGTCGACGATCGTCTCGCCCGGCTGCACGGCGAGGAGCTCGCGCACCTCGTCGGCGAGAACCGGGACGTGATCAGTCGCGCTTCTGTGCAAGACGTTCGGCAGCATGCTCTGCGCTCCCTTCGACGTCGGTGAGGCGGGTCCCCCACGTTGTGCGATC
>JBKJML010000168.1:0-6020 GCA_046596415.1 Gaiellaceae bacterium | reverse complement strand
CGTGCGGGAGGAGGCGCTGATCGGCACCGGCGCGTTCCCCTCCGACCAGACGAACGTCTACGAGCTCCCCGAGGATGGCCTCTACCTGGCAGGCACCGCGGAGATCCCGCTTGCGAGTCTACACGCCGGCGAAATCCTCCCGGCCGAGGAGTTGCCGCTGCGCTACGTCGCCTTCTCGCCCTGTTTCCGTCGCGAGGCGGGGGCGGCCGGACGGGACACGCGCGGGATGGTGCGCGTGCACCAGTTCAACAAGGTCGAGCAGTTCTCGCTCACGCGGCCCGAGGACTCATGGGACGAGCACGAGGCGCTCCTCGCGAACACCGAGGAGCTCGTCCGCGAGCTCGGCCTCCCGTACCGCGTCGTCGTGCTCCCGGCGGGGGACATGTCGAGCGCGTCCGCGAAGACCTACGACATCGAGATCTGGTTCCCGACCCAGGAGCGCTATCGCGAGGTGGCGTCGATCTCGAACACGACCGATTTCCAGTCGCGGCGGCTCGGGATCCGGGCTCGCGGCGCGAGCGGCGGGATCGAGCCGGTCCACATGCTGAACGGCACCGCGGTCGTCGACCGGATGGCGCTTGCGATCCTGGAGAACTTCCAGGGCGTCGTGCCTGACGCGCTGTTGCCCTACGGCGCGCCGGCCAGCATCACGCGCTGAGGATCGTCGACCGCTGCCGCGACGGCGTCGAGTCGAGCACGGCGCGAGCGGCGAGCCACGCGACGACGACCACGATGCCGCCGGCGATCGCGGCGAGCAGGAAGTGGTTGCCGGTCGCGACGATCCTGCCGCTGTCTCGATCCAGCCCTGGTGAGCCTTCGCAGCGGGTGCCACCGTCATGGCCGAGCTCTCTTCCTCCACGATCGCTTGGACGGTTCGGCTCACCCTACTCCGGTGGGGCTCAAAAACCACAACCTGTTCGAACAAAAAGCGGCCGCGCGAGCACGTCATGGGCTCGAAGCCCAGGCCGTGTCCGCGACGCGGCAGCGAACGGCTTGCCAAGGCGGCCGACAGCCAAGAACACCCGCCGTCGCGATCAGGGCCTGGGCTTTGAGCCCTCTCCAGGTCGCAAACGGTCGTGTCAGCGAGAATGCGGCACGGCGGGGTGCCGGAGCGGTCGAACGGCGCGGTCTTGAAAACCGTTGACGGGGCAACTCGTCCGTGGGTTCGAATCCCACCCCCGCCGCTTCGTTTCAGCGGGCTATGGTTGCGGCGCCGGCTGCGGGAGCGGGAACGCGGCCCAGCCGCGCTCGGCGAGCGTCGCGAGGCTGCTCGACTTGACGCCGCTGTCCGAGACGGTGAGCACCGAGTCGCGTACGACGAGCGAGCGGCGGACCCCGGGCGAATAGTCGAGCTTGCCGCGCTCGTGCTCGATCTTCCCGGCCGCGTCGATCCCTCCCGCGCGGCTGACACGGAAGCCGACCGCGCGCTGCTCGAACGGGAGCACGACGAGACCGGTACGCGGCCAGAAGAGGAAGGCGTGGTGATCAGACTCCGCCTCCGACCAGCCCAGGCCGAGCGAGGCCTTGTGCAGCCGCGTCGGTCGACGCAGATCCGACACGTCGAAGAGCGACAGCTGCGTTCCGAGCGGACGCCCCGCCTCGCTGACGTCCTGTCCGACCCCGAGCAGCAGATCGTCGCCGACCGGGTGCAGATAGGCGGAGTACCCCGGGAGCTTCAACTCACCGAGCACACGCGGGCGCTCCGGGTCGGCGAGATCGACCGTGTAGAGCGGGTCGACCTGGCGGAAGGTGACCACGTAGCCGACGTCGCCGAGGAAACGGACGGCGTAGACGCGCTCGCCCTTGCCGAGCCCGCCGATCCTGCCGGCCTGAACGAGCGAGCCACCCCGGTCACGCAGTGTCGTCAGAAACGACTCGGACTCGCCACTGCCGCCGCCCCACCAGGCCGGGGTCTCCGTGCTGACGACGCGGAGCACGCCGCGGTGCTCGGAGAGCGACCACTGGCTGAGCAGGTACCCGGACACCCGGCCGCTGCCGCGGTACGGCGTCCGCGTCGGGCTCGAGAGGTCGAACTTGTGGATCGCCGTCGTAACACCACTCTTCGCGTCGGTCGGCTGATCCGGATTCGGCCGGTCGTCCCAGCGCTCGGTGGCGACATACAGGCTCTCGGGCGAGGCGTAGACGATCCGGCCGTCGGTCATCACGGCGACCGAGTCGACTGGCTCGAGCCCCTGCGCGAGATCGACGGTCAGCACCGTGAGCAGGCCGAGACCGGAGAACGCCGTGGGCTTGCGCACCTGGCGGCACTGCACGAGCGAACGCTTCTTCCCCGGTTTCGCACCCGCCTTCGTGATCCGGTAGGACGGAAGCCAGCTCGCGACCCGCGAGGAGGCAAGGACGCTGCGATTGCGCTTCGCTGCCGCCGCGAGCGCGTCCTTCGTCGGCCCGTCCGGCTGCTCGAACCGCAGCTTGCCGGGAATTTGAGCCGCCGAGACGATTCGCACGCTGCTGCCGACGAGCCGTGCGGCGACGTAGGCGCCCTCGAGCGTCAGCGTGCGGACGACGCGCAGCTGCCGCGGGTCGGAGACGTCCACCTCGGCGAGCACGGACTGCGCGGCCGCGAAGGGCGCCATCCGGGCGGCGATGCCGGGAAGCGGCACGGCCCAGTAGCCGCCACGGGAGATGACGAGCAGCCGCGCACCGTGCAGGAGGAGCTCGTGTTCCGAGCCGGCAGCAAGCTGGAGCGAATCGAGCAGCCGCGGCTTCGGATCACGGACATCGACGGCGTTCAGCTTCCCGTTCGCGACCGCGAAGAGGGTGTTCCCGTTCGTCTTCACCAGGTCGGGCTCGTCGACGCCCTCCTCCTGGACGTTCGTGCCCGAGAAGTCGACGCCCTGCTCCGGCGCGGCGGCGCGCGTCGTCTCGACGATCCCGTCACGACCGGCCATCGGGCTGCCGAGCCCGTACGGGCCGACGAAACGGGACGCGTGCAACTTCGCGTAGCCGAGCAGCTCACCGCAAGAGCGGAACGCAGTGAGTCGAGTGGCCTTCGAGCTCGCACCGGCCGCAGCGCCGCCCAGCGCCAAGGCCGCGAGAGCGGTCAGCGCCGCGAGGAACGCGATGGGCTTGCCGAAGTTCATCTCCTCCCTCATACGTCACCGTTTCGGGCGAACGTCACACCGGTGGTGCGAGAACCGAGCGGCCACCGTTTGCGAATCACCAAGGAAACAGCCCCTCGGCAAGGAACACTGCTGCCGCCCACCACTTTCGGGAGGATCGAATGAACGGAATGACCACACAATCGCTGGCGAAGCTCGTCGGCATCGTGTTCTTGCTCGTCGGCGTGCTCGGGTTCGTCCCCGGGATCACGACGAACTACGGCGACATGAGCTTCGCCGGGCACAACTCGGGCGCCGAACTGCTCGGGATCTTCCAAGTGAGCATCCTGCACAACATCGTGCACCTACTCTTCGGCGTCGCCGGGATCGCACTCGCGAAGACGGCGGACGGCGCGCGCACGTTCCTCATCGGCGGCGGCGTCATCTACCTGGTGCTCTGGCTCTACGGCATCGTGATCGACAAGGACGGCGGCGCGAACTTCGTGCCGGTCAACGCGGCCGACAACTGGCTCCACCTCGCGCTCGGCGCCGGGATGATCGCGCTCGGCGTGATCACCTCGAGAGGCCCCCGCACGAGCGTGGCCTAGCACTGCGCGAACAGAAGGCTTGAAGGAGGGGCGGTGCAGGTTACCGCCCCTTTTTCATGCCTGAAACCGGTGCTACGATCGCCCAGGGCGAGGCGGCGCTCAACCGCAGGCGCCGCCAAGCCGATAACTCCAAGGACACGTCTTTTACGACTTCCCGGGGGGTCACATGCTCTTGCGCTTCCGCGCGCTGCTCATTCTCGCCGTCGCCTTGGCGGCCATCGTCCCAACCGCAGCATCGGCGTCCCAGCTGATCTACCGCAACGCGACGAACGTCAAGCTCCAGGTCACGAAGGACGGGCAGGCTCTCGTCAGCTTCAGGGCACGCGGCAAGCAGTGGAACGTCCTCGCCTGGAATGCGGTCAACGCGATCGCGCCGACGGCCGCCCGCCCCCAGGTGTCGTTCAAGCTCGACTACTCGGGTGGCTATGGGACCTACAAGCGCGACGTCTGGAAGACGTTGAAGAACGCGTGCCCGGAGCTCAGCGCGTCGGAACTGGCCGAGCTCGGGCTGCACTGGGTTCTCACTGCTTGTCAGGCCTCCGACGGCAGCTACTGGGCGATCCAGTCCTGGCAGCGGATGCTGCCGAACTACGGGCTGAAGGCGACGAAGGAGCAGGCCGTGTGGGAGCTCCGCCTTTCCCACTGGCAGGGCGAGTTGCCGGTGTTGACGGTGAACACGAACTGGGCCTACAAAACCTTCGATCACCTGTTCGGCTCGTTCACCTACCTCGGGAAGCCCGTCCATGGGTTCAAGTCCACCCCGGCCGGTATGCCGCTCGACACCTTCGGCCGCAACCTGTACCTCGACACCTTCAACGCGACGTACGGGAAGGGCTGGCTACGCGAGAACAGCTTCCTGATGCACAAGGGCACGGGCAAGTTCTGTTACGGCTTCTACTCGCACGGCGCCCGGCCGGTCGGCAAGGGCGAGCGGTACCGCACCACGATCATCGGCCCGGGCGTCACTCCCGACATCTACTGGGAGGGCGTACCACTCGGCGCCTACGACAAGGAGAAGGATCTCGAGCTGCACCAGTTCCAGAAGGAGTTCCTCGCCGGCGACCCGCTCTGCAAGGCGGTCTAGCCGTCTAGCTCTCTGCCGCCCGTAGCATTGGTGCCGTGGCGACCGGCGACGAGCTTCGGGCGGCGATGCGCAGGTTCCCGACCGGCGTCGCGGTCGCAACCGTCGACGTCGGCGCAGGGCAGCCGCTCGGCCTGACCCTGGCCTCGCTCGTCTCGCTCTCGCTTGAGCCACCGCTGCTCGGCCTCGCCGTCTCGCGGCAGGCGGCGCTGCACGAGCTCCTTCGCGAGGCGGATGGCTTTGCCCTGTCGCTGCTCGCCGCCGGACAAGAGGATCTCGCCCAGCACTTCGCCCGGGGGGTGCCTCCGCTCGTCCTCTGGCAGGGAATCGAGTCGCGGCCGGGCGCCCGCGGGCCGCTGCTCGCCGGAGCGCTCGCGTGGATCGACTGCGCGCTCGCGGCCGAGCACGACGCCGGCACCCACAGCTTCTTCGTCGGCGCGGTCGAGCGAGTCGAGCTCGGAGCCGACGCGCCACCGTTACTTCGCCTCGACGGCGCCTACGACCTCCAATGATCGAGGCGGTCGTCTTCGACATGGACGGTGTGCTCGTGGACACCGAGCAGGTGTGGGACGAGGTGCGCGAGGAGCTCGTACGGGAGCGCGGCGGGCGCTGGAGCAACCGGGCGCAGGCAGACATGATGGGGCTGAGCTCGACCGAGTGGTCGCGCTACATGCACGACGAGCTGGCACTCGTCGAGGAGCCCGAGGAGATCAACGACGAGGTGGTGAGGCGGATGCTCGGCCGCTACGAGACCGACCTGCCTTTGATTCCCGGCGCTGTCGAAGCGGTGCGTCGGCTGGCTCCCGAGTTGATCCTGGCACTCGCCTCCTCGTCGAACCGACCGCTGATCGACGCCGTCCTGCGTCGGGCAGGGATCACGGATCTCTTCGCCACAACCGTCTCCTCCGAGGAGGTGGCGCGTGGCAAGCCCGCGCCGGACGTCTTCCTCGAGGCAGCGCGCAGGCTCGGCATCGCCGCAGACCGCTGCGCGGCAGTCGAGGATTCCTCGAACGGGCTCCGTGCCGCCGACGCGGCCGGAATGCGACTGCTTGCGTTCCCGAACGGCCACTATCCCCCCGCGCCGGACGCCCTGGCGCTCGCCGACGTCGTGCTCGCGTCGCTCGACGAGTTGACGCCCGCTCTCGCCCGCGTCTAGCTGTCAGCTAGCCGCGCCCGAAGAGGACGCAGCCGTTGTGGCCGCCGAGCCACAACGCATTCGAGAGCGCGACGTCGATCTCGACCCGGCGCGCCTCGTTCGGCACGTAGTCGAGG
>JBKJML010000043.1:0-2576 GCA_046596415.1 Gaiellaceae bacterium | reverse complement strand
TCGAGGAACTCGACGATCGAGTGGCCGCCGGTCTCCTCCTCGCCGTCGCACGCGAACCGGACGTTCACCGGCAGCGCGCCCTCGGCGGCGAGCTGCTCGGCCGCCTTCAGGAGCATGAAGAGCTGGCCCTTGTCGTCGGCGACGCCGCGGGCGTAGAGCCAGCCGTCGCGCGCTGCCGGCTCGAAGGGCTCGCTCTCCCAGAGGTCGAGCGGCGCCGGCGGCTGAACGTCGAAGTGGCCGTAGGAGAGGACGGTCGGCGCTCCGTCGGCACCGGCCGAGGCGCGGAGCTCGCCGATCGCGAGCGGCTGCCCGCGCCAGTCCACGAGCTCCGCCTCGCCGCCGGCGCTGCGCACGAAGTCCCGCACCCACTCGCCCGCCGTCGTCACGTCCGCCGTGTGGGCGGGGTCGGCACTGACGGAGGGGATGCGCAGGAGCCCCGCGAGCTCGTCGACGAGTGCCTGGGTGTCCGCGGTCACGCGGGCGAGTCTAGATGGAGCGCGCGGGGCGACGCGTCAGGCGACGTCGCGCAGCTTCTGCGACTCGGCGAGCGCGCGCAGCTTCTTCAGGCTCTGGTTCTCGATCTGGCGAATCCGCTCGCGCGTGACGTTGAAGGTCCTCCCCACCTCGTCCAGCGTCCGTGGCTGCTCGCCGTCGAGCCCGTAGCGCAGCTCGAGCACCCGCCGCTCGCGGTGCGAGAGCGTGGCGAGGATCGAGCTCAGCGCCTCGCGGCGCAGCGTCACCTCGGCCGCCTCGTCGGGCAGCGGCGCCGACTCGTCGGTGAGGAAGTGGCCGAACTCCGACTCGTCCTCGTCGCCGACCGGCTTCTCGAGCGAGACCGGGGTCTGGGCGCTGCGCCGGATCGCGTCGACCTCGTCGGACTCGAGATCGAGCTCGTTCCCGATCTCGGTCGAGTTCGGCTCCCGCCCGAGCTCCGCGCGCAGCTTCCGCTCGGCGCGGACGATCTTGTTCAGCTTCTCGACGACGTGGACGGGCATCCGGATCGTCCGCGCCTTGTCGGCGAGCGCACGGGCGACCGCCTGGCGGATCCACCAGGTGGCGTAGGTCGAGAACTTGAAGCCCTTGCGGTAGTCGAACTTCTCGGCGGCGCGCACGAGCCCGATCGTGCCTTCCTGGATCAGATCGAGGAAGGGCAGCCCCTGGTTGCGGTAGCGCTTGGCGATCGAGACGACGAGGCGTAGGTTGGCCTCGACCATGGCCTGCTTCGCCGCATGCTCGCCACGCTCGATCCGTTTCGCCAGCTCGACCTCCTGGGCGGCGGTCAGGAGCGGCACCTTGCCGATGTCCTTGAGGAAGAGCTGGAGTGTGTCGGTCGACACCTCGCGGGTGTCCACCTCGATCTCGGGCGCGTCGACAACCTCGGCGACGACCTCGATCTGCGCCTCGTCGAGGGCGGTGTAGAAGTCCTCGAGCTGACCGGTGTCGAGGTCGAGCTCGTCGAGCGCCCTGGCGATCTCGTCGGCGCCGAGCTTGCCCGCCGCGCGGCCGGTCTCGAGCAGGATCCTCGCCTCGTCCATCTCGAGGATGTCGAGGCTGGTAGCGGTTGTGCTCGAAGCTGGCGTCGCGCTCATTCGGCTCCCTCTCCGTCTAGCGCTGAACACGGTAGCCGTCGCCGCCTTGTGACGTCAACGACAAACTGAAGCTGCGGCAGTGTCGCAACAGTCCCGGACGGACGCCATAGGCCGTCCGGCCCATCTTTCGCTCAGCCGGTCCCGATCTTCGCGAGCGAGCCGAGATAGCGGCGCGCCTCACGGGCAGCGACCGACCGCGGCTGCTCCGTCTCGGCCAGCCGCAGCTGCCGGCGCGCCTCCTGCAACCGTCCCGTCCAGAGCAGGAGCACGCCGAGATGGAAGCGGACGGTCGCCGCCCGCGGGAAGCGGTTGGTGAGCGGCCCGAGCCGCGAGAACGCTAGCGACGGGTTGGCCTTGTCGAAGCGCCCGACAGCGGCCGCCACCTGCGCCTCGGGGTCGTCCGGCGCGACCCGGGCGGCTGCGACGTAGGCGCGCTCGGCCGAGACCGGCCTGCCGAGCCGCTGGAGAGCGACGCCGTAAAGGATCTTCTCGCGTGCGCCCCCCGCGTCGGCCGCGCTGCGGAGCGCGTCGAGTTGAGCCTGGCCTTCGAGCCGCGCGATCCGCGGCGGCGGGTCGAAGGAGGGCGTGAAGACCGGCAGGCCGCGCGCAGCCTCCGGATGGAGGAAGTCGCCCGCCATGACGGAGTACGGCGTGTCGGGCTCCGCATCCTCGGCGGCGCGCCACGCGTCGGCCGCGCCGCGCTCGTTCGCCCAGAAGAGCGCGAGCCCAAGGTTGACCTGCACGAACGCGCTGCGGGGGTAGAGGCCCGAGAGCTGGCCGAGCCGCTCGACACTCCGGTCGGGCCAGCGGGCGAAGGCGCCGCCGACCTGCGCCTCGAGCGAGTCGAGCCGTTCGAAGATCGCCGCTGCCTGAGCGCGCCGCCCCTGATCGAAGAGCCGCGCCGCCCGGCGCAGCTCGCGCGCCTCGGCGTCGTCACGCAGGCCGAGGTCTAGCGCCAGCGGCGGCGCGCCTGCTCGGGGCTTCGCC
>JBKJML010000275.1:0-4682 GCA_046596415.1 Gaiellaceae bacterium | reverse complement strand
CCTGCGGGTCGTAGGTCTTCACCTCGTGGCCGAACTGCTCGAGGCGTTTCGTCATGCCGGATCCCATCCGGCCGAGGCCTACCATGCCGAGTTGCATCAGGCTCCTTCTTCCAGTCGGATTCGCGCGACGCGGCGGCCGCGTTCCTTGAGCGAGGCATAGTCGCCCGCCGCCTGCGCCCGGATCAAACGGCCGAAGCCGAACTCCCGGCCCGGGATCGGCAGCTCGTCCCCGGTGTCGTCGACGACCTGGATGAAGAGGCCGGTGTTCGGGCCGCCCTTGTGAAGCTGGCCGGTCGAGTGCAGGTAGCGGGGGCCGAGCCCGGTCGTGACCACGCAGCCGGTCTCCTGCGCCCGCGCCTCAAGCCAGGCCAGCTCGGCGAAACGGTCCGGATCGATGAACGCCTGGATGCAGACGTAGTCGCCCTCCCGCGCCGAGGCGAGGAGCTCGTCGACCGATCCGTCAGGCTCGAGGTTTCGCTCGCCGGCCGCCAACACCTCAGCCGTCTTGTCCTTCGCGGCCTGGACGTTCGGCTGGTCGAACGGGTTGATGCCGAGCATGTGGCCTGCGACGGCAGTCGGGAACTCCCAGCGGAAGAACTCCTCCCCGAGCGCGTAGGCGTCGGGGAGGCGCACCTCGCCCCGCTGGCGGTCGGGCCCGGCCGGGTTCTCGCCCGGTGCCGGGACGAGCCCCTTGCCGTCCTTGCCGGTCGATTCCGCGATCAGCTGCTCGGCCCAGAGGCCGAAGCTGCCGGGCGTCTCGTCGATGCACACCTTGTCGCGGCCGTCGTGCCAGCGGTCGCCGAGCTCGCGGCCGAGCTCGAAACCCGGATTCCCCTCGTCGAGCCGGCAGGCGTCGGCCATCTCGACCGCACGATCGAGCAGTCGTTCGAGCTCGACGCCCAGCAGCGCCGCCGGTACGAGCCCGAACGGCGAGAGAGCCGAGTACCGGCCGCCGATCTCGGGGACACCTGCGAAGACGGCCCGAAAGCCGCGCTCCCGAGCCGTCCGGTCGAGCTCCGAGCCGGGGTCGGTGACGGCGACGAACGAGGCGCTGCGCCCGTCCGTCCGCTCCCAGAAATGGTCAAGGTGCGAACGCGTCTCGAGCGTCGAGCCGGACTTCGAGGAGACGATGAAGAGCGTGCGGTCGAGGTCGAGCGACGCTTCGAGCCGCCGGATCGCTCGGGGATGCGTCGTGTCCAGGACGTGGAGCGAATCGACGCCGAAGCTCCGGCGCAGCACCTCGGGCGCCAGGCTCGAGCCGCCCATGCCGAGCAGGACCACGCTGTCGAACCCCTCGACGGCCGCCTCGGCGAACGATACGAGCTCCGGCACGAGCCCTCGCATCCGGGCCGGTTCGTCGAGCCACCCGAGCCAGGCCTCCTCACCGGAGGATGTCCAGACCGATGCGTCTCGCGCCCAGATGCGCTCGACCAGAGAGGCGCTCATGCCGTGGCGAGCTCGCCGCGCTTGGCGCGGATCCCGTCGAGCAACTCCGTGAACGAGTCGGCGAACTTCTGCACGCCCTCCCCCTCGAGTGTCTCGACGACATCCTCGTAGTCGACGCCCGCCTTGGCGAGGGCGGCAAGCAGCTTCCGCGCTCCTTCGACGTCCTTCGTCAGCGTGTCGCGTACCTCGCCATGATCCTGGAAGGCGACAACGGTCTCCGTCGGCATCGTGTTCACCGTGTCGGGCCCGATCAGCTCCTCGACGTACATCACATCGCGGTACTCCGGGTTCTTCGTCGAGGTGGAGGCCCAGAGGCAGCGCTGCGGCGTCGCGCCCTTGCCCGCAAGGTACTCCCACCGTTCGCCGGAGAACGCCTCCTGATAGTGCTCGTAGGCGAGCTTCGCGTTGGCGATCGCGAGCTTCCCCGCCAGCGCCCCCTTGCCGAGCGCCTCAAGGCGCTTGTCGGCCTCGGTATCGACGCGTGAGATGAAGAAGCTCGCGACAGAGGCGACCTTCGACGGGTCGCCGCCGCCGGCCACGAGCCGCTCGAGCCCGCGCAGGTAGGCCTCGGCAACCGCTGCGTAGCGTTCAAGCGAGAAGATCAGCGTGACGTTGATCGAGATCCGCTTCGCAATCGCGTCCTCGATCGCGCCGAGCCCCGGCTTGGTGGCCGGGATCTTGACGAAGAGGTTCGGCCGGTCGACCTCCTTACTGAAGCGCACCACCTGCTCGAAAGTCGACTCGCGGTCGTAGGCGAGCGTCGGATCGACCTCGAGCGAGACATAGCCGTCCTTCCCGCCGCCGCCGTCCCAGACGGGGCGGAGCAGGTCGCAGGCGCGACGGATGTCCTCCAGCGCGAGCTGGAGAAACAGCTCGGTCGGGTCGTCCTCGGCAGCGGGGAGCGCCTTCAGCTGCTCGTCGTACCAGTCGCCTGTGCCTAGCGCCTTCTGGAAGATCGTCGGGTTCGAGGTGACGCCGACGACCGCGTCCTCCTCGATCAGCCGGGCCAGCTCCCCGGTCTCGAGCAGCTCGCGCGACAGTGAGTCGATCCAGACGCTGACGCCGTGCTCCGAGAGCTCAGCCAGTCGTGATCTCGCCATGTGCCATCTCCCTCTCCATCGCCTCGACCTTGCGCAGCCGCGCCACGTAGCGCTCCCCGCCGTCGAAGCTCGCTTGCAGAAATGCCCGGACGAGCTCGGCAGCGAGGGCGCCGCCGACGATCTCCGATCCAAGGCAGAGAACATTCATGTCGTCGTGCTCGACGCCCTGGTGGGCGGAGTACGTGTCGTGGCAGATCGCGGCCCGGATCCCGGCGACCTTGCAGGCGGCGACCGACGCCCCCACCCCGGAGCCGCAGACGAGAATCCCCCGCTCGGCTCGACCGCTGCGCAGCGCCTCACCGATCTCGCGCGCCTTGTCCGGGTAGTCGATGCGAACCTCGGTCTGGTCGGTGCCGAGGTCGAGCACCTCGTGGCTCAGAGCCACAAGGGTTTCGAGCACGCGCTCGCGCAGCTTCGCGCCGCGGTGATCGAACGCGACCGCGACTCTCATGCGACCCGCTCGAGCAGCGCCGTTGCACGCTCCGCGATCCGCTCGGCGGTGAAGCCGAGTCGCTCGAGCACCTCGTTCCCCGGGGCCGAAGCGCCGAAACGGTCGATCGCCACCATGTCGCCCACGTCGCCGACCCAGCGCTCCCAGCCCATCGAGATGCCGGCCTCGACCGAGACCCGCGCTCGGGCCTCAGGCGGCAGCACCTCGTCGCGGTAGGCCTGCGCTTGCGTCGCGAAGAGCTCCCAGCACGGCATCGAGACGACCCTGACGTTGCCGTCCATCAGCCTCGCCGCGTCGAGCGCGAGCGAGACCTCGGCGCCGGTGGCGATCAGGATCGCGTCGGGCACGCCCTCGCCGGACTGCCAGAGCGTGTACGCGCCGCGCAGCACGCCCTCCGCCGAGGCGACCTCGGCGCGGTCGAGTGTCGGCACCTTCTGACGGCTGAAGGCAAGCGCAACCGGGCCGCCCGCCCGTTCGAGCGCGAGCCGCCAGGCATACGACGTCTCGTTCGCGTCGGCGGGGCGGATGTACCAGAGGTTCGGGATCGCCCGGAGCGTCATGTGGTGCTCGACCGGCTGGTGGGTCGGGCCGTCCTCGCCAAGGCCGACCGAGTCGTGCGTCCAGACCCACACCGACTCGGCGTGCATCAAGGCCGAGAGCCGGACAGCCGGGCGCATGTAGTCCGAGAAGATCAGGAACGTCGAGCCGTACGGCTTCAGCATCGCCGGATCGAGGGCGATCCCGTTTACGATCGAGCCCATCGCGTGCTCGCGGATCCCGAACGCGATGTTGCGGCCGGCGTGGGTGGCGGAGAAGATGCCGCCACCCTCGAACTCGGTTTTCGTCGACGCTACGAGGTCGGCAGCGCCGCCGATCATCGTCGGTGCGAAGTGCTTGAACGCCTGCATCACCTTCTTGCCGGCGTCGCGCGTGGCCATGTCGTCGCCAGCCTCGAAGACGGGCAGCGCCTGCTCCCAGCCGGGGCGCGGTTTGCCGGTTCGCACCTGGTCCCAGTCCTCGCGCACGGCCGGGAAGGCGGCACTCCACCGCGCGAAGGCGTCCTGCCACTCCTGCTCGGCGGCGATCCCTCGCTCGACGACACCCGCCAGGTGGGCGCGTACCTCGTCGGGGACGAGGAAGTGAGCGTCGGGATCCCAACCGAGCGCCTCTTTCGTGGCGCGGATCTCGTCCTCACCGAGCGGGCTGCCGTGCGACTCCGCGGTGTCGATCGCGTGTGGCGCGCCGTGGGCGATGTGGCTGCGGACGATCACGAGCGTCGGCCGCTCGGTCTCCGCACGCCCCGCCTCGAGCGCCGCCTCGAGCGCAGCAACGTCCTCCGCATCGGCAACGTGCTCGACCTGCCAGCCGTACGCCTCGAAGCGCTTCCCCTTGTCGTCGGCGCTGAACGAGAGCGAGGTCGTGCCGTCGATCGTGATCCGGTTGTCGTCGTAGAAGTAGACGAGCTTGCCGAGCCCGAGCTGGCCGGCAATCGACGCGGCCTCCTGCGTCACCCCTTCCATCATGTCGCCGTCGGAGCAGATCGCGTACACGTGGTGATCGACGATGTCGTGCTTCGGCCGGTTGTAGCGCTCGGCGAGGAACCGCTCGGCGATCGCCATCCCGATCCCGTTCGCGAAGCCCTGCCCGAGCGGCCCGGTCGTCGTCTCGATCCCGGGCGTCAGGAA
>JBKJML010000087.1:0-5072 GCA_046596415.1 Gaiellaceae bacterium | reverse complement strand
CGATCTGGGTGCACGCGCCCGAGGCCGGCCGCGACCCCGACACGGCCGAAGCGCGCCGAGCGATGCGGATCCACGGCCTCGCCTATCGCGCACGCGGCCGAGCGGGAACGATGCCTCACGTCCGCTGCGACTTCCCCTGTGCCTCGTTCGCCGAGCACGCCGGGCTCTCACTCGCCGAGTACGAGGACGTCTTTTACGACGCCTGCCTGCGCGACTGGGATGCCGAGCGGCGGCGGATGGAGCCGGTGCTCGCGTGCTTCGACCGCGCCGCCGAGGTGCGGCTGGTCGCACCCGGAACCGACCTCGTCTTCAGCCTCGACGGACGCCATGGTGCGATCGACGACGGCCATCTGAACGTGCCGGGCGGTGAGGTTTTCTACTGCCCGGTCGAGGAGTCGCTCGAAGGCGAGGTCACCTTCGGTGACGTGAGTGAGCTCGTGCAGGACGTTCGCCTCCGCTTCCAGGGCGGCGAGGTGACCGAGTCGTCGGCCGCGCTCGGCGAGGAGCTCGTCCGCCAGGCGCTCGCGACCGACGACGGGGCACGCCGGCTGGGCGAGTTCGGGATCGGCTGCAACGACGGCATCTCCCGGCCGCTGCGTAACGTGCTCTTCGACGAGAAGATGGCAGGCACGATCCATCTCGCGCTCGGCGACGGCTTCCCGCAGCTCGGCGGGCGCAACCGGAGCGACCTCCATTGGGACCTCGTGCTCGACCTGCGCCGCGGCGGCGAGATTCACTGCGACGGCGACTGCGTACAACGCGATGGAGAATGGCTCCTGTGAGCGACCCCCGCGTGCGGCAACTGGCCGAGCTCCTGGTCGAGCGCTGCCTCGACGTCCAGTCCGGCTGGCAGGTGACCGTGCGCTCGACACCGCTCGGACGGCCCCTGGTCGACGAGGTGGCACGGGCGATCGGCCGCCGGGGCGCCTACGCGCTGACCCGACTCGCATTCGGGTCGGATCGCTTCCGCGTCGACTCCGAGTGGGCGCGAGAGGCGCCGCTCGAGCTGCTCGCGACGCTGGCCCCGATCGAGCGCTACGCGATCGAACAGGAAGACGCCCGCCTGACGATTCGCGCGCCGGAGGACACGAGTGCCGGCTCCGACCTGCCCGCCGAGCGGCGGCGCGCGATCCAGAAGGCGATGGAGCCGGCGGCCGCGCGGGCCCGCTCACTCGACGTCCGCTGGGCAGTCGTTCAGTACCCGACCGAGGCCGGTGCAGAGCAGGCCGGCATGTCGCTGCCCGAGTTCGAGGAGTTCGTCTACGGCGCCTGCCTGCTCGACTGGGACGTCGAGCAGGAGCGGATGGCGCGGATCAAGGAGCGCTTCGACCGAACCGAGCGCGTCCGCATCGTCGGCGAGGCGACCGACCTGACGATCGGGATCGCAGGCCGCGTGGGTGTCGTGTCGGCCGGCTACCGCAACATGCCGGACGGCGAGGTCTTCTACAGCCCGCTCGAGGCCTCGGCCGAAGGCGTCGTCACCTACTCCGAGTTCCCGGCCTCCTACCTCGGCAGCGACGCGACGAACGTCCGGCTCGTCTTCCGCGCGGGGCTGATCGTCGAGGCGACAGCCGACGAGGGCGAGACGTTCCTGCTCCAGACGCTCGACACCGATGCGGGTGCGCGGCGGCTCGGCGAGCTCGGGATCGGCTGCAACCCGAACATCACCCGCTACACCCACAACGTCCTCTTCGACGAGAAGATCGCCGGCACCGTCCACCTCGCGGTGGGCGCGAGCTACACCTACTCGGGCGGCACGAACCACAGTGCCGTCCACTGGGACATGGTCAAGGACCTCCGTCCGGGCGGTGAGCTCTGGTGCGACGACGAGCTCGTACAGCGCGACGGAGCCTGGCTTATTTAGCGCAGCGAAGAGCGGGCCAGAACCTTGCGGAGCGAGCGTCCGGCGGCGGGCTCCGCGACCACGATCCCCAACATGATCACTGCACCGCCGGCCCAGCCCCACGGGCCGAGGCGGTCGCCGGCGAGCCAGAAGCCGAAGATTCCGGCCCAGACCGGCTCCATCGCGAAGGCGAGCGCCGTGCGCGTCGCGCTCGTCCGCCGCTGCGCCCACGTCTGAACGAGAAAGCCGAGCGCACTCGCGAAGATCCCCGTCACGAGGAGCGCGCCCCAGACCGTCATCCCGCGCGGCAACTCGATCTGGCCGAGCGCGACAGCGACGACGGCGAAACCGGCGAACGCAGTCAGCATCTCGACGAACGTGAGCGCGACCGCGTCGTAGCGCGGGGCATAGCGCTCCATCAGCACGATCTGGAGCGAGTAGACCGCGGAGGCGCCGAGCACGAGCAGATCACCGGTGAGCGTGCCGGCGTCGACGCCGGAGAGCAGCGCGAGCCCGACCGTCGAGAGTGCGACGCCGAGCCAGACGGCGACGCCGATCGAGGTGCGGAAGAGGAGCAGCGCAATCACGGGCGTGAAGACGACGTAGAGGCCGGTGATGAAGCCCGCGCTCGAGACGGTGGTTCGCGCGAGCCCCGCCGTCTGCAGCGCATAGCCCACCGCGAGCAGCAGGCCGAGGAGGGCACCCGCCTCCCAGCCGCGACGGGGCAGTGGGCGCAGTCGCGTCGCCGCCGCAGGCGCGAGCGCGAGCGTTGCGATCGCAAAGCGGACGGCGAGGAACGCGAAGAGCGGATAGATCGCGACCGCGTCCTTGACCTGGACGAACGTGACCCCCCACACCGCGGTCACGACGATGAGAGCCAGGATCGCAGGCATCCGGAGAAGCTACCGCGGTGCGGCGCAGCACCGCAGCACTCAGCTAGAAAGAGTGGTCGCCGCGCTCGCCGGACTCAGCCGGAAAGCGCGGCGACCAGATGCAGCTCGAGCTGCCTAGACCCGCTCGTTCTTCGGGCCGTCGTCGCCATCGAACCTGTCCTTCACGTCGTCCGCCACGTCCTCGACGGCGTCTTTCGCGTCGTCTGCGGCGTCCTTCGCCACGTCCCAACCGTCGCGGACAACGTCCTTGGCCTTGCCGAACGTGTCCTGCGCCTGGCCCTCGCGCTCCTTCGACTCGTCGCCCGTGAGCTTGCCGGCGCCTTCCTTGACCTTCCCTTCGATCCGATCGGTGTCCATAAACCCCTCCTACTCGTCGCTTGTGCGAGCTCGCATTCCCTCCGGGAGCACTCTTAATCCCACCGACGCCGCGGCGGGTAATGGTTAGCGGGATGAGAAGAACCCGGAACCGGCTGTCACGGACGCTGCTCCTCGCGGGCCTCGCGGCCGCCGCGGCGGCGAGCGTCGCAGCAGCCACTCCGCTGGGCGAGATCGCGAACGCCCAGATCGCCTCTGCCGGCTCGGGCGTACCCCGGTGCGACACGAACGGCATCACCGTCGCGTACACGACGTCCGGGAGCAGCATCGTCGCGGTGGTGGTCGCGTCGCGCCCCGGCGCCGACTGCGAGGGCGCCGTGCTGCGGGTCACGATCACGGACGCGAACGGCAACAGCATCGCGCAGTCTGACCCACAGATCGTTCTGCCGGACGCCGATAGCGTTGCCGGCACGACCACCTTGCCCCTCGACGCGAAGCCTGTGCTCGAGGACGCTGCCGGAGTCGAGATCTCGGTCGTCGGCATCTGACGCCGCCCGGTCGAGGCTACACCGCCCGGGTACTCTCAATCCCATGGGTGTCACAGACACGCTGGGGCGGCCGCTCCGCGACCTCCGGATCTCGGTCACCGACCGCTGCAACTTCCGCTGCGTCTACTGCATGCCGAAGGAGGTCTTCGGCCGCGACTACCGCTTCCTCGACCGTAAGGAGCTGCTCACCTTCGAGGAGCTCGAACGGGTCGCGCGGGTATTCGTCTCACACGGAGTCGAGAAGATCCGGATCACGGGTGGTGAGCCGCTCGTCCGGCGCGACCTCGAACGGCTCGTCGAGCGGCTCGCCGCGCTCGATGTCGACCTGACGCTGACGACGAACGGCTCGCTGCTGCCCGCCAAGGCCCAGGCGCTCGCCGACGCGGGGCTGCGCCGGATCACGGTCAGCCTCGACTCGCTCGACGACGCGACCTTCCAGGCGATGAACGACGTCGACTTCCCGGTCGCGCGCGTCCTCGAAGGGGTCGAGGCTGCCGCCGCCGCGGGCCTGCCTGTGAAGGTGAACGCGGTCGTCAAGCGCGGCCTCAACGAGCACGCGATCCTCGATCTGGCACGCCATTTCAAGCAGGCCGGCCACATCCTGCGCTTCATCGAGTACATGGACGTCGGCCACACGAACGGCTGGCGGCTCGACGACGTCGTCCCGGCGGCCGAGATCGTGGCGCGGATCGACGCGGAGCTGCCACTCGAGCCGGCCGAGGCGAACTACCGGGGCGAGGTCGCCCGCCGCTACCGCTACCGCGACGGCTCCGGCGAGATCGGCGTCATCGCCTCGGTGACACAGCCCTTCTGCGGCGATTGCACGCGCGCCCGGATCTCGGCCGAGGGCCGCCTCTACACCTGCCTCTTCGGCGTTAGCGGCCACGACCTGCGCGCGCTCGTCCGCTCCGGCGCCGACGACGGCGCCCTCCACGAGCGGATCGGCGCCGTCTGGGCGCGCCGCACCGACCGCTACTCCGAGATCCGCTCCGAGCGCACCCTCGACCTGCCCAAGGTCGAGATGAGCTACATCGGCGGCTAGATCAACCATCTAGAATCGCCCTCTCGTGATCGCGCACGCCGAAGCCGCCGCCCGGCGCCTGCCTCGCGGCTGGGCGCACCTCGTCCTCCAGTTCGGGATCTGGTTCGGGTTCTACGCCGTCTACCAGGTGGCGCGCGGCGCGGCCGACCAGAGCGTCACCCGCGCGTTCGAGAACGGGCAGAGCGTGATCGACTTCCAGCGGCAGCTGCACGGGATGGTGGAGCTGCCGCTCCAGAACCTCGTCGAGAGCTCTCAGATACTTGTCGAGGCGACCTCCTACACCTACTGGCTCTCGCAGTTCGCAGTCGTCGGGCTCACGTTGCTCTACGTCTACTTCAAGGCGCACGACCGCTTCTTCCGCTTTCGGAACACGCTGATCCTCGCCAACCTGATCGGGCTCGTCGGCTACGTCACCTTCCCGACCGCGCCGC
>JBKJML010000140.1:0-5094 GCA_046596415.1 Gaiellaceae bacterium | reverse complement strand
ACGTTCCCGTTCCCGATCACGACGGCCCGCTCACCGGAGAGGTCGAACTCGAGCCCCTGGTAGTCAGGGTGGCCGTTGTACCACGCGACGAACTCGGTGGCCGCCCACGAGCCGGGCAGGTCCTCGCCGGGAATCCCCATTCGCCGGTCGGTCTGCGCTCCCACGGAGTAGACGACGGCGTCGTAGATCCCCATCAGCTCGTCGTGGGATACGTCACGGCCGACCTCGACATTGCCGAAGAAGCGGAAGCCGGGACGAGCCGCGATCTTCTCGAAGGCGCGCGAAACGGCCTTGATGTTCGGATGATCGGGAGCGACGCCGAGCCGAACGAGCCCCCAGGGGGTCGGCAGGCGCTCGATCACGTCGACCTCGGCGGGCGGCACCGCGGCGAGCAAGTGCGCAGCCGCGTAGAACCCGGCCGGGCCAGAGCCGACGATCGCTACTCGAAGTGGCCGCTCGGACACGCTCCGACCCTAGCCGAGCAGAAGCCTCGCAACCTTGACTTCGGAAGCGCACTTCCGTTGTATGCATGGCTCAGCGCACGTACGGCACATTCCGGGGGGTTACGTCGTGAGCGTCGAGACGAGCGAGAGCGAGGGAATCGCGGCACCCACACTCGGGGGAGCGCCGCTGATTCGCCTCGAGGCCGTCAGCAAGAGCTTCGGCGACAACCTCGTCCTCGACGGGATCGATCTCGAGGTGGCCCCCGGCGAAGTACTCGTCGTGATCGGGCCGAGCGGGAGCGGCAAGAGCACCCTGCTGCGCTGTATCAACCTGCTGGAGCCGCTCCAGAGTGGCCGGATCTTCTTCGAGGGCGACGAGATCACCGCGGGCGGCACCAACGTGTCGGCCGTCCGCCAGCGGATCGGAATGGTCTTCCAGCAGTTCAACCTCTTCCCGCACCTGCGCGTGATCGACAACCTGACGCTAGCGACGCGGCGGATCCGCAAACAGCCCCGGGCGCAGGCCGAGGAGCGCGCGCTGAAGTTGCTCGCGCGCGTGGGGCTGGAGGAGAAGGCGCGTCAGCACCCGCACCAGCTCTCGGGCGGACAGCAACAGCGGGTCGCGATCGCGCGAGCGTTGATGATGGAACCGCACGTGATGCTGTTCGACGAGGTCACCTCGGCGCTCGACCCGGAGCTCGTCGGCGAGGTGCTCATCGTGATGCGCGATCTCGCCCGCTCAGGGATGACGATGGTCGTGGTCACGCACGAGATGCAGTTCGCCCGTGAGGTGGGCGACCGCGTCGTGTTCATGGACGAGGGCCGGATCGTCGAACAGGGTGCGCCATCCGACTTGCTGGACCGCCCGCGCGAGGAGCGGACGCGCCGCTTCCTGCGCCGCACGCTCCAACTCGCAGACTCACTCGAAGAGCTGACAATCACCGACGAAGGAGTAGTCGAATGAAGAAGATCCTCCTGGCCCTGGTCGGGGTCACGCTCGTTGCGGTGTTCGCCACCGCGATCGGGCTCGCCCAGCCGGCCGCCAACACCACGACAGCCCGGCCGGCACAGGCGGCAAAGACCAGTGCGACGCGGCCGCTGCCGCCGCTCCCGGCCGAGATCAAGGAGCGGAAGCGCTGGAACATCGCGGTGAAGTGCGACTCGCCGCCGTTCGGCTACATCAACGTGCAGGGCAAGAACGCCGGCGTCGACGTCGAGATCGCAAAGTGGTTCTCCCGCTTCGCGTTCGGCAAGGACAACCGGGTCACCTTCACCTGCATCACGACGCCAGGCCGTGAGCCGGCGCTCACGACAGGCCGCGTCGACCTCGTGATCGCCACCTTCACCTATACCGCCGACCGCGACGCCCGCATCGACTTCTCGCGGGCGTACTACAAGGCGACGGGCCGGCTGCTCGTCCGCAACGACTCGCCCATCAAGTCGACCGCAGACCTGGGCAGCAAGACCGTTGCGACGACGAGCGGATCGATCTACGACCGCTGGGTGAAGAACTGCTTCAGCTCGACGAAGCTGCTCGTCACCGACAGCTTCACGAACGCGCTGATCGCCTTCAAGGACGGTCGTGCCGACACGCTGATGTGGGACGACACCGTCCTACTCGGCCTGGCGGTTTCGGACCCGAACCTGAAGCTGACCGACGACCTGTTCCTGCCGCTGCCCTACGGCATCGGGATCAAGCAGGGCAACGACGCGATGAAGCGCTGGGTCGACTCGCGGCTCAACCTGATGACCAAGAAGGACGCGTTCTATCCGATTCTCAAGGCGAACGTGCCGGCACGGAACCTCGGCGCGTTCGCGAAGAACATCCTCCGCCCGAAGCAGGTCTTCTACTACACCAAGGGCGACCTGACGACCAAGTGCAACTAGCGGGCTCGATCTCGATCGAGTCGACAGGGAGCGGCCGCCGGGAGGCGGCCGCTCCCGCACCATCACCCCGATGCTCGCCATAGCCTTCGACTGGTCGTTCGTCTCCGAGAACGGGGACGAGTTGCTCGCAGGGCTCCTGCGCACCCTCGAGGTGTCGGCGATCGCGATCGCCGGCGCGTTCGTGATCGGGCTCGTGCTCGGCGCGGCGCGCGCCCACCGGATCCCGGTCGTCAACCAGCTGGCCGCGATCTACGTCGAGATCATCCGCAACACCCCGATCCTCGTCCAGATCTTCTTCATCTTCTTCGGCCTGCCCCAGTTCGGAATCCGGCTCGACGCGTTCACCGTCGCGTGGCTCGCGATCATGGTGTGGGGCGGCGCCTTCAACACCGAGAACTTCCGGGCGGGCTTCGAGGCGGTGCCGTTCCGCTACCGCGAGGCCGGCGCGGCACTCGGCTTCGGCCGCCTCGCCATCTTCCTGAACGTGACGCTGCCGATCGGCGGGCGCATCGCGCTGCCGCCCTCGATCAACACCTACATCAGCGTCGTCAAGAACACCTCGCTGGTGTACGTCATCGGCTATGAGGAGCTGACGACGACCGCGCTGAACATCAACGCGCTGACCCTGCAGACGGTCGAGACGTTCACGCTCCTCGCCGTCGCCTACCTCGTAATCGTGTGGACGCTGTCGGCGCTGATCCGGCTGCTCGAGGGCCACCTCGCGCTGCCGAAGGAGGGCCGATGACACTTCCCGACTGGGTCGAGCCAGTCGCCCGCTACATGCTGGAGGAAGGGCTGAAGGGCACGCTCCGGATCGCAGCGCTCTCGCTCGTCGGCAGCACAGTGATCGGGATCGTGCTCGGGACGCTCCTGACGATCCGCTTCCGGCCGACACGCGCGATCATCCGGCTCTACATCGAGGTCTGGCGCGGCCTGCCGATCCTCGTGACGATCCTCATCATCTACTACGCGCTCCCGTCGGTGAGCGACCACCTCCGATTCGACCCGTTCACCGCCGCCTCGATCGGGCTGACGCTCTGGGGGAGCGCGCAGATCGCGGAGGCGACGCGTGGCGCGGTCGAGTCGATGCCGCGCGAGCAGCACGAGGCGGCCAGCGCGCTCGGCTTCGGCTGGGTCGGCCGGCACGTCTTCGTGATCCTGCCGCAGGCGCTGCGCCGGCTGCTGCCGCCAGTCGTCTCACTGCTCGTGAACATCATCCAGAACACGACGATCGCGCAGGTGATCGGCGCGGCCGAGCTGCTGGAGACGGGTGAGCGGTCGGTCGAGCGACTGACCGCGCCGCCACCGATCGGCCCGGGCGAGATCCACGCGTTCGAGATCTACGCCGCGGTGATGGCCGTCTTCTTCCTGATCTCGTTCCCGCTCACGCGGCTCGCCGCGTATCTGGAGAAGCGCCTGGTCTAGAGAGACCTGCTAGCGCGGGGCCGCAGCTAGTGCGAGCAGCCGGAGCCGCAGCCGCCGGCCGACGATTCCGCCGGCGCTTCGGCGCCCTCTTCCACCTGGAACGAGTGGCCGCAGCCGCAGGAGGAGGAGGCGTTCGGGTTGTCGATCTTGAAGCCGGACTCCTCGAGCCCGTTCAGGAAGTCGACGGTCGCGCCCTTGAGGTACGGGGCGCTGTGAGGGTCGATCGCGACGCGCACGCCGTAGTGCTCGGTCACCTCGTCACCCTCCGCCGGCTCGGTGTCGAAGCCGAGGCCGTACTGGAAACCGGAGCAACCGCCGCCCTGGATCGCGACGCGGAGCACCATCGACTCGCCGCCCGGCTCCTCGGCGAGCAGCTCCTTGATCTTCGCCGCCGCCGTGGGCGTCAGTGAAACGTCGGTGGTATCGGTGCGCTCTGCGATCTCCATGACACCCATGGTAGCAACGGGGGAAGTTGTTGCGAAGCGGCCGCTGGCGGGAGAGTTTGTGACACGCTCGCCCCCGCTCTCATCGGGGTTCCAACATCCCTTCGTGCGTCCGAGGCAACCCTGCTACGTTTCGGCCGACGGATGCTCGGAAGCTGGCTCCCATTCCTGATCTACGCCGTCCTCGCCGCAGCCATCCCTGCGACGATGATTGTGATGTCGTTCGTCTTCGCGCAGCCGCCGCAACGTCGCGTGCGAGCGCGCATGATCCCCTTCGAGTCCGGCGTCTCCGAAGGCCCTCCCGTTGCGCAGCGCTACACGGTCGGCTTCTACCTGACGGCGATGCTCTTCATCGTCTTCGACATCGAGATCGTCTTTCTCTATCCGCTCGCGATCGTGCTCGACAAGCTGCACTGGTTCGGCCTCGTCGAGTTCCTGAGCTTCGTCGTCGTGCTGCTCGTCGCCTACGTCTACATCTGGCGGAAAGGGGCGCTCGAATGGCGGTAGAACCGAAGCCCACCCCGCGCGGCGACCGGGCGCTCGCGAAGGCCGGGCTCCAGTCAGAGCGGCTGCTCTGGCCGACGAAGGGCCCCGGCAAGTTCGAGCAGGAGATCGACGGGCTCGAGGACGCGCTGGGGCTGACCACGCTCGAGAAGGCTGTTGCCTGGGCGCAGACGAAGTCGATGTGGCCCGACACCTTCGGGCTCGCCTGCTGCGCGATCGAGATGATGTCGATCGTCTCCGCGCGCTACGACATCGCACGCTTCGGCATGGAGGCTTTCCGCTCCTCACCCCGCCAGGCCGACCTGCTGATCGTCTCCGGCCGCGTCGTCCACAAGATGGCAGCCCCACTGCGCCAGGTGTACGACCAGATGCTCGAGCCGAAATGGGTGATC
>JBKJML010000135.1:0-12594 GCA_046596415.1 Gaiellaceae bacterium | reverse complement strand
TCCCGCCTCCCGACGAGGGCGACCCGCCCGAGCCGGCAGCACCTCCCGAGCCCTACCCGCCTCCCGACGAGGCCGATCCGCCCGAGCAGCCGCGGATCCCCGAGCCCGGCCCGCTCTGAGCTAAAAACCGCCGGAAACAGCGGTAGACTGCCCACACCCCATCGGTGTGTGGCAGGGACAGCCGCGCGCCCGACGAAAACGCAGGGACACATGGCGAGACGAGTCATCCTCGGCCTCGCGCTGGCGGTCGCGCTCGTCGCGGTCGCGCCAGCGTCGGGCGACGACATCAACACCCGGAAGCGGACGGTCGACACCAAGCTCGAACGCCTCCAGGACAAGATCGACGCGGCCCGCCGGCAGGAGGGGGCGCTGACGAGCGAGATCTCGAGCTACACGACGAAGATCAGCGCGCTCCAGGACGACGTCGACTCAGCCCAGTCTCGCCTTGAAGGCCTGGAAGCGGTGCTAGCGCTCCAGCAGCGCAAGCTCGACCGGTTGAACGACCTCTTCGATCTCCAGACGAAGCGGCTCGTCTTCCTCCAGAAGCAGTACCAGGTCTCGGTCGGCCGCCTGAACCGACGGCTCGTCGACCTCTACGTCACCGAACAGCCCGACACTGTCTCCTACGTCCTGTCGGCGTCGAATTTCTCCGACCTCCTCGACCAGCTCGAGTTCATGCAGGACATCGGCCGCCACGACCAGAAGGTCGCGGTCGAGGTCAACCGCGCCAAGGTGGAGATGGGGGCAACGCGTTATCGGACGCGCAAGATCCGAGCCGGTGTCGCCGATACAACGGATGCGATCCGCGAGCGGACGAACGAGCAGCTCCGGGTACGCGACCGGCTCGCGTGGAGTCAGCGCGAGCTCGCGACCACACGGCGCGACAAGGAGGGCGTGCTCGCGAACGTCCATGAGTCGCGAGAAGAGTTCCTCAAGGAAGCCGAGGGGCTCGCCCAGGAGAGCGCCTCGCTCGCCGACAAGATCCGGGCCGCCCAAGCGGGCTCAGCGGCCGGCTCGACCTCGACCGGCGCCCCGTCCTCGTCCGGTTTGATCTGGCCCGTCAACGGCCCCGTGACGAGCGTTTTCGGCTTTCGTTGGGGCCGGATGCACGAGGGAATCGACATCGCCGTCGGCAACGGCACCTCCGTCGTTGCGTCCGCGTCGGGCACGGTGCTCGTCGCGGGCTGGTCCGGCGGCTACGGGAACCTCGTCGTCATCGACCACGGCAACGGGATCGCAACGGCCTACGGCCACAACACGAATGTGACGGTCGGGGTGGGGCAGACCGTCTCGCAGGGACAGTTGATCGCCTACTCGGGCAATACCGGCCACTCGACCGGGCCGCACGTGCATTTCGAGGTCCGGGTGAACGGCTCGCCCGTCGACCCGCTCGGCTACCTGTAGCAGATCGTTCGTCAGGCGCTCGCTGCTGCCGGGAGCTGCTCGGCCACCAAGAAGTGGAGGTCGGGAAGCGCGCGCCAGCGCTCGTCCAGGCCGAGCCCGTAGCCGGCGAAGAGCTCGTCCGGAACGGTGAAACCGACGTAGCGCAGCGGGATGTCGTCACAGAGGCGGCGGTACGGCCGGTCGAGTAGCGTCACCGTCGTCAGCGACGCAGGCCCGCGAAGCGCGAGCGTCCGGGCGAGGAAGTTCACGGTCAGGCCGGTGTCGACCACGTCCTCGACGACCACGACGTCGCGGCCCTCTAGCACGGTGTCGAGGTCCTTGATCAACCGCACGGTGCCACCGTTCCCGCCCGCGTAGGCGGCGAGCTCTAGGAAGTCGAGCTCGTGGTCGACGGCGAGCGCACGGGACAGGTCGGCGAGGAAGACCACACTCGACTTGAGCGGCGCGACGAGGAGCGGCCTGCGGCCGGCATAGTCGCGGTCGATCTCGGCGGCCAGCTCGTCGACCCGGCGCGCGATCTCCTCCCGGGTGAGGTAGATCTCGCCGAGCGGGTGGCCGGCGGCTATGAGGCGAGCTTGAGCTGAAATCTCTGGGCCAGGCGCTCGATGTCGCGCCGGTAGAAGAGCTTGACGTTGACGTCCGGGTACAGGCGCTTGATCTCGCGCAGCTTGCGGTTCTTGCGCGTCACGAGTGATTGCTTCATCACCGTCACCTCGACATACAAATCCTGCTCGGGGAGGTAGAAGTCGGGCGTGAACGCGCTGCGGACGCGGCCTTCCTCGTCGCGGTCGAGCACGAAGGTAGTCGGCTCGTAGTCCCAACGGATGCCGTAGAAGTCCAGCATCTTGGCACATTCGAGCTCGGCCTGGTTCGCAAAACGGGGCGGTGTACTACCGCAATAAGCCTGGAAAACAGGCGTTTCCTGGGGCACCCGGCTCAGGATAGCGACCGCCTCGGACGAGGCTCTCGTAGACTCCTGCGCCATGGGTGCCGACGGCCTGTTCACGATTGCGCACCTCTCCGACCTGCACTGCGGCGGCCAGTACTTCGCGCCGAACCTGCTGGAGCGCGCGGTCTCGGAGATCAACGACCTCGAGCCGGACATGGTGATCTGTACCGGTGACCTGACGACGTTCGGCTTCCGCCACGAGTACGTGGAGGCCAAGAGCTACCTCGACCGGATCCGTTGCGAGACAGTCGTCGTGATTCCCGGCAACCACGATTCGCGGAATGTCGGCTACGTCCACTTCGAGGAGCTCTTCGGCGCTCGCAGCTCGGTGACCCGTGTCGGCCCCGTCACCGTCGTCGCGATCGATTCGACCGAGCCGGACCTCGATCACGGCCAGATCGGCCGCGGTCGCTACGCCTGGATCGAGGAGCAGTTCGCGCCGCCGGCCGACCTGCGCATCTTCGTTCTCCATCACCATCTGCTCCCGGTTCCCGGCACGGGTCGCGAGCGGAACGTCGTCTACGACGCCGGTGACGCGATCGAATGCCTCCAGCGCGCCGGCGTGCACCTCGTCCTCTCCGGCCACAAGCACGTCCCATATGCGTGGCGGCTCGAGAACCTGTTCGTGGTCAATGCCGGCACGGTCTCGTCGCTCCGGCTGCGTGGCCACGGGAGGCCCTGTTACAACATCATCGAGGTGCAGGGCTCGCACGTCAGCGTCTGGCGCAAGCACCCGTACCACGCGCAGGAGCGGATCATCCAGTTCTCGACGGAGACGCTCGCGTTCGAGAAGTACACGACGCGGATCGAGAACGAGGTCAGCTCCAGGCCGCGCCGCTGATGCGCGCGCTCGCGCTCATCGACGGCGAGCACTATGCGCCCGTCGTCCGCGCCGCCCTCGACGAGCTGCCGTACGACTTCGTCGCCGTCCACCTCGTCGGCGGCGGCGAGAAGCTGCGGGACGGATCAGAGTACGGCGTCCCGCTCGTCTCGACCCTCGAGGCGGCGCTCGCCGACGAGCGGCTCGAGGTCGTCGTCGACCTGTCGGATGAACCGGTGCTCGGCCCGCGGCAGCGGTTGCGCCTGGCAAGCCGAGTGTTGGCACGGGGTCTGCCTTACGTCGGGGCTGACTTTCGCTTCGACCCGCCGGTGCTGGAGCCGTTCCCGCTGCCTTCGCTCGGTGTCGTCGGCACCGGCAAGCGAGTCGGCAAGACGGCCGTCACCGGCCACGCGGTCCGGCTCCTCTCGCGTGACCGTACGGTCGTCGTCGTCGCGATGGGGCGTGGCGGCCCACCCGAGCCGGAGGTGATCGAGGTGCAGCCGACAGTGGAGTCGCTGCTTGCGCTCTCCCGCGCCGGGCGCCACGCGGCATCGGACCATCTCGAGACAGCCGCGCTGACGGGCGTCGTCACAGTGGGCTGTCGGCGCTGCGGAGGCGGCCTCGCCGGCGCGGTCTTCTCCTCGAACGTGGCCGCCGGGGCGCGAGCTGCTGCGGCGCTTCGCCCCGACCTCGTCGTCTTCGACGGCAGCGGTGCAGCGCTACCGCCGGTTGCGACCGATCGTCGCGTGCTCGTCGCCGGCGCCCAGCAGGACGCGGGCCTCGTCACCGGCTACCTGAACGCGTACCGGCACCTCGTCGCCGACCTGGTCGTGCTGACGATGGCGGAGGACGGGACGCCGCACCGGCTGCTGCGCGAGCGCATCGGTGAGCTCGTGCCGAACACCCCGGTCGTCGCGACTGTCCTGCGCCCGCGCCCGCTCGAGCTCGTGGACGGCAGGTCGGTCGCCTACTTTGGCACCGCCCCCGTGGGCGCGCATGCGCGGATCTCGGCGCACCTGGAGCGCGAGCACGGAGCCGAGGTCGTCTCGGTGTCCGGCAGCCTCGCCGACCGGGAGGCGCTGCGCGAGGAGCTCGAGCGACTCGAGGTGGACGTCGTCCTCGTCGAGCTGAAGGCGGCGGCGATCGACGTTGTCGCCGAGGCGGCGGCGGCGCGGGGAATCGAGGTCGTCCTCGCCGCCAACGACGTCGTCGCGCTCGACGGCGAGCCCGACCTCGATACCGAGCTGCTCCGGCTGGCGGCAGAGGCGGGCGGGTGAGCGAGCAGCGCCATGGCCGGCTCTTCCTGGGCGGCGAAGACGGGCTGCCCTTCTCGAAGGGGTTGATGACGCGCGCCCTGATGGCGACCGGGCTTCCGGCCGAGCCGGCGTACGAGCTCGCACGCCGCGCCGAGCTCGACCTCGCCCAGCGGCGGCTGGCGACGCTCGAGCTCGAGCGTTTCCAGGAGCTCGCCGTCGATCTGCTCGGCGAGGAGGCGGGCCGCGCTGCTCTACGGCGACTCCGCAGCTACCACGAGCTGCAGGAGCTCGATCTGCCGATCATCCTGCTGATCGGCGGCGGCACGGGTACCGGCAAGTCGACGGTCGCCACCGAAGCGGCGCACCGCCTCGGGATCACCCGCGTCACGTCGACCGACTTCATTCGTCAGACGATGCGAGCGTTCTTCTCGAAAGCGTTCATGCCGTCGATCCACTACTCGAGCTTCGAGGCACAGCGCGGGCTGACGAAAGCCGAGGAGGAGGAAAGCGGCGACGCGGCCCTGCTCGGCTTCCTCGACCAATCCCGCAACGTGGTCGTCGGCGTCGAGGCCGCCGTCCAACGAGCGCTTGCCGAGGGGTGGTCGATGGTGCTCGAGGGGGTTCATCTCGTGCCAGGCATGCTCGAAGCCGACTTCGACGGGGCACTCGTCGTGCAGTGCGTGCTCGCAATCCACGACGAGGAAACGCACCGCGGCCATTTCTGGATTCGCGACGCAACCTCGGACGGCGTCCGGCCGGCCGACAAGTACCTGGCTGCGTTCGCCGAGATCCGGCTGATCCAGGACTACATCGTCGAGCGGGCACGACGCGCCGACGTGCCGGTCGTAGAGAATCAGCGGATGGACGACGCGCTCGCGGAGGTGATGAGGCTCGTGCTCGACAAGGCGGAGAGGCTGAAGCGGTGAGCGAAACCGAGGCGCCCTGCGCCTGCGTCCACTACTCGCGCGCCACCGAGGCGGCGGCGATTGCTGCCGCCCGCTGGCTCGGCCGAGCCGATCAGGACGGGGCGGAGGAGCACGCCGAAGCAGCCATGCACGAGGAGTTGACGAAGCTGCCGATTCAGGGTTGCGTGGTGATCGGCCCTCGCGACGCAGCGCGGCTCGGCCCGGGTAGCGAGATCGGGACTGGCGGCCCGGAGGTCGACCTCGCGGTCGATCCGCTCGAAGGACGCGGCGTGGTCGCGCGCGGCGGCAACGGTGCGATCTCGATGGTCGCCGTCGGCGGCCGCGGCTCGTTGCTTCGGCTGCCGGACATGTACATGCGCCGGATGGCGGTCGGCCCGCGCGCGAAGGGCCGGATCGACCTCACGCGCCCGGTCGCCGACAACGTCGAGGCGATCGCGGCAGCGTTCGAGCGGAACGTCAACGACATCACGACGATCGTGCTCGATCGGCCCCGTCACCACGACCTGATCGAGGAGATCAGAGCCTCGGGCGCCCGCATCAAGCTGATCCAGGACGGCGACGTCACCGCCTCCATCTCCAGCGCGATCCGCGGCACGAACGACCACCTCGCAATCGGGATCGGTGGCACCCGCCAGGCGGTGCTCTCGGCGGCGGCGCTCCGTTGCCTCGGCGGCGAGATGCAGGCGCAGCTCTGGCCGACGACCCGAACCGAGATCGAGGAGGCCCGCGAGCAGGGGGTAGAGGACGTCAACCGCGTCTTCCTCTCCGAGGACCTCGCGAGCGGCGACCTGATCGTCGTCGCAACGGGGATCTCGAACGGCGATCTCCTGCACGGCGTGCGCTTCCTCGCCGACAGCGCGCGCACCAACTCGCTCGTCATGTGCATGCGGTGCAACTGGGTGCGGTTTGTCGAGTCGATCCACTTCTTCGCACGGGAGCGCCGCGAGGAAGTGCGCCTCTCCGGGTAAGGTAACGCCATGGTCACTCGCGAGGACGTCATCGAAGCGCTGCACGAGGTCGAGGATCCGGAGCTCGGGATGGACATCGTCGAGCTCGGGCTGATGTACGACGTCGAGGTGGAGGGCGCCAACGTGAAGGTGATTCACAGCCTCACCTCGATGGGCTGCCCCGCCGGGCCGATGATCCAGGAGGCGATCCACGACTGCGCCGCAGCGCTCCCGGGCGTCGAAAAGGTGGAGGTCGAGCTCGTCTGGGAGCCGGCATGGACGCCGGACCGCATGTCCGAGGATGCCAAGTTCATCCTCGGTTTCGGTTAGCCCGTCGCGCCCCGGCCGTACGGCTCCCGCCGGGCGGAGCCCCGCTCCGCCGCACTCGCGTCGCTCGCGGCACGCGAACGACGCGCCGGGCACCCCTCGAATCTTGGGCAGATCGCGGGACACCGCCTTGTGGCTCTGAGCCACTAGGTGGTGTTCGCGCTGCGGCCGTCACCGGGCAGTACGCTCGTCTCGTGGGCAGCGGCGTCGGACGCCGTCCTTGCCATTGTTCCGGCCCGCTCAGCCGACGCTGCGTTGGCTGACGCGCTCGAAGCTCAGGGTTACGACGTGGCTTCGGAGTGGTTCATCCGCTCGCTGTAGCTGCGGTCTAAGGGATCGTGAGGACGATCTTGCCGAGTTGCGCGCCCGCTTCCAGACGCTCGTGCGCGGCGCGGATCTCTGACAACGGGAACACGCTGTCGATGTGGATTCGGGCCTTGCCGCTTCGCACGAGGTCGTAACAGCCGAGAAAGTCCTCGCGTGTGCCCATCGTCGAGCCGAAGACGGTGAGCTGCTTCCACCAGAAGCGGTGCAGCTGCGCCGGCGGGTTCGGGCCGCTCGTGGCGCCGCACACCGTGACGCGGCCGCCTGGCTTCACCGCTGCGAGTGAGCGGGACCAGGTGGCCTCGCCGACCGACTCGACGACGACGTCGGCGCCGCCCGCTTCCTTGACCGCGGCGAGCACATCGCCGCTTGTGTGGTTCACGGTCACGTCGGCGCCCCATTCGCGTGCCCGCTCGAGCTTCTCGTCGCTACCCGAGGTGACGATCGTGTGCGCGCCGACCGCACGGGCGATCTCGAACGCCGCGGTTGCGACGCCGCCGCCGATGCCCCAGATCAGGATCGTCTCGCCCGCCGCCAGCCGCGCCTTGGTGACGAGCATGCGGTACGCGGTCTCGTACACGAGCGGGAACGCGGCTCCCTGCTCGAAGGTGAGCGCGTCGTCGAGCGGGAAGACGTTCCCGGCGGGCACGGCGATCAACTCGCAGTGTGTTCCGTCGGTGTGCTCGCCGACGACGGTGATCACCGGGCCGTGTTCGAGGCCGGGGTTGATCACCACCCGCTCGCCGGTGTCGACGCGGATGCCCGCCCCGTCCGCGCCGAGGATTCGCGGCTTCGGAACCGACGGAAGCCCCTTGCGGATCCAGAGGTCGAGATGGTTCAGCGAGGCGGCGTGGAGCGAGACGAGCACTTCGTCCGGCCCCGCCACCGGCTCGGCGACGTCCTCGTAGCGGAGCACCTCCGGGCCACCGTCCTCGTGGATACGCACGGCCTTCACGGGCACAATCCTCTCATGACCTCACACGACCTCGCGGCACTCGCGGAGGAGCTCGGCCTCGACGTCGTCGGCGCAGCCCCCGCCGAGCCGTACGTCGACACCGAGCGGCACATCCGCGACCGCCGCGAGCGCGGCCTGTTCGCCGACATGCGGTTCACAATGGCGCGGCCGGAGATCTCCTGCCACCCCGAGTCGCTGCTGCCCGACGCGCGGACGGTCGTCTCTGCCGCGCTCTGCTATTACACCCCCGGCTCCGAGCCGGCGGCGGGGGAGGGAATGCTGCCGCGCTACACCTGGAGCGAGCGCTACACGGAGCTCCGCGCGCAGCTGGACGAGCTCGGGAAGCGCCTCGGCGGCGCCTACCGCGTCCTCGTGGACGAGAATCAGCACGTCGACCGCGAGGCCGCGGCACGGGCCGGGGTCGGCTTCTACGGCAAGAACACGCTGCTGATCACGCGCCGCTACGGCTCGTGGGTCGTGCTCGGCACGCTCGTCACGGACCTCGAGATCGAACGGTCGCAGCCGCTCGCCACCGATTGTGGCTCGTGCCGTCTCTGTATCGACGCGTGCCCGACCGGCGCGCTCGACGAGCCGGGCACGCTCGACGCGAACCGCTGTCTCTCGTACTGGACGCAGGCGCCGGCGCCGATCCCGGAGGCCTACCGGGCCGAGCTCGGCGCGATGGTCTACGGCTGTGACATCTGCCAGGACGTGTGCCCGTGGAACAGCGGCGTCGAGGGACGGCGCGCAGACGAACCGACGGCAGGCGAGCCCATCGTGTCGCTCGTCGACTGGCTGACCGGTGACGGCTCCGAGCTCGTGCGACGCTACGACCGGCTCTACGTCCCCCGCAACGAAGCGCGCTGGCTGCGTCGCAACGCGCTGAACGCGCTCGGCAACACCGGCGGTCCCGAGCATCGCGCGATCATCGGCTCGTACCTCGACGATCCCGACCCGATCCTCGCCGAGCAGGCCGCCTGGTCGCTCGCGCGGCTCGACGAGCGGCTCGCCGCGTCTGCCGGTTAGCGTGCGGCGCGGGCGGGAGGCTTCTCGAACTCCCGCGCCAGCGCCTTCGCGCGCCGGGCGATCTTCTCGCGCTGCTCCGCCGGCTCGAGCACGATCGCGTGACCGCGGTCGGCGAGGATCTCGCTCTCGAGCCACTCCTCGCTTCCAACGCGCAGGTCGCGCACGGCCGATCCGTCGGTGAGCGGCTCCGCACCTCGCTCGACCTTCCAGCGGGCGATCGGCTTGGCATACCGCACGCGCACCGTGCGCGTGTCGCCGAGGAAGTTCGGGTCGAAGCCCTCGCGCTGGGTGAACGTCTGTTTCGTCAGCTTCGCGTCGCGCATCCGGTCGAGCCGGTAGGTGCGTGGCTGGTCGCGGTCGAGATCCCAGGTGTGGATCCGCCAGACGGGCAGTTCGCGCTCGAGCCGGTACGGCTCCACGCGGCGCGTCTCGGGTGTCTCCTCGCCGTCCTTGAGATAGGAGATCTCGACGACGCGATGCTGCTCCATCGCGTCCGACAGCACGGCGACGAGGCCCTCCTCGGCGTCCTCGACGCGAGGCTCGGGGGTCTGCGTCAGCTCGAACTGGCCGAACGTCTCCTCGAGCTTCTTCCGCACCCGGTCGAGCGGTGTGTGCGCGTGGGCCGCGATCGTCGGCCCGACAAGCTCGAGCGCCAGCCGGATCGCGCGCGCCTCGAGCGGTGTCAGGCGTGGCGACTGGCGAAATGTGTCGCCGTAGAGCTCCTTGTCGACCCGAACCACGTCGCCATCGAGCTCGGCGTAGACCGTGTAGCAGCCACCACCGAAGTTGACGAGGTTCAGGAGCGACAGGTGCTCCTGGAGCTCGTCGGGCGGGATCGTGAACCGCGTGGCGAGCTCCGTTGCGTTGATCTCTGCGTCCCGGTTGTCGCCACACGCGGCGAGCAGATGGGCGAGGAGGGCCTGGAGCACGGCGAAGCGTTCCGGAGCGACCGGCGGGGCGGGACGCTCCGAGACCTCGGCGACGACGGCCGGCTTGGGCTTGGCGAGCCGCGGCACCTCGCCCTCGTGGCCTACCTGGATGCGTGCGAGCGACTCGGCGATCTCGAGCCGGAGCTCCTCCGGCTCGAGCGGCAGGGCACGACCGTTCTGGCGTAGCACCCAGCCGGCGAGCGCGTCCAGGCTCGCGTACTCGGTCTCGAACACGCCATCGACGAGCACGCCGGCGTCGCCCAGCGTTCGGTGCACCCACCAGGCGGTGTCACCCGTCACGCGAACCCGTGCCGTGCCCTGGGCCGGACCGTGCTGCCAATCTTCTCGCACCCGGTACGCCTCGACGTCGAACTCGGGCGGCAACCGGAAGTCGCGTTCACGCCGGGTCGCGAAGCGGATGTCGCCGCGGATTCGGGAGACCCGGAACGTGCGCACGTCCTCATTCAGGAGGTCGTGGCCGATCACGTACCAGACGCCGCGGTCGCGACGGAGCGCGTAGGGGTTCAACTCGCGCTCGGCAACCCGGTCGCGCTGCGGCGACCAGTAGCTGAACTTGATCGTGCGTTGCTTCGAGATCGCGGCCTCGAGCTTCGACAGCCGGCCGGCGGTCTCCGGCGAGTGGTCGGGATCGTTGACGCGGACACGCTCGGCGGTGTCCGTCTGCGCCTCGTCGAAGCCCGGCCGGCCCAGCGCCAGGTTCTGGAGCGCGAGCCGGAGCGGCTCGGCGTAGGCGAACTTCCCCTCAAGCAGATAGAGCGCGGTCTGGAGCGCCGCCAACTCGTCGTCGTCGAGGTCGAGCTTGCCGAGGAAGTAGTTCTCGGAGCGCAGGGTGTAGAGCTCCTCGCCGGTGAACTCGTCGCGCTGGGAGTGGAGCGGCACGCCGAGCGCGATCAGCTCGGCACGGTCGGAGTAGAAGCGCCTAGCGAACGCCTCGTCGGACATCTCCGAGTAGCCCTCGACGTTCGACTTCACGTCGCGTGCGGTGAGTGGTCGCCGCTCTGCCATCAGGAAGGCAACGAGCGAGAGCTGGCGGATCAGCTTGTCGGTGTCGTGGGACACGCCGGCCATTCTCGCACGGGGCGGGGTTCCGCCGCGTGACGGCTTGGAGAACGGATCCGAGCCGGGGTGCTAGGCGGCGAGCGTCGTGTGCTCGAGGTGCTGGTGCGACGGGCAGTAGTCACGCTCGGGAAGCGGCGTGCGCTGGCACGCCTTGCCCTTCCGCGTCGTTGCCTTGCACCGTGCGACTCCCCCGTCGAGCGCGCCGGCCTCGATCTGCTCCTCGATGAACGACACCGCCGCACCGACACCCTCGCGCACCGCCCAGGCGACCTGCGCCTGCGCCGTGATCGGGAAATGCCGGCGAATGTCCTGGAAGAGCGCGCGGTCGGGCTTCGAAAAGTAGTGCGGGTCGGCGGCGAGGCGCTCCATCGTCTGCTCGCACTGTCCGAGCACGTCGCGACGCGAATCGAGGCGCGTCGACGAGTCGGCGTACGGCTCGATCAGGTCTTTGATCGATCGATAGATGGCTCTCGAATACTGATACATGCAGCTTTGAAGCTGCACAGTCTGGGCGTCCATGTCGCTTATCTTCGCTCTCCCGTCGAGTCCCTGCAAGCCGTTTTAACACGCCGTTAACGCCTGTGTCCACCACTCGGCGTTCGTTTCGAGTCTACCGGCCGGAGCGGTTGTCACAAAGTCCGCCTCAAATGTTGCCGAACATGAAAACTGCTGAAACTGTCCGGCAGGCTCGCAGGGCGGGTGATTCCCGGCATCGCAAATCTCTACACCTGCGGTTTCTTCGACCGGTCCCGCTGTCGCGGGCGCTACGAGACGATCTGGCGGGTGTAGGCGGCCGGGAACGCCGCGCGCGCACGCTGGAGGGCGCTCGTCGCCTCGGCGGACGAGTCGTAGATGCCGGTGAAGACGACGTAGTACCCGGAGTGGAGGCTCGGGTAGCGCGACGAGTCGAGGATGCCGACGGCGCGGAGGCCGCTCTGTCGTGCCTGACGCGCCCGTGCGTTCGCGGCGGCACGACCTCCCGGCTGCGGGAGCGAGAGAAGCACGATCGTCCAGCCGTTCTTTCCTCGCGGCCAGGTGGCGACGGCGGGGTTTCGGCGCGGCTTTGCCGGAGTCGTCGTCCGCGGCGTCGTACTCGGGCCCGTCGTGACCGTTGGCGTGGCCTGCGGCTCGGGTGCGGTCGGCAGCGTGTCGGTGACCGGGATGTTGCCGCCGGTCGCGGTTTGGATCGACTCGGCGCCTGTGTCGGATCGCGAGACGAGGATCGCGGCGGTCGCGCCGAGCACGGCGATCCCGAGGGCGAGGAGCGCGGGTAGCACCCAGTCGCCGGGGAGTGCCGGGTGCCGCGCCGCGAAGCGGGCACCCATTCGGCCGATGGCGCCCTCGCCGCGGGGCTGGCGCAGGCCGCATTCGAGGCAGTACTCCTGCATCTGCTCGACGGCAGCGCCGCACCGAGGGCACGTTCCTTCGCTCATTCGGCTGCCTCCAGCGGGCGGCCGCAGTTGGCGCAGAAATGGGAGGCCCAGAGGATCGGCGCGCCGCACGCGCAGCGGCTCGCCGGGGCGGCGCCCGCGGTGGGACGGCCACCGGAGAGGATCGCGTCGAGCTCCGCCACGCGCGCCTCGAGCCCGATCAGCTCTGCGCAGCGCTCGATGACGAGGTCCTCGCGGAAGCGGTCGCGGCGGTACATCTC